>NZ_JBFREV010000010.1:0-191952 GCF_052114485.1 Cupriavidus sp. KB_39
GCGCTTTCCGTTGAATTGAGGGGGGGGACCGGTCTCGTTAGGGGCCGGTTGTGCCGCGACGCAGGGGACGACCCCCGTTGGCTGGGTAGCCCGCGTGAGGCAGGAAATTGTGGCGAATAACCCACAAATGATGATTGGTGCGAGGGAGGAGACTCGCGATTGTTGAAAAATCAACGCTAAACACCGAATTCGGGGGGAATTTCGGGGGATTGAAGGAAGTTTGGGCCGCGAGACCGTCTGGCGTGCGCCTCGCGGTAGCGGCCGTGGATCTGGGACGGATACTGTATGGACGTACAGTGCTATCCGGTGGCTGCGCTAAAGATTCTGGGGGGTCGGGAAAGAGGTAACCTTGCTAACCATCTACCCGGAATCGCCTGCAAAGCGTTGCCAGACAAGGCAAGCCGGGGACCAGCCAAAAGGTAACATTGAGATAACTACAAGATAACCTTGTTACCTACTCCCAGCTTAACTCTCCCAGCGCACCCCATCCAATAAAATCAATGACTTAGCCGATGGTTACCTTCTTGGTTATCTCAAGTTATCTTCGCTAGGTAACCTGCCACGCCCTTACAAATCAAAGAGTTAGGTTCATTGTTGGCGGCCTGTTAGCGAAGTTACCTTTTTCCCGACCCCCGCAAGACTTTCAATCCGTAGGCAAGTGTTCTCGGCCCCACCGGCAGCCGCATTAGCCTGCCAACGCCGCTCTTCCAGCTGCATAAAGACGCATAAAGGGCCGCACCCCGCTGACCGGCCGCCACGTGAGGTCTGGGCAGGGCCGGCTGGGCTATGCACGGGTGCGCAAAACCGCCGCCGTGAAGCGCCCGGGTGAGGCGGGGTCCCCACCGCGCGCCGAGTGTCAAAAGTGGGGCGCTGGGCGTAAGGTGGCACGGAAAATAGAAGTGCGCAGAGGCGCTCTTCGCGTCTCTGTGGGGCATCGATGAATCGGCAGGCCAGGAATGACGGACATCGCCGCAGAATGCCTTACAATGCCCGTCGAAAACTCGTGCGGGAAGACATTGATGGACGAGCCGGAATCGAAGAAGGATCGGGGTGTCAGCCCAGAGGCGCAACAGGTACGCGCGGCGATGTCGCGTATGGACTCGGGCATGGAGCGAGCATATCTCTACCTTCTCAACGAGGTGCGCGAATATGCTCTTGAACTGCTTGATAGCGTCGTCACCGATGCTAGCGGTCACCCTGCAGACGAAAGATCCCAAGCGCTTACGGACGTCGCTGCGCGGCTTGAGCGCCTACTCTCTCAATCCATCTTGGAAGTGAAGGGCAATGTCGAACGTTCGTGACATCACTGAAAGGCTGCGCCGCCTTTCCCCCGACACCATCGGCCACGGGAGCGGTGGTCCACCCTATAATGGCGACATGGAAGCCCGTGTCGCCAAGCTGGAAAGCACCGCCGCCGAGATCAGGGATCGCCTCACTAAAATCGAGGTGCGGCTAGACACGACTGCGACGAAGGAAGACCTTCACCGGGAAATGTCCGCGCAGACTTGGCGCCTGGTCACTTTCGTCTCTTCTCTCGGCGCCGCTCTCGTTGCAGCAACCTTTTTCATTGCCCGCAGCGTGCATTAAGGCCGAAGAGATCTTGGGTGAGTCCGGCGAGGGCGCACCCAACATCGAGCTACTGACAGCATCGAAGCAATCGCGCGTCGTCCCTGTCGCTAGCTTCAGTCCTTGCAAGCTAGCCTTCTTCGGTTCCGAGTTGGTATGGATCGAATCGCACGACTTCCATCCCCAACCACTCATTCACCTCCATCAACCGATCCTGCAGTGGCCTCAGTTCATTCCGCGCAAACACCAAAGCCGCCTTCTCCGCATCCCCAAATCCCCCCGTATTACTCGGAATAATCCCCATCAACTGCGGCGGCACGCGGTGTGCGGCGAGCTGGTCATCCCGCGTGACATTCTTGATATTCCAGAACTCATCCTTCGCCGCCACCTCTGACACCGGGATCAGCTGAATCCCCTCCTTCTTCCCGTTCGGCGCATACATAAACAGATTCCGAAAATTCCCCGGCCCCTTGCTGTTCTTCAGCGCTTCGCGCAACGCATCCACGTCCTCCTGCTTCTGCGCGGCGTCCGTCATGTACAGGATGAACCCCGCGTGGCTACCGTTCTTGTAGTACCGCCGACGAAATAGCGTGGCTGACTCATTGAGCCAGGTAGCATTCAACGCGGACAGGTACTCCGGCAGCCCATACACCTCCTGGTTGATGTCAGGCTCCATCAGGTGAAAGATGCTCCCCGGCTTGAACTCGTGCTTGTCCTGCCAGTTCTGCACGAAGAAATACCGCGCCAGGTCCGTGCCTCGGCGCATGTACTTTGCCAGCGCCGGCTCCAACGCCATAGGCCGCCCGAGCGGATTGTCCCGCCGCTCCAGATACCCATTCCCGAACACCAGAAAATCCTGCACCCACCGCGCGAACGCCGTCCGCGACAGCAGCTTGTGCGGGATGAACGTCGACACCAGGATGTTCCGCTTCACGTAGATCGGCGAGCTGTTGTGCACAGCCGCCCGAAACGACCGCGCCAGTCCGTCCCACGGAATAGGCGGCTCGAACCAGTCCCCTACCCGCTGGCATTCCACGTAGTCGAGCAGTTCGCGCCGGTCGAGCACGGCGACCGGATCACCGAACGAGAACGCCTCCACACCTGGCGCCGCAGCAACGGGCGCGGGTGTGCGTGTGGGCCCAGCGTGCTTAACAACATCCCGACCACTACGACGACCCTTCCTTCGATTCATGACAGCTCCATGATGCTGGTATTGGTTGTGGTCACGCCTTCGTACGGTTCATGTGCGATGGCGTGCATGCATGCCCACGCGAGATCTGCGTGGCTTGTCTCTTCTGATCGGCCGGCCTGATAGGTGACCCGCCCGCCCGCTGCCGTGGTGGTCTTCCGGATCGACATGAACGACGCGGCGAAGTCCGTCCACCCGGCATCGAACTCCAGCCGACCTTTGCTGATCACGTCATGCGCCTTCAGCACCAGTCCGGTCTTCACGTCGACCGAGTAGGTGAAGCCCTCCGCATCAGGCCGGAATTTGCTGACGAGCTGGTACACGGCATCACCGATACCCGTCCGGTCGATACCGACGTAAGCGACGTTGTACCGGTCGCAAACGCGCCGGATCGCCGCCGCCTGCTCCTCATAATCGATCCCCCGGAACTGGTGCTTCTCCAGCACGCGGAACTTCCCGCCAGGCACGAGCGGCGGCGCCACCACCACCAGCGCAGCACTGTCGCCCCCACCCCCGTTCGGGTCGTATCCGACCCACACCTCGCGATTCCCGAACGGACGCGGCGACCAGTGCCGGAAGTCCTCCCACACCTCCCAGCTGTCCACCATGCCGCGCATCATCATGGACAGCGGGAACACTGACGCTGTGTCGTCGATGAACCCGCACATCAGCAGGTTCTCGAAGTCCGCATCGCTGTATTCCAGCCGTAGCTGGTTGAAATCGAACAGGCTGCAGCCGCCCGCAATCGCATCCTCGACCGTGACGATCTGCCGCCACTGTCCATCCGCGCACCGCCGGCCCCGCTGCAGGTTCGCGTGGCTCACGTCCACGCGGATATGGTCTTCCTTCCGTCGCCCTCGATTGAACAGCGCCCCCGACCAGAACGGATACGCCTCATGCGCAAGGCTCGATGGCGTCGAGAAATAGGTCTGCCGCCAATTCGCATGGATGGCCATGCCCGAGGCCACCTTGCGCAGCTCCTGGAAACGCTGGATCCAGAAGTACTCGTCCAGGTACAGGTTCCCGTGATAGCTCTGTGCGGTGCGCGCATTCGTGCCGAGGAAATACAGCGTTGCCCCGTTCGGCAGCACGATGGGATCGCCCTTCAGATCCACCCCTGCCGCGTCCTTTGCGAACTGGATGATGTACTGCTTGAAGACGTGCGCCTGCGCCTTGCTGGCGGACAGGAAGATCTGGTTGCGGCCAGTGGTCAGCGCATCGATGAACGCCTCGCGGGCGAAGTACCAGGTGGCGCCGATCTGCCGGCTCTTGAGGATGTTCCGGATACGCTCGACCAGCCCGGCTTCATACCACTCCCGTTGATACGAGAACATCGAATCCATGAACGCGTCGACCAGCTGCCCCTGCTCCTCCTCGCTGACCGAGTTCCGCTCAGGCTTGCGCCGCATCCCCTTGTTGCGATTCGCCACCTTGGGATTCAGGTCCGCCTCATTCCCGCTGTCCTCATAGCGACGAACCCGCGCCAGCCGTTCGATCTGCCGCCCCAGCAGATCGATTTCCTTGTAATCCTTCCCCTCCTTCTGCTCCTTGGCGATCAGCAACGCCATGCGTGCCTCGATGCTCGATCCCACACGCTCCACCACGTCCGCCTCGCCCCACTTCTCGCGCCGCTTCCAGCTATGGATGGTCGAAGGCTTCACACCGAGCATTTCCGCGATACGCGCCACGCGATAACCCTGCCAGTACAGCGCACGCGCAATGCGCCGCGGCTCCATTTCAGGGTCCAGCTGGTGGGAAGAAATCGGCGGGAGCGTAGTCATGCCGCAACGCTACCGGTCGCGCGCGCACATGCCACGTGGCAGTTGTTGTGTCCTCCGCCGGCACAACACGATGACGTTGCCCGCGCGCGGCGGCTTGCCGAACATGGCAACACCACCGAACGCTCAGCAGAGAGGAAAGCATGGCCGTCAACAAACCGAAGTTCTTCCGCGTCGCGACCGAAGGCGCAACCTCCGATGGCCGCGAGATCGATCGCAAAATGATCGTCCAGATGGCGGCGAACTACCACCCGGAAACCTACAGCGCCCGCATCAATCTGGAACACATCCGTGGTTACGACCCGAACGGTCCCTTCAAGGCATACGGCGACGTGATGGCACTCAAGGCCGAAGAGCAGGACGGGAAGATGCGCCTCTTCGCGCAACTCGACCCTACGCCTGATCTGGTGACGATCACCAAGGCCCGCCAGAAGATCTTCTGCTCGATGGAAGTGAACCCGGCATTCGCCGATACCGGCGAGGCGTACCTGACCGCCCTGGCCGTGACGGACAACCCGGCAAGCCTGGGTTGCGAGATGCTGCAGTTCAGCGCGAAGGCCAAGGTTAATCCGCTGGCCGAGCGCAAGCAGGACCCCAAGAACCTGTTCACCGAAGCCGTGGAGGTCGATCTCGACTTCTCCACGGCAAGGGCCGATGACCAGATCCAGGCAACGCCAGGCCTCGCCGCGTCGATCAAGCGCATGTTCGGCCGTCAGGAGAAGAGCGAAGCCGGCCAGGCCGACACCGGCGAAGCCGTGCAGGCGCTCGCCGCCGAAGTGAAAGGCATGAACGACAACTTCACCAAGGTCATCAAGGCCGTCGAGACCATGGCAGACCGTGTTGACGAGCTGCAGGAAGCACAGATCAAGGGCCAGCAGGCGTTCTCCACCCTCAAGGATGAGCTGGAGAACACCGAGACCTTCAGCCGCCGCCCCGCCGCCACAGGCGGTAGCGGCAGCGCCCAGCTCGAAACCGACTGCTGATCCGGCACACAGCCAGCATCACCCCCAAACCACACCCCGGAGCCATCTACATGCGCAACGACACCCGCCGCAAGTTCGCGGCCTATGAGGCGAAAATCGCCGAGATCAACGGCGTGGAGCGCGTGGACCGCAAGTTCAGCGTGCAGCCGACCATCCAGCAGAAGCTGGAGACCAAGGTGCAGGAGTCGAGCGACTTCCTCGGCAGGGTCAACATCTACGGCGTAACCGAACAGGAAGGCGCCAAAGTGGGTCTGGGCGTCTCCGGTCCGGTGGCGAGCACCACCGACACCACGCGAGCTGATCGGCAGACCACGGACCTCGTCACGCTCGATGATCGTGGCTATCGTTGCGAGCAGACCAACTCGGACACCCACATCACCTACCGCATGCTGGATGCGTGGGCCAAGTTCGCCGACTTCCAGACACGTATCCGCGACGCCATCATCAAGCGTCAGGGGCTGGATCGCATCATGACCGGCTTCAACGGCATCCAGCGCGCCGCCACGTCGAACCGCGCCGCCAACCCCCTGCTGCAGGACGTGAACAAGGGCTGGCTGCAGAAGCTCCGCGAGGAGGCCCCGGAGCGGGTCATGGCCCGTGGCAAAGCCGAGGGCACCATCGTGGTCGGTGGTCCCGATACCGACGCCGCGCGCGACTATGCGACCCTCGACGCCCTGGTGTTCGACGTGGTCAACAGCCTGGTCGCTCCCTGGTACGCGGAAGACCCGGAGCTGGTGGTGATCTGCGGCCGCGAACTGCTGGCCGACAAGTACTTCCCGCTCGTCAACAAGGACCGCGACCCGACGCAGAGGCTGGCTGCCGACATCATCATGAGCCAGAAGCGCATCGGCAACCTGCCCGCCATGCGCGTGCCCTACTTCCCGTCAACCGCGCTGATGGTGACCCGTCTCGACAACCTGTCCATCTACTGGCAGGAAGGTTCGCGCCGGCGCACCATCGTGGACAACGCGAAGCGCGACCGCATCGAGAACTACGAGTCCAGCAACGACGCCTACGTCATCGAGGATCTCGGCTGCGCGGCCATGGCCGAGAACATCCGGGTGGTGCAGGAATGACCAGCCCGGCCCGACAACACTATCTGCGCGTGACGGCAGCAGCCGTCGCGGCGGCTTCGGCTGCCGCCAATCCGCTGCGGCACGCCACAGGCCACGAGCTGATGCTGGCGCAGCTGGCGGAGCACAAGCGCGCGCTCAAGCAGATCCAGTCCATCGAACGGAAGGCGGACGCCAAGCGCGGGATGCTGCCCGACTACGCCGCATGGGTGGAAGGCGTGCTGGAGGCGGACACCGGCGTGCAGGACGAAGTGTTCATGACCATCATGGTCTGGCACATCGACGTCGGCGAGTTTGCCGGCGCCCTCCCGCTTGCCCGCTACGCGGTCCGGCACCGCCTGGTGATGCCCGACCAGTATCAGCGCACCACCGCCTGCCTGATCGCCGAGGAATACGCCGCGATGGCCATCAAGGCAGCAGAGGCGGGCCAGCGGGTGGACGTGGGATCGCTCACGGAAGTGGCGCAACTCGTGGACGGCGAAGACATGCCTGACGAGGTGCGCGCCAAGCTGCACAAGGCCATCGGCTACGCCAACATTGGCCTGATCTACAGCCTGCCGGCCAACGAACAGCAGCCCTGCAGGAAGCTGGCGCTGTCGCATCTGCAGCGCGCGCTGGAGCTTCACGAAAAAGCCGGCGTGAAGAAGGACATCGAGCGCCTTGAGCGCGAGATCAAGAACGTGGCCCCAGCCGACGCCCAGGGTGGCGACGGCAAGGGCTGACACCGGGCGTGACCCCGCGCATCAGGCGGCACGGGGTGTCCCAAGGGCGAGCCGCAAGGCAGCCCCACCCGGTGACCCCGTCCACCGCCTCCTCCGATCATCCACGTACCCCATGTCTTCCTTCCTCGCTTCGGCCCCGGTGCAATCCGGCCAGAACCTTATCGGCAACGATGGCTTCTTCCCTGACATCGATGTCGACGCGGCTCTGGCAGCTATGCGTCAGGACGGCACGGTGACCGCCGAGCGCCTGCGCGGCGCCTTGGTCGAAGGCGTGCTGTCGGTCAACGATGACCTCGCGTCGTGGCGCACTGACCAGCTGGCCGGCGGCTACGCCACGTTGGGAGCAGTACCTGCCCCTCTGGTCGACGGCAAGTCCGCTCACGTGCACCGCTACCTGCGCGCTGTGTATTGCGAAGCGCGCGCCAGCCTCATCGAGCGATACCGCGACTACGACGCCACCGCTGCAGGGGATCGGAAGGCAGACGCGCTGATGCAGGCTGTCGAGGATCTGCGGCGGGATGCGCGCTGGGCGATCAGCGACATCGCCGGCCGGCCACGCAGCACGGTGGACCTGATCTGATGCGCGTTATAGCCATGCAGGGAGACACCGTGGATGCAATCTGCCACCGCATCTATGGCCGGACGGCGGGCATCACGGAAGCCGTTCTCGAAGCCAACCCGGGCCTGGCCGATCTCGGCCCGGTCCTTCCCCACGGCACGGTCGTTGACCTGCCGGATCTCCCGCAACAGCCTGACGTGCGCCGCGTCCAGCTGTGGGACTGAACCAAGGAGCCACCATGGCCGAACCCATCTCCACCAGCTCGACCGCCGCCATCGCGGTCACTGGCGTTGGAGCCATCTCCCTACTCCCCGGCGTGGACGCCGCAACGGTGCTCGGCGCCTTTGCCGGTGCCGCCGTCTTCGCACTCAATTCTGACGACCTGTCGACAGGCAAGAAGGTGGCCTTTCTCGCCCTGTCGATCGTCATGGGCTGCCTCGCCGCGCCACTCGCCGCGTCCCTGCTGGGCCGGGTACTGCCCGCCGGCACGGAAGTGAGTCACGGCGTAGGCGCGCTCGTCGCGTCCGCCGTCCTGGTGAGGCTGCTGCTGGCCCTGATCCGGCTCGCTGACAACGGCGACCGCCTGCTGTCGATCATTCGCGGCAACCGTGACGGGGGTGGCAGGTGAAAATGCTCTTCGTGCTCCAGGCGCTCCTGTGCGCGCTGATCGCCGCCCGGCTGCTGTTCTTTCGCCGCGACGGTGGCGTATATCGTCCGTGGGCGGCGCGGCTGGCCTACGGCCTGATCGTGATGGCCGGTGCCGCCGCCATCGGCGTGCTGTTCGGGCGGTATGAATGGGCACTGTTGGCGCAGAACGGCTTCACAGCTGTCCTCTGCGTCGCCATCTTCGCGGTGCGCGGTAACGTGGTTGAGCTGTTCCGCATCGCCGGCCTCGACGGCGCCAGCGACGGCGAGTCCTTTCTGCTGCGCCTGCTTAGGAGGTCTCGCCATGACGACACTGCGACGCGGTGACGTGGGTGCGGACGTGCGTGAACTGCAGCGGCTGCTGCGTACGCGCGGCGTGCACATCGACCTGAATGGCGAGTTCGATGCGGCGACGGCAACGGCTGTCCAAGCGGCACAGCTGCGCTACGGCCTGGTCGTGGACGGCCTGGCCGGCCCCAAGACCCTGCTGGCCCTCCAGCTCGACGGCAAGCGGCCCGGCCACCTGGGCGCCGACGATCTGCGCCGCGCGGCATCGATGCTCGACGTGAAACTGGCCAGCGTGCGGGCGGTCAACGAGGTGGAGAGCCAGGGTCCGGGCTTCCTGCCGGACGGCAGGCCGGTGATCCTGTTCGAACGGCACATCATGTACCGGCAGCTGCGCGCCGCCGGCCACGACGCAGACGCGCTGGCCCGCCTGTACCCGAACATCGCCAATCCGAAGCGCGGCGGGTATATGGGCAAGGGTGCCGAGCACATGCGGCTCTCCCGCGCGGTAGAGCTTGACAAGCCATGCGCGCTCGCGTCGGCAAGCTGGGGCATATTCCAGATCATGGGCTACCACTGGCAGCGCCTCGGCTATACCAGCGTGGAAGCGTTCACCGACGCCATGCGCCGGGGCGAACCCGAGCAGCTCGAAGCGTTCGTCCAGTTCGTGATCACGGACCCGGTGTTGCACAAGGCGCTGAAGGGACAGCGCTGGGCCGCATTCGCGAGCGGCTACAACGGCCCGGCCTACAAGGAGAACCTCTACGACGTGAAGCTCGCCCGTGCCTTCGCGCGCTATGAGGCGGAAGAACAGGTACCGGCATGAGGCGCACCCTCTTCATCACGCTGGCCGCCGTCCTGGCACTGTCAGGCGTGGCCGGTGCCGGCGCCTGGCTCGCCGGCCGCTACCGGGATGCCATGCACCGCGCATCCGAGGCCACGACGCTCGCAGCGTCGTTGCGCTCCCAGCTCAACAGCGCCGACAAAGGCGTCGTGGAAGTCACCCGCTACGTCGATCGCATCCATACCGTCCGGGTCAAGGGCGACACCATCATCAAGGAGGTACCCCGCTATGTCTCCGTCCAGGCTGATGCCGCTTGCACTGTGCCTGTCGGCTTTGTCCGCCTGCACGACGCTGCCGCCGCCGGCACCGTGCTCGATCAGGATTCCGGAGATCCTGATGCGACCGCCTCAGGAATACCACTCTCTGCCGTCGCCGGCACCGTCGTCCACAACTACACCACCGGCCACGTCAACGCCGAACGCCTGAGGGCGCTTCAGGCCACGCTGCGGGCGCAAGGCGTCACCATCATCGGAGACCCCGCACCGTGAGAAAGCCCTCCGACCTGCGCAGGGCCATTACGGAAGCCGTGCAGGATCTCAAGCGCAACCCGGACAAGCTACACCTCTTCGTGGACGAGGGGCGCGTGGTGGCGACCGGCGCGAACACCATCTCGTTCGAATACCAGTACACCCTGACGATGATCCTGACCGACTTCGCCGAGAGCGCGGACGCGATCATGGTGCCGGTGCTGGCCTGGCTGCGCGAGAACCAGCCCGAGCTGTTCACGAACCCGGACAAGCGGCCAGACGGATTCAGGTTCGAAACGGACATTCTGAACCACGATTGCGTCGACCTGCAACTGCGGCTACCGCTGACCGAGCGTGTGGTGGTGAGGGTGGTAGACGGCCGTCATGAAGTCACGCACGCCCCGGAGCCCGTCGATCCGCACGACGACCCTTCCGGCTGGAGGCTGCCCAGTCCATGAGGGAACTAGAAGACCTGACCGCCTGGGCTGGCGCATTCCTGCAGAAGCTGGACAACAAGGAGCGCCGCGCGCTGCTGCGCGCCGTGGCCACTGAGCTACGCCGCCGCCAGACGACGCGGATCGCCGAGCAGCGCGATCCCGACGGCACCGCCTACGAGCCCCGCAAACCGCGCCTCAGGCAGCGCACCGGGCGCGTGCGGCGGGCCATGTTCATGCGCCTGCGGACTTCCCGCTTCATGAAGGCGCAGTCCGATGCGAACAGCGCCGTGGTGACGTTCGCTGGCAACGTCCAGCGCATCGCGTCAGTCCATCAGTTTGGGCTTCGTGATCGGGTAAATATGGGCGGCCTCGAAGTTCAGTACGCCCAGCGCGAGCTTCTGGGGCTAGCGGATAGAGACACAGATCGCCTCGTAGATTTGATCCTTTCTCATCTCGCTGAGGGTTGACGCGTCCGCCTGGCTCGTCTCGTTTCCGCCACACCGATAGGCGGGGCGCGTGCGAGAATCCCTCCAAACAAAAGGGGGACCGATGGACGAACGCATTGCACGAACCAAGACGTCGCAGGATGCCCGCCAGCTGGCCGAAAATGCGCTACGGTTGGGGCATCCAGAGTTGTCAGCGCAGGCATTGGCGCATGCCAAGGTGCTACAAGCTATCGAGGAGGGCTATACAACCCCCGCCCAGCAGGCTATCGCGACGGCGCTTTACGCCTACGAAGAGGAGCAGACGAGGATCAAGGGGCGTACCTTCCGCGCCACTCGTACCCGCAGTATGTTCGCCCGGCATGGTGCGCTCGCTGCAGCGGAGCGCATGGTCTTGAACCGACAGCCCTCCAAAGGGTTCGAAGTACTTGAGGAGGCTGGCCTGCGTAACCTCAGTTTTGAAGCCATTATCGACCGGTACCCCGACGAATTCTCCCCCGTTGCAGTCGGCGCTGCTCGCGCTCGGTTGACGGGCGGGACTCGTCCGTCCCTTCCGTCAGAAATTCGCGCAACATCGAGAACCTCCAATAAGGCGCTGGAGATTCCTCCCCGGCCTCCAGAACTGGATGACGAAGCGCAGGCTTTCCTGGACGGCTTCTACGAGGAATCGAACTGGCTGCAGGCCCGGTGGCTACCGCGCTACCGCAAAGTTATCCAGGACATCGCAGATGCCATGTCGCGCGACCGCCCACAAGACATCTTCGTCACCCTCTGGAAGACTGCGGATAACGACATCGCCTATGCCGGCCAGGGCATGCTGAGCTTCAATATCGTGGACAGGATGCAAGAGGAGTTTGTTCAGGTCATCCGCGATGTCCACAAGGACAGCAGCCCGGAGAATTTCGAACAGATCGTAGGTCGTTTTGAACGCTGGAGGTCTGAAGATCGGATCAGCATGGTGCCGCGCCTGTTGATCGCGCGCACCTTCGCCGGTTTGCATCCCCACCAATATCACACCACAGTGGACTGGCGCATCCAGAATCAAGCCCTTCCCTGGTTCGTCGACCACACAAACTTCGTCATACCGGACACCACAAGCTGGGCCGAACGTACCCAAGCCCTAGTGGCCCATCTGGACAGGCTGAACGTCTTCGGTGGCGAAGTACTCATCCGAAACATCTTCCCGTGGTTCGTCGTCGATCAACTTCGTGCTCGCGTGGCAGACGCCGACTTCCGTGCCGGACACACACCACGTCCATCCGCTACCGAAGCAAACATCTTGCCGGCTCTGCGTTCCATCGAGCTTCGCCACAATCAAGTGCAGGACGCCCTGTTCAAATTGTTGACGGCTCAGTATGGCGAGGATCGGGTGAAAACCGAATGCCCAACAGGAACCGGTGGCTTTGCGGACGCCATCGCCAAACCGCTTGAGGGCGGTTGCCACCTGTACGAAATAAAAATCGGCAAGAACGCCGCCGATGTAGTACGGCAAGCGATGGGGCAGTTGCTGGAGTATGGCTTTCGGGCCGGCGGCTTGGAGCCTACAAAACTGTTCGCTGTCGGTGAGCCGCCTCTGGACAATGCCACCAACCAGTACCTTGCACGGCTTCGTTGCGACTTCAACCTGAAGATCGAATACCTGCAGGTTCAGGTGCCCGATGAAATCCCCTCCCAGTGCGTCGACTAGCTCGGCATGAGCGTTATCGAACCCGGGGTGATCTAGGGGGACGTGCCACGCACGGGCGCGAACGTACACCAGCTGCAGTCCTTCCCTGGCAAAACCAGGAAGGGACTACCCAGCCCAACTGACGCGACCATGGCAAGTCCGTGACGTAGGCCAGGATAGGAGCTGGCTCGAATTCTGGAGGCGCGGAATGCCCCCGCTCATCTTGGCGCCGGCTGGCGGAGCGTTGTGCTCGTCGTAAACACAACAGTTCCCGGGTGACGACCTTGCGCGCATACGACACGCTGTCGGTCATGCACTCCGCAGAAATCCTCCGCCTAATCGAAAACCTGCTGCGCCTCGGCACCGTGACCGAGATCCAGCACGGCAAGCCGCCGCGCGTACGCGTGCGGACCGGCGGCATCACCACCGACTGGCTGCCGTGGGCCGAGCGCCGCGCCGGCGGCACTCGCACGTGGAGTCCCCCAACCACGGGTGAACAAGTCCTCCTGTTCTGCCCGAGCGGCGATCTGCGCAACGGCGTCGTGCTCTGCGGCATTCCTTCCGACAGCAACGACACCCCCAGCCACAGCGCCGACGTAACCGTGACGCTGTACGCCGACGGTGCAACGACTACCTACAACCACGCCACCGGCACGCTGTCGGTGGCGGGCATCCGGAAGGTCATCGTCGAGGCCGCTACCAGCGTCCTGGTGAAGTGCCCCGACACCACGTTCGACGGCAACGTGACCGTGAAGGGGCTGCTCTCCTACCAGAACGGCATCGCCGGCCGAGGCGGCGACAACGGCAACGCGATCTCGGGAGACTTCAACCACAACGGTGGCCGGCTCTCCTCCAACGGCGTGGTGTTGGACGACCACGGCCACGGCAACGTCCGGCGCGGCGGCGACTGGACGGAGGGCACCCGATGACCTACCTGGGCCTCAACAGTGCATCTGGCCGGGCCATCACCGATCTGGCGCATATCCGTCAATCCATCCGTGACATCCTCAATACGCCGGTGGGCTCGCGCGTCATGCGGCGCACCTACGGCTCCGAAGTGCCAATGCTCATCGACCAACCCCTGAATCCCGTCACGCGGCTGCGCGTCATGTCGGCGTCCGTAGCCGCCATCGTGAAGTGGGAGCCTCGCGTGCAGGTGAATGCCGCGTCATTTTCTGTCGATGGCGATGGGGCGCTGACCATAGATCTGGACGCGGATCGGATCGATGGCGCCCGGCGTGGCCCGCTCGGCACCCTCTCCATTCCCGTACGGGAGGCCAGGCAATGACGACACCCATCGATCTGACGCTCTTGGCCGTTCCAGACGTGGTCGAGACGCTCGACTACGAGACCATCGTCGCCGAGCGCATGGCGCGCTTCGTTTCCTTCTTCCCTGTGACCCAGCGGGCCGAAGTGGCAAGAACGCTGCAGCTGGAATCAGAGCCCATCGTGAAGCTGATTCAGGAGAATGCGTACCGCGAGACCGTGCTGCGCCAGCGCATCAATGACGCCGCCCGCGCGCGCATGCTTGCCTATGCGAAAGGCAAAGACCTGGAGCACGTCGCGGCGAACTACAACGTGAAGCGCCTGGTCGTCAGGCCGGCGGACGACACGAAGAATCCGCCCGCCCCTGCCGTCATGGAGGACGACGATGCGCTGAGGGAGCGCACGCAGCTCGCGTTCGAAGGATTGTCGACCGCTGGACCGCGCGAGGGGTACAAGTTCCACGCGCGCAGCGCGGATGGGCGCATCGCCGACGTCAGCGCCATCAGCCCTGCGCCCTGCGAGGTGGTGATCACCGTGCTCGGCAACGAGGGCGACGGAAGTGTCGGCCAGGAGGTCCTCGACAACGTTGCGGCCGCATTGAGCGACGAGGACGTGCGGCCGCTTGCCGACCGTGTGACCATTCAATCCGCCCGGATCATGCCCTACGCGATCGATGCGACGGTCTATACCCGCACCGCCGGCCCCGAGCGTGAACTCGTTCTCGCGGAGGCCAGAAGGCGCGTCGATGCGTACCGACGAGAGAGCCGCCGCCTCGGGCGCGATATCGACCGTTCGGCCATCAACAACGCGCTGTTTTCCGAAGGGGTTTCCCGCGTCGAGATCCGCCTTCCCGCAGAGGACTTGGCGCTCGATGCCACGCAGGCCGGCTACTGCACTGGCGTGAGCGTAATCGATGGAGGCGCACGTGAGTGATCTCCTGCCTCCCAATGCCTCGGCCATCGAGCGCAATCTTGCCGCAACCGGCGCAGCGATCGATGACATACCCATACCCATTCGTGATATCGGCGATGCGAAGGCTTGCCCCGACAGCGTGCTGCCGTTCCTTGGATGGGCACGGTCCGTAGACCGGTGGGAACCGACGTGGCCAGATGCGACGAAGCGCGCTGTCGTCGATTCGTCCTTCTTCGTGCATCAGCATAAAGGCACCGTGGGAGCCATACGACGTGCCATCGAACCGATGGGCTATCTGATTCGCGTCTTGCCTTGGTACGACATGGAGCCACCGGGACCGCGCGGCACGTTCGCCCTTGATATCGGCGTCCTCGACAAAGGTATCACCGAGGATACCTACGAGGAACTGGAGCAGCTGATCGACGGCGCCAAGCCGCTCTCTCGTCATCTCACCGGGCTTGCCATCAACGTCGAAGTTCGCGGCGCCGTGCGCCTTGCTGGCGCGCCCCTGCTCGGCGACGTCCTCACCGTCTACCCCTTCGCGCCGGATGTGATTACGGCAGCTGGCAGCCTGCGCCATGCGGGGGCCTTCCACATCATCGACACCGTCACTGTTGCACCACTAGATCCATGACGCAGAAATACTTCCTCCTACCCACCGCCGCAGGCGAGGCAAGGATTGCCAATGCCCAAGCCCTTGGCATTCCGTTCAGACTTTCGCAGATGGGGGTCGGCGACGGCAACGGTGCCCTGCCCGTGCCGAATCGCGAACGCACCGAGCTTGCCAACGAGAAGCGCCGCGCGGATCTCAACTCGCTGGCACCCGATCCGGCGAACCCTGGCCAGTTCATCGCAGAACAGGTGATTCCAGCTGACGAGGGTGGCTGGTGGATCCGCGAAGCCGGCCTCTATGACGACAGCGGCGTGCTCTGCTATTACAGCAACGTGCCTGAGACGTACAAGCCGCGGCTCGCCGAAGGCGCGGGGCGTACCCAGGTGATTCGTCTTGTCATCATCGTTACCGGAGACGTCAGGGTAGATCTGAAGGTCGATCCGTCCATCGTGCTCGCTACGCGGGATCACGTGGACCGGTCGGTCTCCCAGGCGGCACTGCGTGGCGCTTGCAAAGCTGCCACCCGGGTCGCTACCGTGGATAACCTCGTGACCCTGTCGGGCCTGCAGATTGTCGACGACGTTCAACTTGTCGAGGGTGATCGGATACTGGTAAAGAACCAGCTGGTTGAGGGTGACAACGGCATTTACCTCGCCGCCGAAGGGAACTGGACGCGAGCCCCAGATGCGGATGCGGACGAGAAGGTACGGTCCGGGATGCTGGTGCCTGTGGACGAAGGTGCGCTTAACTGCGAGTCCCTTTGGCAACTGACCAGCCTCGTCCCCGTTACCGTAAGCACGACGCCACTCAGGTTCAAACGTGCCGGCGCAGACTACTTCGCACCTCTGGCATCGCCGTCATTCATCGGGGCTCCGACCGCGCCGACACCCGCGCCCGGTGACAGCACCGCCCGCCTTGCCACCACCGCGTTTGTCACGGCGGCCGTTGCGAGTGCCACCAGAACCGAGATCGGGCGCATCGTCCTGGAGACCCGGACCACGGTCCGCGCCGGCTACCTCAAGCTCAATGGCGTGCTCCTGACTCGAGCCGATTACCCGGAGCTTTGGGCCTACGCCATAGCCTCAGGAGCCGTTGTCTCTGACGCGGACTGGACCGACGGTTCGCACGGTGCATTCTCCACCGGGGATGACGAGACCACCTTCCGCATTCCCGATTTTCGCGGCGAGCATCTGCGCATGTGGGATGCGGGACGCGGCGTAGACCAGTCCCGCACCGTCGGGAGTTGGCAGGCCAGCCAGAACATGTCGCACACCCACGTCGCATCCGCCTCGGCTGCACCTGACCATTCACATAGCGCGTGGACCGATGCTCAGGGGTGGCACGGACACCACGGATGGACACACGCTGCAGGCAACCACAATCACGGGGTGGGCGGTGGCATATCTGTACAGCCCGTGGGCCGATGGAGCTACCGGGATGCTGGCGGCACTGATTCTGTGATGAGCGGCTTTGCAGGAAACCACATGCACGAGTTCAACACCGAGGGCGCCGGAACCCATAGCCATCACATCGGCATCGGGTATGGCGGAAGTCATCACCACACGGTCACCATCCAAAACGCGGGGGGAACCGAGGTCCGCGTACGAAATGTGGCAGTCGGCGCGTTCATTCGCGCCTTTTAACGGAGTCCAAGCACATGCTCATCCATTCCTACGACAACTTGACCGGCCAGTACATCGCGAGCTGCCTGGCCGACGCAGATCCACTTCGTGACGGCCAATGGCTCCAGCCTTCGTTCACGACCGCCCTTCCCCTGCCAGAACGGACGGCGAACACCTGGCCCTTCTTCTTGAACGATTCCTGGGTGTTGAAGCCGGACTATCGAGGGAAGATCCTGCATCGATGCGACAACGGACAAGCGGCGGAGATCCTGTTCGCAGGCGTGACGCTGGAGGAAGCGGGCCTCACCGTGCAGCCCCGCCCGTCGAACGATCATCGTTGGGATAACGGCGAATGGACGCTGGATCCCGAAGCCGTTACCCGTACGCTTCGCCAAGCGGCCATGTCGGAATTCGATCAGCGAATGGATCTCGCTCGGCAGATGAACCACGGCATGGCCGACGCGTTTGCTGCCGGTCTACTCGACGAACAGCAGGCTGCCCTGTTTCGGGCCTGGGCAACGTATCAAATGGACCTGGTGCGAGTGGTGAATTCGTCTGACTTTCCTGCGCGCGCTGAATGGCCGCCGGAGCCGAATGAAACTGAGATTGTGGCAATCGTCGAGCAGGAGCGACGCATGCAAGCACAACAACGCTTGGCCCAACAACAAGCGGAGGCCGGAGCCGCACAGGCGGAACGCGAGCGGGCGCAGGCCATGGCAACCGTGCCATCCGACAGCCCCCTGACACAGGAGGGAGCAGCCTAGCACCACGCGCGCCGGTGCGGCTTGTTGTGCCGCACCGGCATACAACACTGCGGAGGCGACAGCTTCGCGCGTGCGCAGCATCCTACCGGGACGACTCCACCATCGTCTGGCCCACTCCCGGAGGACTGCATGCCATCTGACTATCACCATGGGGTACGCGTCGTTGAGATCAACGAAGGCACGCGACCCATACGCACCATCGAAACGGCCGTGCCCGGCATCGTCTGCATTGCGGATGATGCCGATGCCAAGGTCTTTCCCCTCAACACACCGGTTCTGCTGACGAACCCGATGGCAAGCCTTGGCAAGGCCGGCGACACGGGTACGCTGGCGCCGGCGCTCGACGCCATCACCGATCAGGCGAACCCGCTCAGCGTGGTCGTGCGCGTTGCCAAAGGTGCAACCGACGCCGAGTCCATCAGCAACCTGATTGGCGGCACCGATGACCATGGGCGCTTCACCGGCATGAAGGCCCTGCTGTCGGCCAAGAACAGGCTCAGCGTCACGCCACGCATTCTGGGCGTTCCGGGGCTGGACAGCCTGGCGGTGGCCACCGAGCTGGCCAGCGTGGCGCAGAAGCTGCGCGCGTTTGCGTATGTGTCCGCCTTCGGCTGCGAGACCAAGGAAGAAGCCGTCGCCTACCGCGACAACTTTGGGCAGCGTGAGCTGATGACGATCTGGCCGGACTTCGTCGGCTGGAACACCGTCACACATGCTGAATCCACCCTCTGGGCTACCGCCCGCGCACTCGGGCTGCGTGCCAAGCTGGACAACGAGGTCGGCTGGCACAAGACCCTTTCCAACGTAGCCGTCAATGGCGTCACCGGCCTGTCAAAGGACGTCTTCTGGGATCTGCAGGATCCGAACACCGACGCCGGCTATCTGAACCAAAACGAAGTGACCACGCTGGTCAACTTTCAGGGCTTCCGCTTCTGGGGCTCCCGCACCTGCAGTGCGGATCCCCTGTTTGCCTTCGAGAACTACACGCGCACCGCGCAGGTGCTGGCGGACACGATGGCGGACGCCCATGCCTGGGCGATGGATCTGCCCATGACGCCCTCCCTGGTCCGCGACCTCCTCGAAGGCATCAACGGCAAGATGCGCACCCTGAAGCGCAACGGCTACCTGCTCGGCGGCGAGGCGTGGATCGATCCGCACGTCAACACCAAGGACACGCTCAAGTCCGGTGGCCTCGCGCTCGACTACGACTACACGCCGGTACCGCCGCTGGAGAACCTGCAGCTCCGCCAACGCATCACCGACCGCTACCTCATGCAATTCGCGCAGGCCGTCATCGCGTAAGCGCCTGCTGCCGCTACCTGAAAGGGAATCACCATGGCATTGCCACGCAAACTCAAGAACTACAACGTCTTCCACGATGGCGTGAGCTACGTGGGCCAGACGGAAGAGTTCACGCTACCGAAGCTGACGCGCAAGCTCGAAGAGTACCGCGCAGGCGGCATGAACGGCCCGGTCGAGATCGACCTCGGCGCCGAGAAGATGGAGCTGGAAGCCACCTACGGCGGCCTCATGCGCGAGATCTTCAAGGCGTGGGGCATCACCATTGTCGACGGTGTGCTGTTGCGCTTCGCAGGCGCCTACCAGCGTGACGACACCGCCGAGGTGGACGCCGTTGAAGTCGTCGTGCGCGGCCGTCACACCGAGCTGGACCTGGGCAACGCCAAGGTCGGCGACAACAGCCAGTTCAAGGTGAAGTCCGCCATCTCGTACTACAAGCTCTCCGTCAACGGCGAGGTGTGGTGCGAGATCGACCACGTCAACTTCATCGAGATCATCTTCGGGGTCGATCGCCTGGCCGAACAGCGCCGCGCGATGGGCCTGTAAGAAGAATTCCAACCGCAACGCCTAAATCCAACGCCATGACCCAACCCACTACGATTGACGTCGATCTCGATCATCCCTTCAAGCGCGGCGAGCAGATCATCGCCAAGATTCAGGTACGCAAGCCCGGTGCGGGCGAACTGCGCGGTTGCAGCCTGGTCGACCTGATGCGCATGGACGTGTTGGCGCTCCACGCCGTCCTGCCCCGCATCACCACCCCTACGCTGACGCAGCACGACGTCAGCCGCCTGGACCCCGCCGACCTCACGCAGCTTGGCACGGCGGTGAGCAATTTTTTGCTGCCGAGGTCGGCGAAAATGGACGACTTCCCAACCGAGTCGAAGACGCAATCGCCGACATTGCAGTGATCTTCCACTGGCCCCCTGAGCAACTGTTCGCCATGGGGCTCAGCGAACTAATGGAATGGCGCGAACGCGCCATCGAACGCAGCGGAGCCGATGAATGAGCACGCCTCGTAACCTCCGGCTGGAGGTGCTGCTGCAGGCCGTCGACCGGGTGACGCGCCCATTCCGGGCCATCACCGGCAGCAGTACCCAACTGGCCAGGACCGTCAAGGCGACGCGTGACCAGCTCAAGGAACTGAACCGGGCGCAGGCGAACATCGACGGCTTCAGAAAGCTGTCGAAGGATGCCGCCATCACGGAGAACCGCCTGCGCTCCGCCCAGGCGCGGGTGAAGGCGCTGGCTCAGCAGATTGCGGCGACGGACAAGCCCACCGCCGCGATGTCCCGCGCCTTTCAGACGGCGGCGCAGGAAGCGCAACAGATCAAGCAACGCGGAAAGGACCTCCAGCAGCACCTCGTGGCGGTGCGCGGCCGGCTGGACGCCGCAGGCATCAGCACCACGAATCTGGGCCAGGCGCAGCGCACCCTTCGCGGACAGATCGCCTCCGCATCCCAGGCACTCTCCCACCAGCAGGCGCAGCTCAAGGCGGTGGGCGACAGGCACCGGCAACTCGCGGCTGCACAGTCGCAGTATCAAAAGGGCATGGCGGCGCGCAATGCCATGCTCAACGCCGGCGCCTCCACCATGGCCGCTGGCGGCATCGTGATGACGCCCATTGCCAAGGCGGTCAAGGATTACGTCACCTTCGAAGATGCCATGTTGGGCATCGCGCGGCAGGTAGACGGTGCGCGCGACCCCAGCGGCAAGTTGACGGCCGTCTACTACGACATGGCTCGGCAGATCAGGCGGCTTGGCGAAGAACTGCCGATCCCGACCGCGCGGATCGCGGAAATGGTCACGGCCGGGGCGCGGATGGAAGTGCCCCGCAACGAGTTGATTGCGTACACCCGCACCGTCGCCATGATGGCCACTGCGTTTGACGCAGTGCCCGACGAGATCGCCGAGAGCATGGGCAAGGTCTCCAAAAACTTCCGGATACCGACCACCGCCATCATGGGGTTGGCAGATGCGGTCAACTATCTCGATGACAACGCCATCAGCAAGGGCGCCGACATCATCAACGTCCTGAACCGCATATCCGGCGTCGTGTCCGGAATGGCCATGCCAGCGAAGGACGCGGCGGCGCTGGCATCAACACTGCTGACCCTCGGCGAGCGCACCGAGACGGCCGGCACGGCCATCAATGCCATCACGCAGAAGTTTGCGGCGGCCGAGAAAGGCACGAAAAAGTTCCACGCCGCAGTCGAGGAGATCGGCCTCTCCACGGCCGAGATCCAGAAGGGTATGGCCGCCGATGCCACGGGCACCATCTTCAAGGTCATCGAGGCCATCCGCACGCTGCCGAAAGACAAGCGCATCGGGGTGATGGTCGAGCTGACCGGCATGGAGCACTCTGACACGCTGGCGAAGCTGGTGGACAAGCCTGATGAGCTTCGCCGCCAGCTCGCGCTGGCCAACGGCTCGAAGGCGGAAGGATCGATGGCACGCGAGTT
This sequence comes from Cupriavidus sp. KB_39, assembly GCF_052114485.1. Classification (NCBI taxonomy): domain Bacteria; kingdom Pseudomonadati; phylum Pseudomonadota; class Betaproteobacteria; order Burkholderiales; family Burkholderiaceae; genus Cupriavidus; species Cupriavidus sp. KB_39. Next base: position 21,596 of record NZ_JBFREV010000010.1, read on the forward strand.
CTCCGCGCGGCAGGAGACCGTTTCTGCCCGCTGGCAACGCCTGCAGAACCAGGTGTTCAACTCCAGCAGCGCCGGCGGTGAAGTGCTGCGTTCGACCGTCGTCGGCCTGATGGACTCAATCAGCGGGCTGATCAGCCGCTTCGACGCGTTCGCCAAGGCCAACCCGGCGCTGGTCGGCTGGCTGATCAAGGGCGCCGCCGCCGTGGGGGTGCTGCTGACGGTGCTGGGTGGCCTGACGCTGGCGCTGGCCGCTGTGTTCGGCCCTCTGGTCATCGTCCGGCACGGCCTCTCGCTGCTCGGCATCAAGTTTGGCGGTGGCGCCGGCTTCGTGACGAGACTCGTCAAGGCTCTCAGCTTCCTGAGGAAGGTGTTTGTCTTCGTGGGCCGCGCGTTCCTGATGAATCCGATCGGTCTCGCCATCACGGCGATTGCGCTAGGCGCGTTCCTGCTCATCAAGTATTGGGAGCCGATCAAGGCGTTCTTCTCGGAGCTGTGGCAAGGCATCAAGGACCGGGCGAGCCAGGCATGGGACTGGATCAAGGCCAAAGCCAAGGGGGTCGCTGACTGGTTTGTCGGGGTGAAGGACTCGCTGGCCACCGCTGGTCGAGAAATGATCAATGGCCTGCTGGCCGGCATTGAAGCGCGGTGGAAGGCGCTCAAGGACCGTGTTGGAGAGATCGCGGACGGCATCGGGACGTGGTTCAAGGACAAGCTCGGCATCCGCTCACCCAGCCGCGTGTTCGCGCGGCTCGGCGGCTTCACCATGGCGGGGCTGGAGCAAGGGCTTTCGGAGAATCAGGGCGGGCCGCTCGATGTCATGTCGAAGGTAGCTAGGGCCATGGCTGGAATCGGAGCCGGGATCGCGCTCGGCACGGCCCAGGCCGGCGCCGTACGCGTTGACAACCGCCCGCCCATCGCGGCGCCCTCCCCTGCGTCCGCCGGCGCAGCGCCTACCGCGTCGGCGCCCGTGATCATCAACATCCACCCACCGGCGGGCACCAACGAGCAGACAATCGCCCGCATGGTAGCCGCCGAGCTGCAGCGCCTCGAGGGCCAGAGACGTGCCCGCGCGCGCTCCCGCCTGACGGACAAGGACTGACCATGATGATGGCCCTCGGGCTGTTCGTCTTCGCCCTGGAGACTGCGCCCTATCAGGAGTTCCAGCACCAGATCGGGTGGCGCCACCCGTCGAACAATCGGGTCGGGCGCCGGCCATCCCGGCAGTTCACCGGCCTCGATGAAGAAACGGTCACGCTCTCAGGCGTGCTACTGCCCGAACTGAGCGGGGGCGACAACACCATCGAGGCGCTCCGGCAGATGGGCAATACGGGCCTCGCCTACGTCCTGATCGAAGGGTCTGGCCGCTACTACGGCATGTTCGAGATCGACTCCTTGTCCGTCACCCGTACCCTCTTCTTCCAGGATGGCAAGGCCCGGCGCATCGAGTTCTCGCTGAAGCTCACCCGCGTGGATGGCCAGTTGGAGCAACTCTTCGGCGACGCCGTCCTAGCCGCCGCCACCAGCGTGCTCTCCAGCCTCTGACGATCATGGACCTGCCTACCCTCCCCGATGCCGTGGTCGGCACCGCAGCGGTGCCTGTGTATCGCCTCATGCAGGGCGCGACCGACATTACTGGCCGCTTTGAGGGCCGGCTGATCTCGTTGACCCTGACCGACAATCGCGGCTTCGAGGCCGACCAGCTGGACATCGAGCTGGACGACGCGGACGGCATGCTCGCCCTGCCCGAGAAGGGCGCCACGCTTTCGCTGGGGATCGGCTGGCAGGACACAGGCGTGCTCGACAAGGGCCAGTTCAAGGTGGACGAACTTGAGCACTCCGGCCCGCCGGACCGCCTCACCATCCGAGCGCGCAGTGTCGACCTGACCGGGGGCATGACGACCCGCAAGGAGCGGTCCTACCGCGACCAGACCATAGGCGCCATCGTCGGCGCCATCGCCTCCCGAAACGGCCTTGCGGCCGTCGTGGCGTCCGCGCTGGCCAGCCTGGTCATCGATCACATCGACCAGACCGGCGAGTCGGACGCAAACTTCCTCACGCGCCTCGCCAGGGATCACGACGCCATCGCCACCGTCAAGCAGGGAAAGCTCCTGTTCATCAAGACCGGGGCGGCGCAAAGCGCGTCCGGCGTCCCGCTACCCACAGTCGAGATCACGCGCGCCAGCGGCGACACCCACAGCTTCCTTGTGGCGGATAGAGAGAATTACAACGGGGTGAAGGCGTACTACCAGGACGCGCGCCGCGCGGCCAAGGGCGAGGTGGTGATCGACGCATCGAACACAGCCACCGTGGTAGCGGAGCCGGTGCCGGGGCAGAAGAAAAAGGGCAAGGAGAAAGCGGCGTCCAAAGTCATCGCCAATCCGAACCCGGACAACGTGAAGGTGCTTCGGCACACCTATGCGTCAAAGGGAAACGCCGAGAGAGCAGCACGCGCGGAGTGGCAGCGAATCCAACGTGGCGCAGCCTCGTTCAGCATCACACTTGCCCGTGGCCGCCCTGACCTGTTTCCGGAACTGCCTGTGGTCGTACGGGGCTGGAAGCCACAGATTGACGGTTCGCGGTGGACCATCGCGAAGGTGACCCACAACATGTCGGATCAAGGCTATACGACCGCGCTGGAGCTGGAGGTCAAGCTGGCGGAGATGGACGACAGTGGAGCTGAAGCGACCTGACTGTCTGTTGTGGCAACGACAGGAACAACATGCCTGCCGTGTGCATCGGATGCGCCGGCGGCATCATGTGTGTGAGCGCGCCGGCCACCGACCGGCGCGGGAAGAAAAAGACGCGGCGACGTGGCCGGTGTTCGAGCACCAGCCACGCCCCGTTCCAGCAGTAGCAGCCTGCCAGTCCGGCCAGGTCCGCGCCACCTCGCGAGGCGCAGGCATCCTAGCACGCCACTGGGAAACACAGAGATGCAGGAGATCCGCTGCGGTAGCTGCAACCGCAAGCTCGGCATGGGCGAGTACGTCTGCCTTGCCATCAAGTGCCCACGCTGCGGCACGATGAACCAACTGAGGGCCGAGCGCCCCGCACCAGAGAGCCGGCGAGCTTCGTGTACTGGAGATTCCATTCATGAAGATATCCGCCGCTCGCCCGCCTAAATTCAACTGCCTATACCGTAGCAATGCCCTCGACGTGCTGCGCGGCCTGCCCGACAAGTCCGTCGACCTGTTCTTCACGGATCCGCCCTATTCATCTGGCGGCCTCCATGCCAGCACAAGAGCCCAGGCGCCTGGCCAGAAGTACATCGGCAGCGACGTGAAGACCGTCTACCCCGAGTTCAACCACGACAACAAGGATCAGCGCTCCTGGACCTTCTGGTGCCTGAGCTGGCTGGGCGAGGCGTTCCGCGCGACCAAGGATGCCGGGCATCTTGTCTGCTTCACCGACTGGCGGCAGCTGCCGAGTCTCACGGACGCCATCCAGGGCGCCGGCTTCATCTGGCGCAGCATTGCGGTGTGGGACAAGATGTCAGGCGGCTCCCGGCCCCGTATGGGAGGCTTCTCGCAGCAGGCCGAGTTCATGGTGTGGGCCACCAAAGGCGCGGTTCCGGCGGGGCATAAGGTTCACCTCCCCGGGGTCTTCCCGGAGCGCCTGCCTCGTCCGAAGCGCCACATGACGGAGAAGCCCCTGGGCCTCGCGCGGGAAGTCGTCCGCCTGGTGCCGCCCGGTAGCGTGGTGTGCGATCCGTTCGCGGGTTCGGGCACGTTCCTCGTGGCGGCTCTGGACGCGGGGCACCGGTGGATCGGCTGCGAGCTGGAGCCTGAGTATCACAAGGCGGCAAAGGCTCGCCTTCGCGCTTCGGCCCAGCCCCGGCAAGCGCTATGCGAAGCCTTCTGAAAGACAGGCCTGTTCCATCATTCCGACAAAACCCAACTCCGTATTGTCGATTCGCAGGCGCATCTGTTTGGGCGCGTCGTGCTGCTCACCCAGCACTCGCCCTTGAGCCGCGAAGAAACGATCATCTTGGGCGATGAATGTACCATCCGGTTTGCAGACAGATGAGGCTGCGATGTGGAGCTCGATAGTGACATCCTTACCCGCCTCTACCGTGACAAGTGCAAATTGGCGATCCGATTCCTTGCCCGGATGCCAACTGAGACGAACTGGATGACCATCGGTAGGCTTAGGCGCACCTTCCAGCTTCCAGTCACCAATGATCTCATAGCCTTGCCACTTTCCCGGAAACAGTGTGACGGCGCATACGATATTTGTTGACGTTTTAGCACAGGCTTGAACAACCACCGGGATGGGCATATTGCGGGCAACGTTTACGGCGCGACCGTATTTAAGTGGTCCCGCTTCCAAGCTATCCATCGCGAAAATCGCACCAGCCAAACAACTCGTAATGGTGGCTGTGCTGATTGATAGCGAAAACAGAATGCGTGATTTTCGACGCAATGACGTACGCTCGAGAATCTTCGCCATTCTCCAAGCAGTGAAAGGAACGACAATAATTGTCGATGCCATCATCCATCCAAAGATGAAAATTGGCATCTTAAATAAATATAACAGCCATCCCAATGCGCAAATCAACAACAACGTGACTGCATACGTGTAGGCGGTGCAAAGTGCCGCATAGCCAGCCAGTCTCACTGCTCGCTGCCGCGTCTCTCTGGGCTCGTCTTTTAATTGCATCCCCGAAAACAAGCTAACCAGATAGCTGATGGTACATGCACCAATCACGCATGCCGCACAGCGGAGCAGAACCTCCCAATTGTACGAAGGCTGGACGTTGAACTTAAGTTTGTACATCCAGAACGAAGTCCACGGGTCTACAAAAGGTGCACCATCGCTGGACATTATCGCTAGCATGGCGAACGTCATAGCCAAGCCAAACGCAGCAAAAATGCTATACCACGAATGATTCTCTTGCCCAGCGGCCTTGAGCGGGTCCGGGGACATAAGCACCTTGGCCGCTCTTATAAGCGGCGGAAGCGCGCTTATGAACAGGTCCGTGGGTCCGCTCAGCGGCGCTTGGTGGGATGGCTGCGACTGCTGCTGCGTAAATTTTCTGTGACTCGCCATTCAACCTCCTTTCTTCTTTTTTGCCTTATCGCCGTGAGCTTAGCAAAAATAGTCGACAGTTCCGGGCGTCGTCGGCCTGCGCCATCAGCGTTGCCTAATCCACTTCTCCGCCCAGCCCTATTGCAGCCTGCCGCTGGCGGCCGGATTCATTACAGGAGCCCATCGGACCGCCCGGCCTCCATCGGCGGACACGGAACACTCATAGATGCCGTAGTCCGACATCCGCACGACACTTCCCAGCGAATACGCCTTGCCGCCATGCTGGCAGACCGGCGGAGCGCCCGTCGCAGCCGGCGCCAGCGGCCCGGAGAAGATGGCATACCCGGTCACGGCCATCACGCAAACAAGGCCCAGCGCCAGCAGCCCCATGCCCGTGCGCATGCGCTCCAGCGCGACGGCAATCGCGGCGCACCCGGCACAATGGTCATGCTCTGATGCCGCGCCGAACTGGTTGCTGCGCATTCCGATAATGGTCCGTACGGGAGTCAAGGCTTCGTTATTGTTGATCGTGATGACATTGCTCAGATGGCTTTGGGCATTCGCCTCTTTGTGTACCGAGTTGCCGGCCACAACTTGCCCTGCATCCCCCTCCACGGCTGCTTCGTGAGTCTTCATATTCACTCGCATCAATGAAGGCGCAGGGCAAGTCAGCGCATCATGGGCACAGCCCAACGCCAGCCCCAATCAGGACGACTGAACGCGGCAATCCTTGAGCATGGGGTGCCGGCGATCTCGCTGTTGCCGATGCACTCCAGCGTCACGGCCTGGCCCTTCTTCAGCGATGCCGTAGCGCCGTGCTGGTCCTCTGCGAGATGCGCCTGCGGTTTGCTGAACTCGTACTCGCCCCCCGCGTTCAGGACGAGGTAGGGCTCGTCGCCCATTCCCGCCTCAATGCTGCCGATGCGGGCGCTGACGATCAGCCGCTTGCCTTTGTATTTCTCATTGGCGGCGATCTCGTTGTCCTTGTACGTCTTGAGCAGGCCGCTCGCCGATACCTTCTGCGGCGGCTCGGGCGGCGCAGCGGGCGTGGCAGCCACCGCCGACTCCGACGCGGTCGGCTCGTCCTTGCCAGAGAGGATCCCGATCACGATGAGCACGGCGGCGAGGATGCCGATCCATTGGAATGCCTTCTTCATACCTTGACCTCTTGGAATGCCCGCAAAGCTGGGCGGTTGATGGAAGCCCTGCGGGGTTGTAAATCGCAGGGCATTCCGAACCTAGAGGAAGGGGTAGAAGAAGGAAATCGCAGTAATCCTAATCTGGATGAAAATTACTTAGATCAGATATTAAGAAACTTTTACCGTCTGTGAAGGCGGTAAACCCCATTTGAGCTTACGCGGCAACGGGTTCGCCTAAACTTTTTGGACTTCACCTCAAGTCTTTGCTTCGTCGACCAATTCGTCGAGTACCTTGAAGACGCCACCCAGATCTTCGCCGTAGGAGACCCTGTAGTTGTTGGTCGTCACGATGCGCTCCTGCGCATGCAAGGCTCGCTGGCGAATACGCTCCCCATACCGACTCCAATACCGTCCCATCTCCCTTGGGTCAAAGCCTCCAGGAAGCCCGGTTTTGGTGGCGACGAAGCCCCTTTCATCTCCGTCCGAAAAGAAAGCGTTACTTAGATGCGACAGACAGTGGTCCAAGAAGAGGAAGATGTTGTCTTCGTCGATATCGGGGTTGAAGCAGACACCAAACGCGTACTTGTTCATCTGTCTCGATATGCCGCCACGATCCTCGGCCGCAGACTCGTCGTAGTGCCCACAACCAACACCCGACCCCGTTGGCGGGAATGTATTGCTCAGCTGGTATATAACGAAAGACTTGACCGCAGAGCGCTCCGAGGAAACACGCTGAGTAAGCGAAGGAGTCCCTTGTCCCGATTCATCGTCTATTAAGGACTGTTGACCGCGTTGAGTCGACTCTTCGCCGAGAAACGCTTCAATTGGTGCATCATCGACCTCTGCGAAAAAGTTACGCCGCGGATCAATGTAAGTCCGTTTGAACAGTGCGAAGACCTCCTGGGACAGTCTTCTCATGCCCATCAATGCGAGATCACGAACTGAACCGGCTGTCGCCGCATTCTTGTCCTGATGCAGAATGAGGGCTGAATGAAGATTGTGGAGCTGCCCTTGACGATCCGCGGAACATTGGAGCCTGAACAGCATGAGATCGTTCCAGCCGAGGACGCCGCGATCGGCACTGGCAAGGCGTTGGATTAGACCTTCATGGGACTGTTCGCCGAAGATCCGCCATGCGATCTCTATGATGTTCTCCGGGGTATTCGGAAGGCGACGACCTTCTGTACGTCCCCAGCCAGCTCGATCCAAGAGCCTCAACAGGGAGTAGATCGACCGCGACCGCAATCCGCGATCATCCTTTGCAATCGCCGGGTAGCGAGGCAGATAGTCGACGAGCGTGTTAATGGCATCTTCAGCGACATCCCGAGTGAAGCCATGAGACTGATTAACCAGCACCCTCCAGAACTGGTCATGCGCATACTCCCAGCGTTCCGTCTGAAAGTTCTGCGACGTTAGCATCAAAGCTATAGACGCCCCGTTCCGGACTTTTTCCACGGCGTCCTGATAAAGAACAAATGTCGCCTGCGGTTCTGGCGTTGCGAACCGCACGATGAGTTTGAGGTAGCCCTCCAGATTCCTGGCGTGGTCATCGTTGAAACACGCACGGGACGTCAGAACTGCCTCATCAAGTTCGCTCGGATCCCCCAAATCCAAGCTTCTAACATCGAAAAGCTGCGTTAACAAGAACGCCGCCGCCCCCCTTTGCTCGGCGACTAGCGCCAGGAACTCTTCGGAGTTTTGAAAGTTTGGCTCGCCGTGCTCGCGACGCACAGAAAATACGCCGCCCCGCCCCTCCGTCTCTTCGGCATAGATCCGCCTAAATAGCCCAGGATAGTTCAGATGCAAGAGCATGAGGTTGATGAGGTCGCACTTGTTAAAGTCCGTCCGACCTAAGTCGCTCTTCTCGATCTGCATGAGCAGCATAGCGTTGACAAATCGCTTCACCTTCCGCAGGTCGCCGACAAGAGGCAAGTACTTCGCCGCCAGAGCCCCGTCGAGAACATTTGCCAACTCGTTGAGCACTGAGCCGAGCTTCATCATCGTATCGGAAGGTATCGAGCCCAGTTGATCGTCTGCGCGTTCCCAGTTCTTCCGCAAGAAGTTTCGAATGTCTGAACTGTCCACGAAAAGGCTCAGTTTGGCTGTCACAAACTTTTCGAGGAAATCGCGTGCCCTCGATCCCTCCTCCTGACCTCCCGCAAGTACCTCCGTGTCGTAGCAAAGGATATAGGTGGCCTGCGAAAGCTTGAACGTCCGCCGCGTTGCGAACAAAACATTGTTCACAGTCTTTGGCTCCAAACGATCAAGATCGTCAATAACGATGATGACGCGCCGGTCGATACGGATTAGAACCTCGTCGATGGCATCGAGAAGATCGTCAACGGTTTCCTGCGACGGCTCTAGCGAAAGTTTGAATCCAAGAAATGAAATGTCGGCTTTTCCTTTTACTAACCTCGAATACCGCGACGCGGCCGGTCGAAACTCCGGAGCAAAAACTTCTCGTTGAATCGCGGCGGACAAGTCGCGGATCAATCGATCCGCAAGGTCTGGCTCTGATGCGTACCGAAGGGGTTCGAATCGACAGACAATGGGCCCATCGTCCTCTTCCTTCCAATATCGCTCAGCCAAATTAATGAAGCTTGTCTTGCCGACTCCCCATGGCCCATCGATTCCAAAGACGAGCCCTGGGTGAGCACCGCTCGCAAGAACAGTGTCAGCAAACGACTTGGCTTGCGCCTTGCTGGCAAGCAGATCGTCATCTTCATGCCCGATTTCCTCGTCGACAATGAAGTACTGCTGTGAAGTCGGTCTCTTGCGTCTTGGCAAGTACTTTTGTACGAGAGGCGACAACAATACTGCGCAGAGTAGGAGAAGGACCGCTGGCGCCCAATGGGGATCCGAACTCTTAAGAGCCACGTGAAGCTTAGCCAACCAAGGCGAGACCAACTCGTTCGTCCAGATCCCGATGCCGATCGCAATGAGTAAATCAAGTCGCAAGCTACGGACAATTCGGGCAGCGGCACTGTGCGCGCCCCGCTTCACGGCATAGATCAGGCATAACAGCAGCGCCGTCAGCATCCCGCCGACCGTCGCCAAGAGGGGCACATCCGACAACGCATCAGCGAAGTTCGCACCGAGGTAAAAGGCAGCGCGGCAAACCTCAGCGCCGATGAAACCAGTGGCGAGCGACTTAATGAATATCAGTAACTCTGGCATATTCATCGTTGGCTTGTCAGCCGTCATCAAGTTCTTCCTCCATGGTGCAGCGCGGTCTCCTCGCGCATTTACCTACTCTGCAGCCCACGTGAATATCCGAGTGAAGCCGGCCTTCTTGACCCATTACTGCCGGCACAAACAAAGACGATGGCCGACACGACAATCCGAAGAGCAGAAAGTAAGGGATTCGCTAATATCGTCTTCCAAGTACTAGCAATATCCAGCGCTGAGTCTTCGGCACACCGCCCGATCTAGGTTCGCCCCTTCTTGCTCATCTTGATTTTGATTGGGCTACGCACATCACCATGGACGACTTGGCCGATGTCGCCACCAACCTGCACGCTGTGAGCGCCACCTGCAATGGCGTGCGCACGATCGTGAACGCCTTGCACGGAGGGATCAGATGTCCCGGTTGCGCTTGCCTCTTCCCTCGCCGCCGTGGTGTCGCAGAGCGTGACAAACAGCTTCTCGAATTTTTCGACTGGCAGATCGTTGCCCAAAGCCTGAGCGGCCTTGTAGGCCTGGCCAGCTGCAACGCGGGCGGCGTCCAGAGAGATGGCGTCTTGTGGAAGTCGCTTGCCGGTGAGGACGTAGAGCACATCGACGCCGACTCGGATGACAGCCGCCAAATAGAGCGGGTCAGGCGACCGATCCCCGCGTTCGTACCGGCTCTGCACGTTCTTCGCAACGCCCAGCGCCTCACCAAACGCGGTCTGGGTCAGCCCGAGACGAAGTCTTTCGGACTTCAGTCGCTCACCGAGAGTCTCCATTTTGGTTGACTTTTATCAATTGAGTCTCCAAATTGGAGACTAAGATGTTTAGCGCACACTAACGAAACCCAATCATATCGTATGCCTACTAAGCCTCCTGCCCTGCGCGCGCCCCGCCAGCCAGACACGGTACCCGTGGCCATTCGACTTACCCCGGCCGAGGTCGCGAAAGCGGACCGATATGGCGATGCGGAATTCCGCTCCCGAGCGGCCTTTACCCGCCTGATGTTCCTCCGGGGCATGGCAGCTTACGAGCGCGAGTTCGGGCTGGATGCCAGTGGTTCGTGTGAGTGCGGGAGATCCTGCACATGAGACTCATCTGCCCACATTGCGAATTTCGCATGAAGATCCGCACCAGCCGCGCGGTATCGCTGCTCTCGCGAGAGGGTTACTGGCAATGCCCCAACGTCGAGTGCGCGTACACCTGCAAGACCATCACCTCGGTGATCGCGACCATAGCCCCGAGCATGGTTCCGAATCCCCAGGTCTACCTGCCCGTGAGCCGACCGCGCGGTGGCGGCGCAGATGACCGCCAGCTAGACCTGCTGGTCACCTGACAGCGGCCTAGCACCCTCCCCTTTATCGATTTCCCGCTTCATGCCCCTCACCGGGCGTGAGGGACTCTTTTTGCCCAGAGATTCATGAACCCATCCCTTCACAGCGAAGTCACCGCCCGCCTGCTGCGGGACTACGCCTTCAAGCAGAAGCGCGGCGGGGAGAAGCTGGAAAGCGGCAAGTGCCCCTCCTGCGGCAAGAAGACCTTGTGGGCCTTCGGCGAGGCGCCTTGGGTGGTGCGCTGCAACCGGCTCAATAACTGCGGGGCCGAGTTCCACATCAAGGATCTGTACGCCGATCTTTTCGAGAGCTGGTCTGACCGGTTCGCGCCCACCGCCGAGAATCCGAAGGCATCCGCAGATGCCTATATGCGGGACGGGCGTGGCTTCGATCTGTTGAAGATCGGCGACTGGTACACGCAGGAGAGCTACTACAGCCACGAGCTGAAAATCGGCAGTGCCACCGTGCGCTTCGCGCTGGCGCCGGGGGTCTACTGGGAACGCATCATCGACCAGGCACACCGCTTCGGCGACCGCAAGGCGACGTTCCACGGTAGCTACGGCGCCATGTGGTGGCAACCGCCCGGCCTGAGCCTCGTCGACTTCAAAGAGCTGTGGATCGTTGAAGGCATCTTCGATGGCATCGCTCTGGCGCACCACGGCATTGCGGCCGTGGCGGCGATGTCGTGCACGAACTACCCGGCGCTCGCCTTGCGCGGCCTCGCGGAGCAATGCGCAGCCAACGACCGCCCCCGGCCGAAGCTGGCGTGGGCGCTGGATGGTGACCGGGCGGGCACCCGCTATGCGATGCAATGGCTGGAGCGCAGTCGCGAAGAGGGCTGGGAGGCATCGATCGTGGTGCCCAAGCCTGCGGGTGCGAAGAAGCGCGACTGGAACGACCTCCACCAGCTCAACAAGCTGTCCGCGCAGGACATCGTCGAATACCGATACCTCGGTGACCTGATGGCGGCGCCGACACCCGCAGAGAAGGCGCGCCTGATATACGGGCGCACCGGCATGAGCCAGTTCGCGTTCGACTTCCACAGTCGCCTGTATTGGTTCAAGGTGGATCTGGAGGCGCTCAATCGCGAGATGGACGCCGTTCGGCAGGCCCATGGCGATCTGGCGGAGCAGGAGATCCGCGACGAGGCGATGCTCAAGGCGGGAATCGTCACGAACATTGCCACATGCCTCCCCACGGTCCTCTACTACCAGGCCAACCTTGCAACCGACGAGGCCTGGTACTACTTCCGCGTGGCGTTCCCGCATGACTCCGAGCCGGTGAAGAACACCTTCACCAGCTCGCAAGTTGCATCCGCCGGCGAGTTCAAGAAGCGACTGCTGGCCGTCGCACCCGGTGCGTTCTACACGGGATCCAACGGCCAACTCGACTCCTATCTCAAGGAGCAGATGCACCGCATCAAGAGCGTGCAGACCATCGACTTCGTGGGCTACGCCAAGGAGCACGGCTGCTACGTCTACGCCGATGTTGCGGTCAAGAACGGCAAGCTGTTCGCGCTGAACGACGAGGATTTCTTTGATGTGGGCCGCTTGTCCATCAAGACCATTGGCGGGTCGGCGGGGCTTTCGCTCAATACCGACCTCAAGGCGGTGCGGCACGACTGGCTTGAGTTGCTGTGGCGCGCCTTCGGTGCCAAGGCCATTGTCGCCCTCGCGTTCTGGCTCGGCTCCCTGTTTGCGGAGCAGATCCGCGAGGGGGATGGGATCAAGCAGAAGAGCTTCCCGTTCCTCGAGATAGTTGGCGAGCCGGGTGCCGGCAAGTCGACCCTGATCGAGTTCCTGTGGAAGCTGTGCGGGCGACGCGACTATGAAGGCTTCGACCCGTCGAAGTCATCACTGGCTGCCCGCGCGCGCAACTTCGCCCAGGTGTCCAACCTGCCCGTCGTCCTGATCGAGGGCGACCGGGGCGAGGACGGTGCCAAGGTCAAGGGCTTCGACTGGAACGAGCTGAAAACCGCCTACAACGGCCGCAGCACGCGTGCACGCGGTGTGAAGAACGCCGGCAACGAAACCTACGAGCCGCCCTTTCGCGGCACAGTGGTGATCAGCCAGAACGCCGACGTCAATGCCAGCGAGGCGGTGCTGCAGCGGATTGTTCACCTCTACTTCGACCGCGCCGGCCAGAACGCCGATACCTTCGCCGCCGCCCGCGCGCTGGAGCAGATGCCGATGGAGGACGTTTCCGGCTTCCTGTTGTCGGCTGTGCTCAAGGAGAAGGACATTCTGGCGCGCTACGTCGAGCGCATGCCGCACTACCAGGATCTGCTCGCCCGCAACCCCGACATCAAGCACCAGCGCCTGGTGAAGAACCACGCGCAGGTCATGGCGCTGGTGGACTGCCTGCCCATCGTCCTACCGTTGCCCACCGAGCACCGCGATGCCGCGCAGCGCCAGCTGGTTGGGATGGCCGTGGAGCGCCAGCATGCCATCGGCGCCGATCACCCGCTCGTGCAGGAGTTCTGGGAGCTGTACGACCACATCGAGTCCGCTGACGACGCTCAGGCCGTGCTCAACCATGCCCGTGGCGACAACATCATCGCCATCAGCCTCCGCCATTTTGAACAGGTGGCCAATGACCGCCGCCTGACCCTCCCCCCGCTGACCGACCTCAAGCGCGTGCTCAAGACTTCCCGGCACCGCAAGTTCATCGATCTGCGGGTGGTCAATAGCGCGATCAACGCGCGCTTCAACGCCGAGAACCTCCATGCGCCCAAGCGCCCCAGCAGCGTGAAGTGCTGGGTCTTCGAGGAACGCTCGGCCAATCATGGAGTTTGAGCATGTCTTCTGTTGCAACGATGAGAGCCTTCCTCGTCCACATCGTCTCCCACACTGGTGCGCGGCTGCAGTTCACCGCGATTGCCCGCACCCGCCTGGATGCCCAGCTCGATGCGCTGGACTGCCTGAGCGAGCCGCCCCGCTTCTGCAGCGCTCGCGCTATCGGGAGGGCCAGTTGATGTACGCACTGCTCAATCTGTGGATGGTGGTAACCGCCACGGTGTCGGTCTATCTCTTCAACAGCGGCGCCCACCGTGCGCGATGGGCCGCGCTGATCGGGCTCGCGGGCCAGCCGGCATGGCTCTATTTGACCGCGACCACCGAAGAGCCGGGGATGTTCGCAGCGAGCCTGTTCTTCACCCTCTGCTACTGCCGTGGCGTGTGGGACGGTTTTGTGCGACGCGGAGGCCGCCGTGGTTGATTCCGTTGTGAGTGAGGCGCAACTGCGCCGCGCGCATCGGGCGCTGCGAATTGCCACGCCTTTCGATGCCATGTCCGAGTTGCTGATTGCTGCGGTGGGGGCTGCCGCACGCGCCATGGCGGCACGCGACCAGCGCCGGACCCAACCCCCTTCCATTGACCTGAAGCGCCGCGCCGCCGGCGACTTCGAAAACTGATCCTTGGGACTGCAACATGCCCGCCAGCAAACATCGAAAGAACCGACGCAGCCACGGCCCACGCGAGCGCAGCCTGCCCGTGTGCTTCCGCTTCAGCAACAACGCCGAGCTGGACCTGCAGCTCGTTCCTCATAGCGAACTGAGCAAAATCCTCGACGGCACGGCTACGGAGGCGGCATGGCACACGCTTGCCTTCCGCATCAATGTCGGCCAGGTCGTTGCCGCTCTGTACTTCGCTGACAACCGGCCGCTCTGTGACGCGATGGCGGCTGGGGTGGTGGCCATCGCGGGTGTCGGCAAGCGCTTCCGTGATCGCGGCCTGCTTGGCGTGACGGGAGATGAGTTCCGCGCGATCGGCCAGGCGCTCAACCTGACCGACGACATGCAACGGGCTTGCACCCGCCGCCAGCTGCTGGTGGCGACGCTGCAGGTGGAGAGGGCCGGGGCGAGCGGCACAGGGCTCCCCCGAGACATCGATCAATTTCAGAAGGTAGCTTGAGCATGACCAGTTTCGTTCAGACGGATGGCGGCGTTCTCTATGTCCAGCGCGTCGCGCAGATTATTTGCAATGGTCTATATCCGGAGGCGCGCGCTGTGGGCAAGACGCTGGCTGACTTCCCGGTGAGTACGCGGGAGAATTTGCTGACGATTGCGGAGGCGATTCTTGTGGAGACGGGGGTGGGGGGTGCTGCCGGCCGAGCTGGCGAGTCTCCCGCATATGACGTCGAGGCTATGCTGTGTGGCTGTGTGCCAGGCGGAGTCCATTGCGATCCGCAGGCGATTGCGGACGCGATACGGGAATGGTGTCGGGAGCGGAAGCGGCCGAAGGCTGGGGCGGGTGCTATGCCGTCCACGCACCGGGAGGTGCGCGCATGATCCGCCGCCGATACAACTGCTTCACGATGTGTTCGGGCCTCGGCGGCGGCGCGAAGGGCTTCAAGAAGGCCATTGCGCGCGTGGGCAATGACCTTCCGTTAGCCGCAGCCCTATCAGCGTCCTCTGATGAGTTCCAGATATCCAAGGCCGATCGGCGTCGAGCTGTTTTGCGATCGTGTGGCCCAGTCGATGCTGCCCAGCCCATCGCATTCGGCAAGTTCGTTGGGAATGCGGTAGACAAGATCGTCAACGAGATCCTGGGAGTCTTCATAAAAAATGTTCACTTCCAGATCATTCCAAGTACACGTAGCTGCCAAATCAAATTGGTGTACTGCATCTGGGCGCCGTTTCGCCGTAATCAGCAGCAAGGGCACTGTGTCATTGCTGCTGGGCTGAACCAACTCTGCAACGAGACCCACCTCCGACAACCTCGCGATGATGCGGGGAATCACCTCCTGCACGAACCAAAATTTGGCTTCTCTACTCATACCGGCACTCCCAAGTTTTTCGGAAATGCATCCTAGCATGAGCATCATCCACGTAGTCTCCATGTCCGGCGGCAAGGACAGTACTGCCACCGCGATCCTGGCGCTTGAGCAGCACAATAGGGATGCGTGCCGCTTCGTCTTCGCGGACACCGGCAACGAGCATGAAATGACGTACGACTATTTGCGCTATCTCGAAAGCAACTTGGGGATACATATTGAGTTCGTGCGGCGCAATTTCTCGGATGTTTGGTGGCCACGCCGCGACTATGTGCGTGACGCCTGGCCCAGCAAGGGCGTACCGATGGACGTTGTGCAGCGCGCGCTCAGCGTCTTGGAGCGCGGACCTACCGGCATCCCGTTTCTCGATCTTTGCATCATCAAGGGACGCTTCCCCAGCCGCATGGCCCAGTTCTGCACTCATGAGTTGAAAGTCGTGCCAATCACGGAATACCAGCTAAGTTTGATTGCGGGAACCGAACATCTGGCTTGGTCTTGGCAGGGCGTCAGAATCGAGGAAAGCAAGGCAAGGCGAAGCAAGTTACAAGGCACCGGCGCATGTGTCATCAGCTTCCACGAATTGGGCGGTGGTCTATTCAACTATCGGCCGATTCTGCGCTGGAAATGGCAGGACGTTTTCGAAGCGCACAGCCTCTACGGGATCAAGCCGAACCCGCTCTACCTTCAAGGTAGAGAGCGCGTCGGATGCCTCTGTATCAACTCCGGAAAGCAGGAAATCAACGCCTGGGCGAAGCGCGACAAGGACCACATCGAGCGCATCGCAGAGTGGAAAGATATCGTATCCCAGGTCAGCAAGCGAGCCAATGCTACGTTCTTTCCAGCGCCCGGCGATAACGACACGGCGCGCGAGCGCGGGGGCATTTGGCAGCGCGTGGAATGGGCGAAGACGACCCGAGGCGGCCGGCAGTACAACCTTCTCGATCAACTCGACGGGCCCACCGCGTGCTCGTCGTCGTATGGATTGTGCGAATGAACGCGAAACTGCGAGGGCCCGAACTTGGATCAGTACCGATGCGTGAAGCTGACATGATCGAACGCATTGCAGTGGCCGTGGCCAACCACGTGCGGACGGCGCTACCGGTGAGCGTGACCTTGTGGGACGCGGAGCGTATCGCCGAGTACTTGGTGCGCTCGCCTAGGGTGGTGCGCGAGCGGGTGGTGACGCTGCCCGGGTTTCCGAAGCCGATCCGGATCCCGTCGGTGCAGTCGGGCAAGCATGCCGGCAAAGATGGGCGGGGAAAGGCGCTGCCTCGGTGGAAGGCGGCGGAAGTCATTGCATGGGCCGAATCCTACCGGGAGCAGCCGTCGGGTCCGCCGAGGCGGTCCGGTTAGCCGAGGCGCTTGGCGATGTTCCGGGCCGACTCGTTGTAGTAGGTCAGCAGCTCCTGCAGGTTCGTGTGTCCAGTCATCCGGGCCAGATCGAGGGGCTGCAGCTTCTTCGCCAGGCGCGTGATCGCCTCGTGGCGGGTGTCGTGGAAGGTCAGGCCGGCAATGCCGGCCTTTTCTTTTGCCTTCCGGAACAGTGCATCGCGGCTGGCGGCGGACAGCGCGAAGATCGGCTTGCCCTCCTCCACCTTGGGCAGCATCCGCAGCAGCTCAAGGGCGCGGGTGGATAGCGGGACGTCGCGGGCGCCGCCGTTTTTTGTCATGGGGAGATGGGCGACCTGGGCCTCGAAGTCGACTGTGTGGCTGGTCAGCCCCAACATTTCGCCCGATCGCATGGCCGTTTCGATGGCCAGCAGGAAGGCCACGGCCACCCGCTGCGATGGCAGCGCCACCGGCATGCCCTCCTGGTAGCCGAGCGCCACCATAATCCGCTCGATTTCCTTTTCCGAGATCAGGCGGTCGCGCGGCGGGCTGTCGGGCGGCCGGCGGACATTCTTCATCGGATCGGTGATCAGCCAGCCCCATTCCTTGCGGGCGACCTCAAGCGCATGGGAGAGCAACGACATCTCACGGGACACCGAGGCGCCGGCGACCTCGCGCACGCGGGCATCCCGCCAGGCGGCGATGTGCTTCGGCATGAGGTCCGCCAGGCGGATGTCTCGGAATGCCCTGCCTTCGACCAGCTTCCTGCCGATCACCTCAAGGCGGAGCTTTTCCCACCGCTCACCCCGTTTGGTCGGGCTCACCGTCCTCTGGTACTGGTCGAGGACGTCACCCACCGTGTGCGTCTTGCTGCCGTGGCCGCCGCTGATGGACCGCATTTCGGCCTCGCGCTGCACTGCCCAATGCTGCGCTGCCGCCTTTGTCTCAAAAGTACGGTCGTCGCGCCGGCCTTTCACGTTGATCTGGGCACGCCAGCCCTTTGCCACCTTCTGGATAGAAGCCATAACCCTTTGCCGCGGGGAGTTCGCGGGGAAATGTCGGGGAGCGCGGGGCGGAGTATACCGTGAGCGAAATGGCGAAGAGTGTGGAAACGGAGGCCGGGCGGAAAGCCCGCTAAGGCTTATGGGACTTGGCTTTGCGGCGTATAGAGAGGGGAAGTGGCGGGATAGTGGGAATGTTGCGGGGAAGCCACAAAAAGGACTGGTGGTGCGAGGGAGGGGACTCGAACCCCTACACCATTGCTGGCGTCAGGACCTAAACCTGGTGCGTCTACCAATTTCGCCACCCTCGCGGTCCTTGCGGCGGTTGCCCTGGCGGGCGGCCGCGTTGTCGGTTGGCGCTGCGCATCCTCGAGGACGACAGCCGCCCCGTATTGGTCTTGAACCAGCCGATCATGTACGGCGCCACGAAGCCGGCCAGGTTGCCGATGGAGTTGATCAGGGCGATGCCGCCCGCCGCCGCCGTGCCGGCCAGGAAGGCCGACGGCAGGGACCAGAACACCGGGAAAGCCGCCAGGATGCCGACCGAGGCGATGGTYAGCGCCACCAGTGCCAGCGTGGCGCTGTGCAGCCACATGCCGGTCAGCGTCAGGCCCACCGCGGCCAGCAGCGTGGCCATGGCGCAGTGCATCCGGCGTTCGCCCGAGCGGTCCGAGTGGATGCCGTTGAGCACCATGGCGATGGTGCCGGCCACGAACGGAATCGCCGAGATCAGACCGATCTGCAGGTTGCCCTTGACGCCCAGCTCCTTGATGATCGACGGGGACCAAAACGCGATGGTGGCATTGCCGCTCACCACGCAGAAGTAGATCGCCGCGCAGATCCAGACTCGCGAATTGGCGAAGGCGTCCCTGAGCGAYGAATGCTTGGCCGGGTCACGTGCCTCGGCCTCCACCTCGCGCGTCACCAGCGTCTGCTCGGTGGCCGTCAGCCATTTCGCGTTGACCGGCTTCTCGGGCAGGAACATCAGCACCGCCACACCGGCCAGCACCGACGGAATCCCCTCGATCACGAACAGCCACTGCCAGTTGGCCAGGCCATCCACGCCGTCCATCGCGCTCATGATGAAGCCGGCCAGCGGGCCGCCGATCACGCCAGCGATCGCGAACGAGGTCATGAACAGGCCGTTGATGCGCGCGCGGCGGTCGGCCGGGAACCAGTAGGTCAGGTACAGCACCACACCCGGGAAAAAGCCCGCCTCGAAAATCCCCAGCAGGAAGCGCAGCGCGTAGAACTGCCCCGGCGTCTTAACGAAGATCATCGCCATCGAGGCCAGGCCCCAAAGGATGGTGATGCGCGCCAGCGTCTTGCGCGCGCCGATCTTCTCCAGCAGCAGGTTGCTCGGCACCTCGAACAGGAAGTAGCCGATGAAGAAAATCCCCGCGCCCAGGCCGTACACGGCCTCGCTGAACTGCAGATCCTGGAGCATCTGGAGCTTGGCGAAGCCCACGTTGACGCGGTCGATCCAGGCCAGGATGAACAGGAACACGAGGAACGGGATCAGGCGCACGGTGATCTTGCGGTACGCCTCGTTGCGTTGCTGAGCCAATTCCGCGGGCGGCAGGCTCTCCAGGGCGCCAGGGGCGCCGGTCATCACGGAAGACATCGGTGATTACTCCTTGGGTGTGGTGGGCGGGGCGCCGCTACATTGGCGGCGCCCTCTGGCTTGCGCTGTGTTGTGCTGGAGCGCGTTGCCGCGGCCGTGGGAATCCGGCCGATTTGCTGGCTGCCCGGCTTACGCCAGGCCCTGCTCGATGGCGCCGGCTACCTGCAGCACGCGGGCGTCGTGCCCGTGCAGGCCGCAGATGCCGAGGCCGATGCCCTGCCCCATCGGCAGGGACGCCGCGCAGCCGTCGAGCCAATTGATCACGCTCGGGTTGCGCAGCACCAGGCCGTTCGTGGCGAAGAAGTCCTCGTCACGCGCCAACGCATCCAGGCGCGGCGGGCGCACGGCGACGGTCGGCATCAGCCAGGCGTCGGCATCGCGCAGGCGCTCGGCGGCGCGCGCCTGCATGGCGGCGCGCTCGGCCAGCAGCGTGATGTAGTCGGCGGCGCTCTGTTGCTGGCCGCGACGGATACGCTGGGCCACGCGCTGGTCGTAGCGGTCGCCCTGCTTGGCCAGCAGATCGCGGTGCCAGGTCCACGACTCGGCGGCGGTCAGCCCGCCGCCAGCRTTGATCTCGGGCAGGCGACGCAGTTCGGGGAAATCGAAGGTAACGATTTGCGCCCCCTTGGCCGACAGACGCGACAGCGTGGCCTCGAACGCCTGCGCCACCTCGGCCTCCACACCATCCATCACGAAGTCGCGCGTGACGTAGAGGCGCAGGCCGGACAGATCGGCGGGCCGGGTGTCGAGCGTCTCGCCGCTCAGCACCGCGTCCATCGCCACGCAGCACGCCACCGAGCGCGCCAGCGGGCCGGCCGAATCGAGCGAGGTCGACAGCGGCACCGCGCCGGACAGCGGCACGCGGCGCGCGGTCGGCTTGAAGCCGGTCAGCCCGCAGAACGCCGACGGAATGCGGATCGAGCCGCCCGTGTCGGTGCCCAGCGCGGCCACGGCCATCTCCTCGGCCACGCTGACCGCGCCGCCCGAGGTGGAGCCGCCGGCGAYGCGCTCGGCGTCGAACGGCGTGCGCGGCGTGCCGTAGTGGGGGTTCAGCCCCAGGCCCGAGAACGCGAACTCGCTCATATTGGTACGGCCGATCAGCACCGCGCCAGCCGCGCGCAGGCGAGCCACGGCGGGCGCGTCGGCCTGGGCCGGGGCGGTGCCGTCCAGCGCCACCGAGCCGGCACGCGTCATCTGGCCGCGCACATCGAACAGATCCTTGATGGACACCGGCAGGCCGGCCAGCGGCGATGCCACGAGCCCGGCGGCGCGCGCCTGGTCAGCCGCGCGGGCCTGCGCCAGCGCACCKTCGGCGTCCACGTGCAGGAAGGCGACGCCGCCAGCACGCTGGTGCTGCGCGATCCGGGCCAGCGCGTCTTCGGTCAGCGCCACGCTGGTCGTGCGTCCRGCCGCCAGCGAKGCMGCCAGGGCGGCAATGGTCGGGGCGGCGCTCATTCRGCCACCTCCAGCGACGCCACGCGGTACGCATGGCGCAGCGTGCGATGGCGCACCGGGTCGTGCAGCTCCACCTCGAAGGCGTCGCCGTGGCCCAGGTCGCCGATCACGGCCTGCGTGCCGCAGAACATGGCGGTGCCGGGCGGCAGCTGCGCTTCGCCAGTCAGGCGTTGCACCAGATCGCGCGGGTCCAGCAGGCGCGTGACCTTGCCTTCCTGATACAGCGCACGCTGGCCGTCGCGCACGCGCCAGCAGCGCATTTCCAGCTCGTCCCAATGATCGGCCACCTCGTCGAAGCGCCAGACCTCGCGGCCCATCGGCTTGCCGCACATCTGCTTGGAGACGGTCACGTCATAGGCTTCGACCTTCCGGTCGGTATGGTCCGAGCCGATGCCGATGTACAGCGCGTCCGCGCCCTGCAGCAGCACGAATTCGGTCTCGCCCGACGAGTCGTCGCGCGGCACCTCGAGCACGTCGGCGGTGGTCAGCAGCGAGGCGGCCAGCGGGTAGAAGGTCGGCACGGTGGCGGGCGGCTTCACGCCCAGCGCCTGGAGTTCTTCGATGTGATGCTGGACAGCGGCGGCGTCGCGGCCAGTCCAGCCGGCGATGATGAGTCGTTGGACGTCGAGGGCGAGCGGGCCCCCGCCGGCTACCTGGAGGTGCAGTGTCGGCATGGCGTACTACCTKGTTACGAGGGAAAAGGGTCGGTCAGAGAGTCCGGATGATGTTCTTCCGGAATTCGTCGATATGTTCGCGGATCGCCTCGCGCACGGCCGGGATGTCCCGGCGCTCGAGCGCGTCGACGATCTCCAGATGCTCCTGGTAGACGTTCTCCAGGTGCTGGGGATCGGACAGCGAGAGGAACCAGAAGCGCGCCTGTTTCTCATGCAGGCCGCGCAGCAGTTCGGCCAGCACGCGGTTGCGCGAGGCGGCGGACATGGCGGTATGGAACTTGAGGTCGAGCGAGGCCAGCGCGGGAATGTCGCGGCGGGCAATCAGCTCGGGCGAGCGGTCCACGATGTCGCGCATGGCCTTGAAGTCGCTGTCGTGCCCGCGCTCGCAGGCCAGCGTGGCGCACAGCACCTCATTGGTGGCGCGCACCTCGATCATGTCGAGCACTTCRTTCAGCGACAGCGGCGTCACCAGCACGCCCTTGCGCGGCAGGATGGACACCAGCCCTTCCACTTCGAGCCGATGCAGCGCCTGATGGACCGGCGTGCGGCCCAGGCCGAGCAGCGCGGCCACCTGGGCCTCGATCAGCGGCTCGCCGGGACGGAACTCGCACGCGATGATGCGGCGCTTGATCTCCGTGTACGCCTGCTCGCGCAGCGCCGCGCCGCTCTGGGCAGGCGTGGGGGGCATGAGGGGCGCTACGGGAGTGGTTGCCGGCTGGGGGGCGGCACCGCCGACCAGTCGAATAGGGTTYGCCACGGGTTGCTCGCTTCGTCTCAACGTTCGTTGAAGTTGCTGTGATACTAGTGTGATATTTCACTGGAGACAACCCGGAAAACCCTAGGGGTAAACACCAGAGACGCGCCAGCCGTCGAGGCGCCGGGTATCATGGCGGGACGTTATGRAATCGATAATCGATTCATGCGTATCTTGGTGCAATATGCAGCCATCGTGGTGCAGGGTTTCACGACGATGGTGCCGAACCTTGGTAATCCGCCCCGCTGTCCGTCTCCCATGTCCGCCGATCCGCTGTTCAATCAATCGCTCGAAAAAGGGCTCGAAGTCCTGCGCGCCTTCAGCGCCGTCCATCGCACGCTGACGCTCTCCGAAGTGGCCGGCCTCACCGGCATGACCAAGAGTTCGGCCCAGCGCACGGTCCATACGCTCGAAAGCCTCGGCTATATCGACAAGCACCCGCAGACCCGCCGCTTCCGCCTGACGCCGAAGGTGATGGAGATCGGCTACAACTACCTGGCCGCCGATGCGCTGATTCCGATTGCCAGCCCCTACCTGTCCCAGTTGGCCAACGCCAGCGGCGAGACGGCCAATCTGACCGAGCCCGTGGGGCTGGACATGGTCTACGTGGCGCAACTGATGACCGCCAAGCACATGCCCGTGCTGACGCCGGTGGGCATGCGCATTCCGATGTACTGCACGAGTTCCGGCCGCGCCTACCTGAGCACGTTGCCCGATGGGCAGGTGCGCGCGGTGCTGGAGGCCTCCACGCGCGCGCCGCGCACGCCGGCCACGCTGACCGATGTAGACGCGATCTTCGCGCAGGTGGTGGCGTGCCGGGGCCTGGGCTATGCCTGCAACGAGGAGGAGCTGTTTTTGGGCGATATGGGCGTGGGGGCGCCCATCGTGAACAGCCAGGGGGTGGCGGTGGGSGCGGTGCATGTGTCRCCGCCSGCCAGCCGGTGGACGATGGCGGAGGCCCAGCGCAAGCTGGGGCCCCTCGTCATCGAGTGCGCGTGGGCGATTTCAAGGTCGATCGGACATTGAGGCTGCCACCGGCGATCAGCGAGCGTGCTCCAGCATCGCCTGCAGCAGCACGTTGGCGCCGGCCTCGATGTGCTCGGGCAGCGCATCCTCCAGCTCGTTATGGCTGATGCCGTCCTTGCAGGGCACGAAGATCATCCCGGTGGGGGCGCGCTGCGCCACGTAAACCGCGTCGTGGCCCGCACCGCTGACCACGTCCATGCTCGACAGCCCCAGCGCCGCCGCCGCGCGCCGCACGCTGTCCACGCAGGCCGGGGCGAACAGGCAGGGCTCGAACTTCACCACCTGGCGAATCTCCACGCTCACCGCCGCCACGTCAGCAATGCCGGCGAAGGCCGCGCGCATCGCCGCATCCATCCGGTCCAGCCCGTCCTGCGACAGGTTGCGGAAGTCCACCGTAAAGTCCACCCGCCCCGGAATCACGTTGCGTGAGTTCGGCTTGACCTCGACATAGCCGACGGTGCCCCGGCCATGCGGYGCGGCATCCCGGGCGATGCGGTTCACGGCCTCGATCATCCGCGCCGTTGCCAGCAGCGCATCGTGCCGCAGCGCCAGCGGGGTCGGGCCGGCGTGGGCGTCCTGGCCGGTCACGGTCACGTCGTACCACTGCTGGCCCAGCGCGCCCGAGACCACGCCGATCGGCAGCCCGGCCGCCTCCAGCACCGGTCCCTGCTCGATATGGGCCTCGAAGTAGGCCGCGAACATGCCGCCCGGCACCTCGCCGGCAGGCTGCGCGCCGTGATAGCCGATGGCGGCCAGCGCGTCGCCCACGCTCACCCCGTCGCGGTCTTGCTGGCGGCGCGCCTCGTCGGCATCGAACACGCCGGCGAACACGCCCGAGCCCATCATCACCGGCGTGAAGCGGGTGCCCTCCTCGTTGGTCCAGAACGCCACCTCCAGCGGCGCGCGCGTCTGGATGCCGAGGTCGTTGAGCGTACGCATGACCTCCAGCCCCGCCAGCACGCCGAAGTTGCCGTCGAACTTGCCGCCCGAGGGCTGGGTGTCGATATGGCTGCCCGTGGCCACGGCCCGCGCGGCAGGGTCCGTGCCGGCGCGGCGCGCGAAGACATTGCCGATCTCGTCCACGCGCACGTCCAGGCCCGCCTCGCGGCACCACTGCACCACGAGGTCGCGGCCCTTGCGGTCTTCATCGGTCAGCGCGATGCGGCACACGCCGCCCTTCGGCGTGGCGCCGATCGCGCCCAGATCCATGAGCGATTGCCACAGCCGGGCGCCATTGATGCGGGGAAGAACTTTCGAATCCATGTCTGCCTTGTCTGCTTCGTGAGTGAATGATGAATGACCAACGCCCGGTGCAAGAACCAGACCACGCGCCGGGGCGGCGCGACTGGCACATGACTTGCTAGACCGAAGGCAGCCCTTCCCCCACTCAGGAGCATTGCCTGTGAACCACCAAACGTCCGCCCACGCGAAAGGTTTCTCCGCCGCAGTCCTGGCCCTCTCGTTCCTCGCACTGCCCGGCGCCGCCATGGCCGAGAAGACGCTGCGCATCGGCATGACCGCTGCCGACATCCCGCGCACGCTCGGCCAGCCCGACCAGGGCTTCGAGGGCAACCGCTTCACCGGCATTCCGATGTACGACGCGCTGACGCAGTGGGACCTCTCCAAGGGCAACGGCCCCAGCCTGCTGATTCCCGACCTCGCCACCGAGTGGAAGGTGGACGCCGCCGACAAGACCAAGTGGACCTTCAAGCTGCGTCCCGGCGTGAAGTTCCACGACGGCTCCGCCTTCAACGCGGACGCCGTGGTCTGGAACGTCAACAAGGTGCTCGACAAGACCGCCAAGCAGTTCGATGCGAGCCAGGTGGGCGTGACCGCCTCGCGCATGCCCACGCTGCGCAGCGCGAAGAAGATCGACGACCTGACCGTGGARCTGGTCACGTCCGAGCCGGACTCGTTCCTGCCGTACAACATCTCGAACCTGTTCATGGCCTCGCCCACGCAGTGGGAGAAGAAGTTCGCCGCCGTGCCAGCCTCGGTGACCGATGCGGCCGAGCGCAGCAAGCAGGCGTGGGTCGCCTTCGCCGCCGACGCCTCCGGCACCGGCCCGTTCAAGATGACCCGCTTCGTCCCGCGCGAGCGCCTGGAACTGGCCAAGAACGCCAGCTACTGGGACAGCAAGCGCGTGCCCAAGATCGACAAGGTGGTGATGGTGCCGATGCCCGAGGCCAACGCGCGCACCGCCGCGCTGCTGTCGGGCCAGGTCGACTGGATCGAAGCTCCCGCGCCTGACGCCGTCGCCCAGATCAAGAGCCGCGGCTTCGAGGTCTACGCCAACGCCCAGCCGCACATGTGGCCGTGGCAGCTCTCCTTCGCGCCGAATTCGCCGTGGCTGGACAAGCGCGTGCGCCAGGCCGCCAACCTCTGCGTGAACCGCTCGGGCCTGAAGACGCTGCTGGGCGGCTACATGGCCGAGGCCAAGGGCATCGTGGAAGCCGGCAACCCGTGGTGGGGCAATCCCAAGTTCGACATCAAGTACGACGCCAACGCCGCCCGCAAGCTGATGGCCGAAGCCGGCTACTCGGCCGCCAAGCCGCTCAAGGTGAAGGTGCAGGTGTCGGCGTCCGGCTCGGGCCAGATGCAGCCGCTGCCGATGAACGAGTACGTGCAGCAGAACCTCAAGGAGTGCTTCTTCGACGTGGACTTCGACGTCGTGGAGTGGAACACCCTGTTCACCAACTGGCGCATCGGCGCCAAGGATGCCAGCGCGCACGGCGCCAACGCCATCAACGTCAGCTTCGCGGCGATGGACCCGTTCTTCGCGATGGTCCGCTTCGTCAGCACCAAGACGCAGCCGCCGGTCTCGAACAACTGGGGCTTCTTCGGCAATGCGGAGTTCGACAAGCTGATCGAGACCGCCCGCACCTCGTTCGACGAAAAGTCCCGTGACGCCGCGCTGGCCAAGCTGCACGCGCGCATCGTGGAAGAGTCGCCATTCGTGCTGATCGCCCACGACGTGGGCCCGCGCGCCATCTCGAAGAAGGTCAAGGGCGTGGTGCAGCCGCAGAGCTGGTTTATCGATATCGCGACGATGTCGATGGACTGAGTTGGTTTGCGCCCCGTTGTGTTCTCCCCTCTCCCCTTGGGAGAGGGGCGGGGGAGAGGGCAGCGGTTCAAGTTGAGACATCGCATCGAGACACTCCGGCCCTCTCCCCCGGCCCCTCTCCCGCAAGCGGGCGAGGGGAGAAAACCCTCCGCCCCCACACTAGCCGGCCACAGACCATGACTTACCTGCTTCGCCGCATTCTCTATGCGCTGCCTATCCTGCTTGGGGTTGCCCTGCTCTGCTTCTCGCTGGTCCACATCGCCCCCGGGGACCCCCTCGTCTCGGTGCTGCCGCCCGATGCCTCCGAAGACCTCCGGCGCCAACTCACCGCGCTGTACGGCTTCGACAAACCGTTCCTCGAACAATTTCTGCACTGGCTGGCCCGCGCGCTCCATGGCGACCTGGGCACCTC
Organism: Cupriavidus sp. KB_39; assembly: GCF_052114485.1. NCBI lineage: Bacteria > Pseudomonadati > Pseudomonadota > Betaproteobacteria > Burkholderiales > Burkholderiaceae > Cupriavidus > Cupriavidus sp. KB_39. Next base: position 48,374 of record NZ_JBFREV010000010.1, read on the forward strand.
CATCGCCACCAACCGGCCGGTGATGAGCGAGGTTTCCACCGCCGTGATCAACTCGATCCGGCTGGCCAGCGTGGCCACGCTGATCGGCTTCACCTTCGGCTGCCTGTTCGGCTTCGTGGCCGGCTACCTGCGCGATTCCATCGCCGACCGCACCGCCTCCTTCCTGTCCGTGCTCGGYGTCAGCATTCCCCACTACTGGCTCGGCATGGTGCTGGTCATCGCCTTCTCGGTGCTGCTCGGCTGGCTGCCCGCCACCGGCGCCGGCCCGGGCGGCTCGGGGGACTGGGCGTGGGACTGGGAGCACTTCCAGTACATGCTGCTGCCGGCCATCACGATGTCGGTGATCCCGATGGGCATCGTCGCCCGCACGATCCGGGCGCTGGTGGCGGAGATCCTGTCCAACGAGTTCATCGTCGGCCTGCGCGCCCGGGGCCTGTCGGACGTGGCCGTGTTCCGCCACGTGGTCAAGAACGTGGCGCCGACCGCGCTGTCCGTGATGGGCCTCCAGCTCGGCTACCTGCTCGGCGGGTCGATCCTGATCGAGACCGTGTTCTCGTGGCCCGGCACCGGCTTCCTGCTGAACTCGGCCATCTTCCAGCGCGACTTCCCGCTGCTGCAGGGCACGATCCTCGTGCTGGCCGTCTTCTTTGTCCTGCTCAACCTGCTGGTGGACGCGCTGCAGACGCTGTTCGACCCCCGCATCCAGCGCAATTAAGGAGGCCCCCATGCAGATCGCACTGAACAAGGCCGTGGCGCCGCTGCCCGTGGCGCGCTCGCCCGGCTACTGGGCCACCGTGGGCCGCCGCCTGCTGCGCAACAAGCTGGCGATGGCCGCCGCGCTGATCCTGATCGCCCTGGTGGTGTTGGCGATCTTCGCCCCGGCGCTGATGCCGGCGGACCCGTACGCGTCCTCCATCCTCAAGCGGCTCAAGCCGATCGGCACCGCTGGCTATCCGCTCGGCACCGACGAACTGGGCCGCGACCTGCTCTCGCGCCTGATGCTGGGCGGCCGGCTCTCGCTGTTCATGGGCATCACGCCGGTGCTGCTGGCGTTTGTGATCGGMAGCGCACTCGGCATCATCGCCGGCTACGCGGGCGGCTGGACCAACACCATCATCATGCGGCTCACCGACATCCTCTACGCCTTTCCGTCGGTGCTGCTGGCCATCGCGCTGTCCGGCACGCTGGGCGCCGGGGTGGGCAACGCGCTGCTGTCGCTGACCATCGTCTTCGTACCGCAGATCGTGCGGGTGGCGGAGAGCGTGACCACGCAGGTACGCAACCGCGAGTTCGTCGATGCGGCGCGCGCCTCCGGGGCCAGCTCGCTGACCATCGTGCGCGCCCATGTGCTGAATAACGTACTTGGGCCGATTTTCGTCTATGCGACGAGTCTGATTTCGGTGTCGATGATCCTGGCCTCCGGGCTCTCCTTCCTCGGCCTCGGCGTGAAGCCGCCCGAGCCCGAATGGGGCCTGATGCTCAACACGCTGCGCACCGCCATCTACACCCAGCCCTGGGTCGCCGCCCTGCCCGGCGCGATGATTTTCCTGACCTCGATCTCGTTCAACCTGCTGGCCGACGGCATCCGCTCGGCCATGGAAATCAAGGAATGAACATGAGCGACCTCCTCACAGCGCCCGCACCCGCCCACGCCCGCGACATCGGCGGCCCGGCCCAGCCACTCGTGATCGCGCGCGATCTCGTCAAGCATTTCCCGCTCAAGTCGGCCATCCCGTTCCACAAGGCCGGCGAGGTCCGCGCCGTGGACGGCGTCAGCTTCGACGTGCTCAAGGGCGAAACCCTCGGCGTGGTCGGCGAGTCCGGCTGCGGCAAGTCCACCACCGCGCGGCTGCTGATGCAGCTCACCGCGCAAGACAGCGGCGAGCTGATCTTCGACGCCCAGGGCGTGGGCTCGCCCCAGTTGCCGATGAAGGCGTTCCGCAGCCAGGTGCAGATGGTGTTCCAGGACAGCTACTCGTCGCTGAACCCGCGCCTGACCATCGAGGAATCGATCGCCTTCACGCCGCGCGTGCAYGGCGTGCCGGCGCGGGAGGCCACCGAGCGGGCGCGCTACCTGCTGGAGCGCGTGGGRCTGGASCCGGCGCGCTTTGCCGGGCGCTATCCRCAYGARCTGTCCGGYGGGCAGCGCCAGCGGGTGAACATCGCCCGCGCGCTGTCGCTGCGGCCCCGGCTGGTGATCCTGGACGAAGCGGTGTCCGCGCTCGACAAATCCGTGGAAGCCCAGGTGCTGAACCTGCTGCTCGACCTCAAAGCCGAGTTCGACCTGACCTACGTCTTCATCAGCCATGACCTCAACGTCATCCGCTACCTGTGCGACCGGGTGATGGTGATGTACCTGGGCAAGGTGGTGGAGATTGGCGATACGGAGTCGATCTACGCCAATCCCTCGCACCCGTACACGCGCGCGCTGCTGGCGTCGATGCCGTCGATGGACCCGGACCACCGCACGCTGGCCGCGCCGCTGGCGGGCGACCCGCCCAACCCGATCAATCCGCCGTCCGGATGCAGCTTCCATCCGCGCTGCGCCCGCGCCGAGCCGGTCTGCGAGCGCCGCACCCCCGTGCTGGCCGACGAACTGGCCGGCCATCCCGTGTCTTGCCTGATGGCGATGCCCGACGGTGGCCACTCGCTGCCGCTGCGGCGCATGACGCCGGGCCTGCACGCGGCCACGCCCTGACCCACCTGACCTGCGGGASACCCCTATGACAGCCCCCCATTCCCCTGCCGTCTCGGTCAAGGACCTCCACGTCACCTTCGCCGGCGGCGGCAAGACCATCCGCGCGGTGAACGGCGTGTCGCTCGACGTGGCCCCCGGCGAAGCCGTGGCGCTGATCGGCGAATCCGGTTCCGGCAAGAGCGTGACGCTGCGCGCGCTGATGCGCCTCCATCCGCCCCGCCGCACGCGCATCGGCGGCCAGATCCATGTCGATGGCCAGGACGTGCTCGCGCTGGACAAGCGCGCGCTGGCCCGGCTGCGCGGCGGCACCGTCGCCATGGTGTTCCAGGAGCCGCTGCTGGCGCTGGACCCGGTGTACACGGTGGGCCAGCAGATCGTCGAGTGCATTCGGACGCACAAGAAGGTGTCCGCCGCCGAAGCCCGCGCGCTGGCGCTGAAGGCGCTGGAAGCGGTGCGCATTCCCAGCCCCGAGCGGCGGCTGGCCGCCTATCCGCACGAGATGTCCGGCGGCATGCGGCAGCGGGCGATGATTGCGCTCGCGCTGTCGGCCCAACCGAAAATCCTGCTGGCCGATGAGCCCACCACGGCGCTGGACGCCACCGTGCAGATCCAGGTGCTGATCCTGCTGCGGGAGCTGCAACGCGAGCTGGGCCTTTCCATCGTCTTCGTCACGCACGACATGGGTGCGGCGGTGGAGATTGCCGACCGCGTGGCCGTGATGTACGGCGGCCGCATCGTCGAGGAAGGCCCGATCCGCACGCTGCTGCGCGAGGCGCGCCACCCGTACACGATGGCGCTGCTGCAAAGCCGCCAGCACGGCATGGATCGCGGCCAGCGGCTGCAGGCCATCGGCGGCGCCCCGCCTGACCTGGCCGCGCTGCCGCCGGGCTGCACCTTCGCCCCGCGCTGCGCGCACGCCCGCCCCGCCTGCCTGGCCGAGGTGCCGCGCAGCGTGGCGCTGGGCAACGGCCACCGCGTCAGTTGCGTGCTGGTGGCCGATAGCTCCGAACCTTCGAATACCGCCGCTGCCTCGCCGGCCGCCGCCTAAACTCCATCCATCCTCCGAAAAAGAAGGAAGCCGAACGCCATGACCCTGGCCACCCATCCCGCCCGCGCCTTCATGCCCTACCCCGACGCGCCCGTGCCCAACGCGGCCATCGGCCCGCTGCGGGGGCTGACCTTCGCCGTCAAGGACCTGTTCGACGTGGCCGGCTACCCCACCGGCGGCGGCAATCCGCACGTGCTGGCCCGCTCCGGCATCAAGACGGTGACCGCGCCCACGGTGCAGAAGCTGCTCGATGCCGGCGCGATGTTCGTCGGCAAGTCGCACACGGACGAGCTGGCCTTCTCGATGAACGGCCAGAACGCGCACTACGGCGGCCCGGTCAACGGCGGCGCGCCCGATCGCGTGACGGGCGGTTCGTCGTCCGGGTCGGCCTCGGCGGTGTCCAACAAGCTGTGCGACTTCGCGCTCGGCACGGACACCGGCGGCTCGGTGCGCGCCCCGGCCAGCCACTGCGGCCTGTTCGGCATCCGCCCCTCGCATGGCCGTATCTCGCTCCAGCACTGCATGCCGCTGTGCGAGACGCTCGATACCTGCGGCTTCTTCGCCCGAGACATAGGCACCTTCGCCCGCGTGGCGGACGTGCTGTTCGGCAAGGATGCCGATCCGCTGCCGGCCCGGCCTCGCCTGCTGCTGGCATCGGACTTGTTCGAATTGCCGACACCCGAAGCTCGCGCCGCGCTGGCGCCCACGGTGGCGCGCATCGAGGCCGTGCTGGGCCATGCCACCCCGGTGGACGTGGCCGACCGGCCGCTGGCCGACCTGTACTGGGCCTTCCGCTACGTGCAGGGCTGGGAAGCCTGGCAGGCCGATGGCGCGCTGATCGAGAACTACGGCCTGCAGATGGGCCCGGACGTGGCCGCGCGCTTCGCGTTCAGCAAGGGGGTCACGCAAGCCCAGTTCGAGCAGTCGAGCGCGGTGCGCCGCGAGTTCACCGCGCACCTGGGTCGCCTGCTCGGCCATGACGGCGTGCTGGTGCTGCCGACCATGCCGGACATCGCCCCGCTGCGCACCGCCGCCGGCGAGACGCTGGAGGACTACCGCACCGCCGCCGCCCACTCGCTGTGCCTGACGCCGCTGTCGGGCTTCCCGCAACTGAGCCTGCCGCTCTCCGGCCGCGCCGGCGCGCCGCTCGGCATTTCCCTGCTCGGCCCGAAGGGCAGCGACCGCAGCCTGATCGCCGTGGCGGAGACGCTGATGACGGCGCTGGCCTGACCCGGCCCCCATCGACCCCTCTATATAGATATAGCCATGCCCCGACTCCGCATCACCGCCGCCGGCCAGACCTTCCTGGCCGACACCCACCCGGACGCCCCCGAGACCGTGGCCGCCTTCCTGAAGCTGCTGCCCTACCGGCAGAAGCTGATCCACGTGCGCTGGAGCGGCGAAGGCTGCTGGATTCCGCTCGGCGAATTCAAGCTGGGCGTTGGCTTCGAAAACCACACCAGCCACCCGTCCGTGGGCGACATCCTGTTCTACCCGGGCGGCTACAGCGAAACCGAGATCATCCTGGCCTACGGCAGCTGCTGCTTCGCCAGCAAGATGGGCCAGCTGGCCGGCAACCACTTTCTGACCATCGTCGAAGGCCGGGAGAACCTCCGGGCGCTCGGCACCAAGGTGCTCTGGGAGGGCGCGCAGGACGTGGTCTTCGAACTGGCCGACTAGGGCCGCAACCCTCCCGACGGGGGAGATGCTTCCCGACGGACGACCGCATATCGTCGCGTGACGCGCGCCGTGGCCCTGCCGCACCGGGGCCAGCGAGATGACGCGATGACATCGTCTTGTCGGGAAGAACCATGCAGACATCGCTATTCATGCGCGCGCCGGCCATCGGCTCGCGCCGCAGCGGCGCGTTCCATGTGCGCCGATTCGGGTCCGCGCTGCTCGTGCGCGCCTTGCTCTGGCTCTGCTTCGGCGGGCTGGGGACGCTGCTCCTGCTGTTCTCGCACGGCAAGACCAGCCTGATCGTCGTCGGCGCCGGCTTCTTCGGCGTGCTGATCCTGTTCGAATGGTCCTGGGGCCGGCACGCGCCGCTGCGCAAGCCGCTGTTGACGGTGGACGCCGGCGGCATCGGCTCGACGTCCTTCCCGCGCCGCCGCCCCCACCTGCGCTGGGCCGAGATCGCCGCTGTGGCGGTGCGCAACCTGCGCGGCGGTCCTGTGATCGAGGTCTTTCCCAAGCCCGTGCCGGGCGCCCGGAAACGGACCCCGGCGGCGTTCACGATCCGGCTGGCCCTGATGCGCGAGGCAGACCAGCAGCTCGCCCAGGCGCTGGTCACCCATCACATGCGTACGGCGGGCGTCGCAGTCGATAACGCGCTGGCGGCCGACCAGGCCTTCCGGGCCGAGATGCAGGCACTGCCGCACACCTGGGGCCTGTACGCGATGATCGCCCTCRACGTGGGGATCTGGCTTTTCACGCTCACGCACGGCGCCACGCTCGACGCCACAGCGCCCGCCAAGCTCGTCGACTGGGGCGGCAACGCCGCCGTGCTGGTGCAGGAGGGCCAGTGGTGGCGGTTGCTGACGGCCACCTTCCTGCACAGCAGCCTCCGGCACATCGGCGCCAACATGCTGGTGCTGTTCCTGCTCGGCAAGCATGTGGAGCGGTTCTACGGCACGCGCGGCTTCCTGCTGATCTATCTCGGCGCGGGGCTGGCCGGTAGCGCGCTGAGCCTGCATTTCGGGGCGCAGACGGCGGTGTCGGTCGGAGCGTCGGGCGCCGTGTTCGGCGTGGGCGGCGCGCTGCTGGCGGGGGTGCTGCGGCATCGCCGGCTGCTGCCCGAGGGCATCCATCGGCAACTGACGACGGACGCCGCGGTGATGATCGGCTATTCGCTGGTGCAGGGCTTCCTGTCAACCCGCGTGGACAACGCCGGGCACGTGGGCGGCCTGATCGGCGGCGCGCTGATCGCGCTATGCCTGCCGGTGCGGCTGGACCGCGCCAGCTACGCCAGCAAGCTGCGGCGCGGCCTGGCCATGGCGGCAGCCGTTGCCGCCGTGCTGGTGGTGGGTACCGCCGCGCTGGCACCGCGCGTGCCCCAGGCCATGCGCGACAGCCTGGCCGCTTCCCGCCAGATCGAGCGCGCCCACAAGACCTTCACGACCGCCTTCCAGGCCATGCAGGCCGACAATGCGGCAACCAAGGCCGGCCGGATGACGCCCGAGGAAGCGGACGACCGCAGCCGGACCGTGCACGCCCCGGCGCTCGATCAGGCCGTGTCCGAACTGGTCCGCATCACGCTGCCGCCGGGCGACCCGCGCGCGCCGCTGGTGCAGGACATGACGCTGCTGGCCGACCTGCTGCGGGAAATGGCCCGCATGCCGTCGGTGAAGGATCCCCGCACCGGCAAACCCGTGGCCGCCGATCCCCGCCGCGCAGCGCAGATCGCGGTGGACATCGTGCGGCTGACCGCCCAAATGAAAAAGCGCCAGTCGTAACCGGCGCTTTTTCTTCTCCCCCGGGGATCACCCCGCCTACCCTGCCATCACCCYGCCATCACCCCGCCATCACCCCGCTGYCGCCCTCGGGCGGCTTCACGCGGAACCACGCTGCGTACAGCGCCGGCAGGAACAGCAGCGTCAGCACCGTGGCGATGATCAGCCCGCCCATGATGGCGGCCGCCATCGGCCCCCAGAACGTCGAGCGCGAGAGCGGGATCATCGCCAGCACGGCCGCCGCGGCGGTCAGGATGATCGGCCGGAACCGGCGCACCGCTGACTCGACAATGGCCTGCCACGGCGGCACCCCGGCGCTGATGTCCTGCTCGATCTGGTCCACCAGGATCACCGAGTTGCGGATGATCATGCCCAGCAGCGCCGTAATGCCAAGCTGGGCGACAAACCCCATCGGCGCGCGCAGCAGCAGCAGCGTGGCGGCGGCGCCGATCAGCCCGAGCGGGCCGGTCAGGAACACCATCACCGAACGCGAGAAGCTGTGGAGCTGCAGCATCAGCAGCGTGAAGATCAGGAAGATGCACAGCGGCAGTTGCGCGGCGATGGACGCCCCCGCCTTGCCGCTCTCCTCCTCGGCCCCGGCCACGGTGATCAGGTAGCCCGGCGGCAGGTTCGCGCGCAGCTTGTTGAGCTGCGGGTTGATCTGCGCGGTCACGGTCGGACCCTGGATGCCATCCACCACATCGGCCTGCACGGTGATGCCGAAGTCGCGGTTCTCGCGCCAGATCACGCCCGGCTCGGACTTCAGCGTCACGCGCGCCACCTGCGTCAGCGGCACCGCGCGGCCKGTGTTGGTCGGCACCAGCACGTTGGCCATGTCGGACATCGCGTCGCGCTCGTTCTTCGGCGTGCGCATGATGATGTCGATCAGCTTGTCGGCGTCGCGATACTGGCCCACCGGCACGCCGGTCAGCACGGCCTGCGTGGCACGGGCGATGGCGTTGGTGGTCACGCCCAGCGCGCGCGCCTTGTCCTGGTCGATCTCCAGGCGCAGCATCTTGACGTTCTCGTTCCAGTTGTCGTTCACGCCCACCGTGTTCGGATTGGCGGCCATGATCGCCCGGACCTGATCGGCAATTTTGCGCACGCCGGCGGCCTCGGGCCCGATCACGCGGAACTGCACCGGGTACGCCACCGGCGGTCCGTTCGGCAGCAGCTTCACGCGGCCGCGCAGCTGCGGGAACTGGGTGGCCAGCACCTCCATCACGCGCTTGCGCAGCGCGTCGCGCGCCTCCACGCTGACCGGCATCACAATCACCTGCGCCACGTTGCTCTGCGGGAAGATCTGGTCCAGCGGCAGGTAGAAGCGCGGCGCGCCGACGCCGACGAAGGTGGTCAGGCTATCCACGGCCTTGTCGCGGCGCATGGCGGTCTCGAAGCGCTTGGCCTCGCCCTCCATCTGCGCGAAGCTGGTGCCCTCGGGCATCCACAACTCCACCATCAGCTCGGGCCGGCTCGAATCCGGGAAAAACTGCTTCTCGACGAACTTGAACGCCCACAGGCCCAGCGCGAAGCTGACCAGCGTGACGGCGATCACGGTCTTGCGCCACGTCACGCACCAGTTCACCAGATGCCGGAAGCGCGCGTAGAACGGCGTGTCGAACACCTCGTGATGGCCGCCGTCGCTGGCGCGGGTCTTGAGCAGCAGGTAGCCGAGGTAGGGCGTGAAGTACACCGCCGCCAGCCACGACAGCACCAGCGCCAGCGCCGTCACGGCGAAGATCGCGAAGGTGTACTCGCCCACGGTGGACTTGGCCAGCCCCACCGGCAGGAAGCCGGCCGCCGTGATCAGCGTGCCGGTCAGCATCGGCATGGCCGTGGAGGTGTAGGCGAAAGTGGCCGCCTCCATCTTGGAGAAGCCTTCCTCCAGCTTGCGGACCATCATTTCGACGGCGATGATCGCGTCRTCCACCAGCAGCCCGAGCGCCACGATCAGCGCCCCGAGCGAGATCTTGTGCAGGCCGATGCCGAAGATGTTCATGAACAGGAACGTCACGGCCAGCACTAGCGGGATGGTCAGCGCCACCACCAGCCCGGGGCGCACGTCGAGCCGCAGCGGCTTGGTGTGCAGCCCCAGCGCGATGAAGCTGACCGCCAGCACGATCACCACGGCCTCGATCAGCACGTGCACGAACTCGCCCACCGAGCGCTTGACCGCCTGCGGCTGGTCCTGCACCTGCTCCATCTCGATGCCCATCGGCAACTGGCCGCGCAGGCCGTCGGTCACGCGGCGCAGTTCCTGGCCCAGCGCGATGATGTCGCCGCCCTTCTCCATCGAGATGCCGAGCCCGATCACATCCTTGCCGTTGAAGCGCATGCGGCTGGCGGGCGGGTCGATATAGCCGCGATAGACGTGGGCGATGTCGCCCAGCCGGATATTGGCGATGCCGTTGGGCCCGCGCAGCACCAGACTCTCCAGGTCCTGCACATCGCCAAGCTGGCCGGTCACGCGGACCTGGAGGTTGTCGGTCGGGGTGACCATCACGCCACTCCCGGTGGGATTGTTCTGCTCCGAGATCTGGTTGGCGATGGCGTTGATGTCGAGCCCAAGCTGCGCGAAGCGCGTCTGGTTGAACTCGATATAGAGCTTCTCRTCCTGCAGGCCCAGCAGCGTGACCTTRGCCACGGCGGGCACGCGCAGCAGCGCCTGGCGGACGAGGTCGGCGTACTCGCGCAGCTCCTTGTAGTTGAAGCCGTCCGCCGAGAGCGCGTAGATCGAGCCGTAGACATCGCCGAATTCATCGTTGAAGAACGGGCCGCGCACGCCCTGCGGCAGGGTCTGGGCGATGTCCCCGATCTTCTTGCGCACCGTGTACCAGATCTGCGCGGTGTCCTTGGCGGGCGAGTTATCGGCCAGCTGGAAGATCACCGTGGTCTCGCCCGGCTTGGAGAAGCTGCGGATCTTGTCGGCGTACGGCACTTCCTGGAGCTGCCGTTCGATCTTGTCGGTCACCTGCACCGCGATCTGCTCGGCCGTGGCGCCGGGCCAGAAGGCCTGCACCACCATCACGCGGAAGGTGAACGGGGGGTCTTCGTCCTGACCAAGCTGGAAGAAGGCCAGCAGGCCGCCGATCAGCAGCACCACCAGCAGGTAGCGGGTCAGCGGCTGGTGCTCGAGCGCCCAGCGCGACAGGTTGAAGCGCGAGTGTTCCATCGATCAGCCCTTGCTGCCGGCGGCGGCGCCCGGATTGGAGGCCGGCTGGGCCGACTGGGCAGGCTGGGCGGACGTGGCGCTCTGCATCGGCTTGACCTTCTGGCCCGGCTGCAGCAGGTGCACGCCGGCCGTGACGATGGTCTGGCCCGGCGCCAGCCCCTGGCGCACCTCGATTTCATTGCCTTGCGGGTCGCCCAGCGTCACCGGCACCGGCTTGACCGTGCCCGTGCCGCCACTGGCCGCGCCCTGGTAGATCCACACCTGATTGGTGCCGCGGTCCTGCAGCAGCGCGGTCAGCGGGATGCGGATGGCGGCGGACTCGCCGGTGCGGGTAAAGGTGACCACGGCGGTCATGCCGAAGCGCAGGTCGGCGGGCGGATTGGGCACGCTGACGCGCGTCGGGTAGGTGCGGGTGACCGGATCGGCGGCGCCGGAGATCTCGCGCACGCGGCCCGGCAGCGCGCGGTCCGGCTCGGCCCAGGTGCGCACGGTGACGTCGGAGATGCCGCGCAGCATGTCCACCTGATCCTCGGGGAGGCCGATGGCGACCTCCTTCTCGGCGATCTGCGCCACGCGGATCACCGACTGCCCCGCCGTGACCACCTGGCCGACCTCGGCATCGACGGCCGTCACCACGCCGTCCGCATCGGCGGCGAGCACGGCGTAGCCGGTCTGGTTGCTCTGGTTGCGGAGATTGGCCTGCGCCTGCTCCAGCCGCGAGGCCGCGGAATCGTAGGTGGCCTGGCGCCGGTGCAGCTCGGCGGCACTGATGAAATTCTTGGCGGCCAGCTCCTTGTAGCGCTTCAGGTCGGAGTCGGCCAGATCGCGGTCGGTCTTGGCGGCATCGAACTGGGCACGCGCGGAGGCTTCGGCCAGCGCCAAGTCGGTCGGGTCCAGGCGGGCCAGCGGCTGGCCCTTCCTGACGCTGGCGCCTACGTCCACCAGACGGGCCGAAATCTTGCCGGGCACCCGGAAGCCCAGGCGCGACTCCACGCGCGGCCGTACCTCGCCCGAAAACTCGAATGCGGTCTTCCCGGCACCCGAATGCAATTGCAGCAGCCGCACGGGCCGCACGGACTCCACCGGCTCCGCCTTCTTCCCGCAGCCGGACAGCCCGGCCAGGATCGCCAGCGTCGCCACGGTCAGCAGGGCGACCATCGGCGTCCGGCGGGTCCGGGCGGGCATCGGGGAAACATCAACGTCGGCGGCCGCAACATCCGGCCTGGCATAAGGCACTGGCATGGGTTAAGCGTCTTGAGTCGGTGGAACGTCGGAACAAGCTGGAGAGTGCGGGGGAACAGCCAATTGGGGAAAGCGTCTCGCGGCGGACCCTTCTGCGGGTGCCTGCCGGGGAATTAATAACTGGCCGGTCAGTAATATAACGAGCGGCTCCGAGTGCGTCAAACGCCGGGCGACGAATGGGCCGAAACTTGGCGCGAATGGCGGACACGGGGTGGACGGGGCCGATGTTACAATTTGCCGCTTTCGCGGACCCGCTGCGCCGGTCCGTATCGCCCCACAGACCGCATTAAAAAGAGATTGGCGTGACGCCCGATCAGTATTGCCAGGACAAGGCCGCCCCGGGCGGCTCCCTCCCCTAYTACAGCTTCCTGTTCCTCCCGACCGAACGCCGCCGCGCCATCACGGCGCTGTACGCCTTCCGCCGCGAGCTGGAGGCCATCATCGACGAGAGCCACGACGCCGGCGTAGCCCACCAGCGGCTGGACTGGTGGCGCGGCGAACTGCGCCGCCTCTATGACGGTCAACCGTCACATCCGGTCACGCAGGCCCTGCAGCCCCATATTGCGCCGTGCGGCCTGCCGCAATCCGAATTTTCTGAAATGCTGGACGGCATGGAAATGGATCTGACCCAGACCCGCTACCTCGACGAAGCCGGTTTGAAACGCTACTGCCAGTGCGCGGGCGGTGCCATGGGTGTGCTGTCGGCCCGGGTGCTGGGGTTTTCCGATCCGCGCACGCTGGACTTCGCCCGCCAGCTGGGCCTGTCGATGCAGCGCGCGACCATCGTCCGTGATGTGGGCGAGGATGCCCGCCAGGGCCGCATCTACCTGCCGGTGGACACGCTCCAGCGCCACGAGGTACCAGCGGCCGACATCCTGCAATCGCGCTACTCCGAACGCTTCGTGGCCCTGATGCGCGAGCAGGCCGAGGTGGCCCGCACGCTGTACCGCGAGGCGCTGGCGCTACTGCCGCGCCAGGACCGCCGCGCCCAGCGCGCCGCGCTGGTGATGGCCGCCATCTCCCATGCCCAGCTCGACGAGATCGAGGCCAGCCAGTTCCAGGTGCTGACGCAGCGCATCGCCCTGACGCCGATGCGCATGCTGTGGATCGCCTGGAAGACCTGGCTGCGCAACCGCTGACCGCCATCGAACCGAATCGAACCGAACTGATCCCGACCCGACCCCGATCCGCACCATGACTACCGTACTCGCCTCGCTCGGCCAATCCATCCTCGACCGCGCCGCCGCGCTCGCCGCCCACTCCGACATGGAGGACGGGCTGACCTGCGCGTTCCTTACGCCGGCGCATCGCCGGGCACAGGCGCAACTGGTGCAGTGGATGGAGGAAGCCGGCATGGCGGTGCGCGTGGACGCCATCGGCAATGTGATTGGGCGGTATGCCGCCGATCCGGCCGTGGCTGCGCCGAAGGTGCTGATGACCGGCTCTCATTTCGACACCGTGCGCAACGGCGGGCGGTATGACGGGCGGCTGGGCATCCTGCTGCCGATTGCGGTGGTGGGCGCACTCCATGCGGCGGGCATCCGGCTGCCGTATCACTTCGAGATCGTCGGCTTCGCCGAGGAGGAAGGGCTGCGCTTCAAGACCAGCTTCCTGGCMAGCAGCGTGCTGGCGGGCCGCTTCGACCCGGCCCTGCTGGACCGCGCGGACCCGGACGGGGTGACCATGCGCGAGGCGCTGGCCCAGTCCGGCCTGCCCGGCGCCGGCAGCCTGGACGCCCTGCGCGCCGCGGCGGTCGATCCGGCCACGCTGGCAGGGTTCGTCGAAGTGCATATCGAACAGGGCCCGGTGCTGCTGAACCGCGACCTGGCGCTCGGCATCGTCACGCAGATCGCAGGCAGCAGCCGCTTCCAGGTGCGGGTGGAGGGGCTGGCCAGCCACGCCGGCACCACGCCGATGGACATGCGGCGCGACGCCGCCACCGGCGCCGCCGAGATGATCCTGCTGGTGGAGTCGCGCTGCGCGCAGGTGCCGACGCTGGTCGGCACGGTGGGCCAGCTTCAGGTGCCGAACGGCTCCAGCAATGTGATTCCGGCCGCGTGTGTGTTCTCGATGGACATCCGCGCCGGCGAGGACGGCATCCGCGAAGCCGCCATCACCGACATCGTGATGGGCATCGAGCGGATCGCGGCGCGCCGTGGCCTGACCGCCACCGTCGAACGAGTGACGCCGGTGAACAACGCGCCGTGCGCGCGCTGGCTGATGGATCAGTTCGGCGCGGTGCTGCGCAAGCGCGGTCTGGAGGCGTTCGAGCTGCCGTCCGGCGCCGGGCATGACGCGATGATGATGCAACGCATGACYGACGTGGCGATGCTGTTCGTGCGCTGCGGCAATRGCGGCATCAGCCACAACCCGCTGGAAACCATCACCGTGGAAGATGCGCAGCTGGCGGCCGAGGTATTCGTGGATTTCCTGCGACATTTCCGACCGCAGGACTGATAGGGAGGGCGGTCAGCCGCCTTCGTACATCTCGCGGCCGAGATCCTGGAGATTCTTGCGCAGCGTCTTGCGCTCGTCGGGCGAGAGTTTGGGATGCCCGCCCGGTGGGCCCTGGCGGCCGGCGCGGTCGGCCATGTCGCGCTCCGTGCGGTACTTTTCGGCGCGGGTGCGGGCCTCGCGCTGGTCCAGGCGCTCACCGCCGCCCGGCTTGCCCGGCACGGCGGGGGTAGGTGCGCCACCGCTGGCGTGGCCCGGCTGGGCAGGGCGGAGTAACTGGGCCATGCCCGCCGACTGCGCCTGCGCGAGCGCCGGCAGCAGTACGATGAGCATGGCCGCGCCGGCATGGCAAGCCGCCCGCACGCACGCCGTGCGTTGCAGGGTTTGTCCGTGCCGGTTTTGCTTCACTTTCATTGGATAATGGCGGTCTTGACCGTGGTCGCACATCCGCGGGGAGGACGACGCAGGCACTATGCCAACGCCTTCGTCAGAGAGATGGGACGCCCCTTGGTCACCGTGAATGCCCGTCGCGCCAAATCGGCGTCGGGCTACGGTTTGCGGAGTGTAATTGCACAAAAGATGCACGCCGCCATACCACAGGGTAAAGTATGTAACGTTTTGTTAAGCCATTTTGAGCGAAAGCGTAAGTCGCTAAGATACCGCCATGGAAAATACCAGCCACAAGATTCTCGTCGTGGACGACGACCCGCGATTGCGCGACCTGCTGCGCCGCTACCTTGGCGAGCAGGGGTTCACGGTACTGGTGGCGGAAAACGCCACCGCCATGAACAAGCTCTGGCTGCGCGAGCGGTTTGACCTGCTGGTGCTGGACCTGATGATGCCGGGCGAGGATGGCCTGTCCATCTGCCGCCGCCTGCGCGGTGCCAACGATCAGACCCCGATCATCATGCTGACCGCCAAGGGCGAGGACGTCGATCGCATCGTCGGCCTGGAAATGGGCGCCGATGACTACCTGCCCAAGCCTTTCAACCCGCGCGAGCTGATCGCGCGCATTCACGCCGTGCTGCGCCGCAAGGGCCCCGCCGAGGTACCGGGCGCCCCGTCCGAGACGCCCGAAACCTTCGCCTTCGGCGATTTCGTGCTGAACCTGGCCACCCGCACGCTGACCAAGAACGACGAGGAAATCACGCTCACCACGGGCGAATTCTCGGTGCTCAAGGTGTTCGCGCGGCATCCGCGCCAGCCGCTCTCGCGCGAGAAGCTCATGGAAATGGCCCGCGGCCGCGAATACGAAGTGTTCGACCGCAGCCTGGACGTGCAGATCTCGCGCCTRCGCAAGCTCATCGAACCGGACCCGGGCAACCCCCGCTTCATCCAGACGGTCTGGGGCCTGGGCTACGTCTTCATTCCCGATGGCGTGAAGTAGTCCCGGTTCGTCCGCAGTCAGCATCGTGGCGACCGCTCTCGGCCGTACCGCAACGCGGTTCTTTGGTTCGCTGTTCTGGCGCACCTTCATGCTGATCGCCCTGTTGCTGGCGATCTCGCTGGGTATCTGGTTCCAGAGCTACCGGCTCTTCGAACGCGCACCGCGCGCCCAGCAGATCGCCATGCAGGTGGTCAGCGTGGTCAAGCTCACGCGCGCGGCCCTGCTCTATTCCGACCCGGCGCGGCGGCGCTTCCTGCTGCTCGACCTCGTGCAGAACGAAGGCATCAAGGTCTATCCGCGCGAGAAGGACGACGACTTCGCCGCGCCCACGGCCAACCCGTTCCTGACCCAGCTGGTGCAGCAGGAGATTCGCGGGCGGCTGGGCGAGGACACCGTGCTCGCCACCACCGTCAATGACATTCCGGGCGTGTGGGTCAGCTTCGAGATCGAGGGGGACGAYTACTGGGTCGCCATCAGCCCGGAGCGCTTCGAGCGCGTGCCGGGCATCCAGTGGCTGTGGTGGAGTATCGCCGCGCTGCTGCTGTCGATCATCGGCGCGGCCTTTATCACGGCACGTGTGAACTACCCGCTCAAGCGGCTGGCCAACGCGGCGCGCCAGATCGGCACGGGCGGCGACCCGCCGCCGCTGCGCGAGCATGGCGCCAGCGAGGTAGCCCAGGCCAACCGSAGCTTCAACCAGATGGTGCGCGACCTGCGCCAGCTCGACGACGACCGCGTGGTCATGCTGGCCGGCATCTCCCACGACCTGCGCACCCCGCTCACCCGGCTGCGGCTCGAGACCGAGATGTCGCCGGTGGACAACATCACGCGCGACGCCATGATCGCCGACATCGAGCAGATGGAYGCCATCATCGGCCAGTTCCTCAACTACGCCCGSCCCGGCCAGGAAATGGTGGAGCCGGTGGATCTCTCCGCGCTGGTCCAGGACGCCGTGGGCGTCTATGCCGCGCACGACGATGTGCGCGTGCACGTGCGCGCCAACGGCCCGGTCATGGCGGTGGCCAATCGCATGGAGATCCAGCGCATCCTGGACAACCTGGTCGAGAACGCGCGCCGCTACGCCAAGGAYGAGGAAAGCGGCATGGCCGAGGTGGAGATCTCCACCCGGCTCGATGACAAGGACGCCGTGCTGACCGTGGCCGACAACGGTCCGGGCGTGCCCGATGCGCAGCTCTCGCTGCTGACCCGGCCGTTCTACCGGCTCGACAGCGCGCGCAGCGAGGCCAAGGGCGCGGGGCTGGGCATGTCCATCGTCAACCGCATCCTCCAGCGCAACGGCGGGCGGCTGGTGCTCGCCAATCGGCCGCCACCCAAGTCCGGGCTGGTGGTGCGCGCCTGCTTCCGGCGCGCATGAGGCGCCACCCCGCGCGGGCACTGACAGGTTTTCGACAGCATTTGATAGCAGATTGAAAGGCGGTTGACAGGGCATTGACAGCCCCGCGGCGCACACTGGCGGCCATTGCGATCCCACAACATGTCGCCGGCCGCACCGGCGCTGACCGAGAGACAGCCATGTCCAGCACCGCCTCCGCGCCGGCTTCCCAGCACAGCGCCCGTACCGTGTTCCGCGTCGTCAGCGGCAACTTCCTCGAAATGTACGATTTCATGGTGTACGGCTTCTACGCCGCCGCCATCGCCCGTACGTTCTTCCCCAGCGGCAACGAATTCGCCTCGCTGATGCTCTCGCTGGCCACCTTCGGCGCCGGCTTCCTGATGCGTCCGCTCGGCGCCATCATTCTYGGCGCCTATATCGACCACCATGGCCGCCGCAAGGGCCTGATTCTCACGCTGATCCTGATGGCGATGGGCACGCTGCTGATTGCGCTGGTGCCCGGCTATGCCTCGATCGGGGTGGCCGCGCCGCTGCTGGTGCTGGCGGGCCGGCTGCTGCAAGGGTTCTCGGCCGGCGTGGAGCTGGGCGGGGTATCGGTCTACCTGTCCGAGATCGCCAAGCCGGGCCAGAAAGGCTTCTATGTGGCGTGGCAGTCGGCCAGCCAGCAGGTGGCGGTGATCTTTGCCGGGCTAATGGGTGTGATCCTGCACGCCACGCTGGCGCCGGAACAGATGGATAGCTGGGGCTGGCGCGTGCCGTTCCTGATCGGCTGCCTGATCGTGCCATTCCTGTTCATGATCCGGCGCTCGCTGGAGGAAACCGAAGCCTTCCGCACCCGCAAGCACCAGCCGACCATGCGCGAGATCTACCGCTCGATGCTCGACAACTGGGGCATCATCCTCGCGGGCTGCATGATGGTGGTGATGACCACGGTGTCGTTCTACATGATCACCGCCTACACGCCCACCTTCGGCAAGACCGTGCTCAAGCTCGGCGACGTGGACAACCTCATCGTGACGATGTGCGTCGGCCTTTCCAACTTCATCTGGCTGCCGCTGATGGGCGCCGTCTCCGACCGCGTGGGACGCAAGCCGCTGCTGGTGATCTTCACCATCGCCACCCTGCTGACCGCCTACCCGGCCGTGTCCTGGCTGGTGGCCGAGCCGTCCTTCGGCCGCCTGCTGATGGTGGAGCTGTGGCTCTCGTTCCTGTACGGCAGCTACAACGGCGCGATGGTCGTCACGCTGGCCGAGATCATGCCGCCGGCGGTGCGCACGGCGGGCTTCTCGCTCGCCTACAGCCTGGCCACGGCGCTGTTCGGCGGCTTCACGCCCGCCATCGCCACCTACCTGATCCACGAAACCGGCAACAAGGCCGCGCCGGGCCTGTGGCTGACGTTCGCCGCCGCCTGCGGTCTGGTGGCCACGCTGGTCATCTTCCGCACCCGCCGCCTGCAGGGCGCCCTGCGCACCGCCTGATACGCGTGGCCTGATGCGGCCCCGACCCGATCGCCGCCACAAGATGRAACTTTTGTGGCGGCTTTCGTCATGTGCGTCCGCACATGGCATACTCASCGTTCGTCTTTGGCGCGCGCCGTGCAGGGAAAGGCCGATGCCTATCGGTCTCTTTGAGACAATCAATTGGCCCTGCGCGTATCGGACAGGTCATAATCTGGCTTTGTTGCGATGCCGTATCGTGGCGTTCTGCAGCCCCGTGCTGCCCCACCCCGCCCGGCGTGTCGCGTGCGTTACTCTGTTCAACCGTATCAGGAGAAGTTGATGAAGACCGTTGGTGACAAGATCGAATCGTTCCAAATCGTTGGCGTGAAGCCGGGTTTCAACAACCACGAAGAGAATGGCCAGTCGGCTTTCGAAGACATCACCGAGAAGTCCTTCGAAGGCAAGTGGAAGATCATCTACTTCTACCCGAAGGACTTCACCTTCGTGTGCCCGACCGAAATCGTCGCCTTCGCCAAGCTGAACGACGACTTCGCTGATCGCGACGCGATCGTGCTGGGCGGCTCGACCGACAACGAGTTCGTGAAGCTGGCATGGCGCCGCGAACACAAGGACCTGAACAAGCTGAACCAGTGGCAATTCGCCGACGTGACCGGCTCGCTGGTGGACCAGCTGGGCGTGCGTGACAAGGCTGCCGGCGTGGCCCTGCGCGCTACGTTCATCGTCGATCCGGACAACGTGATCCAACACGTGTCGGTGAACAACCTGAACGTCGGCCGTAGCCCGGACGAAGTCCTGCGTATTCTGGACGGCCTGCAAACGGACGAGCTGTGCCCGTGCAACCGCGCTGTCGGCGGCGCCACGCTGTAATTTGTTTGACCTGCCAACCGCCCTCCCCGGGCGGACCGGCGCGCGCGGMAGTGGCCAAACCGGCGCTTCCGCGTCAAAGCCCGCAAATGCGGGTTTTTTGAGCCCTGGACGATAGGAGAAATAAATGGAATTCCTCAGCACGATTAAGAACCTCATTCCCGACTACGCGAAGGACATCCGCCTGAATGTGGATGGCACGATCGCGCGCTCGTCGCTGGAAGGCAATGACGCCGTGGGCGTGGCACTCGCCGCCGCCTTCGCCGCCAAGAGCAAGATCATCGTCGATGCCATCCGCAATGCGAACGTGCTGTCGCCGGAGGAAGTCACCGCTGCGCAGACGGCTGCCGCGCTGATGGGCATGAACAATGTCTGGTATCCGTACATCGAGATGGCCGAGGACCCGGACCTGTCGAGCCAGCCCGCCGGACTGCGCATGAACGCCTACGCTACCCATGGTGGCGTGGACAAGCGCCGCTTCGAGATGTACGCACTGGCCGCGTCGATCATCGGCAAGTGCCACTTCTGCGTGAAGTCGCACTATCAGTTGCTGAAGACCGAGCAAGGCATGAGCGCGCAGCAACTGCGCGACGTGGGCCGCATCGCCGCCGTGATCGGGGCTGCCGCCAACGTGATCGCCGCAGAATAAGGCTTGCCGGGCAGGCATTGCCCGCCTGGTCAGGAAAACCTGCCGCCACCGCAAGGGGCGGCAGGGTTTTTTTCGCCCCAGCGCGAAAGCCTGATGTCAAGACGATGTCAATACGCTGGGCGGCATGTTGTCTGACACGCAAACGGGCGATCGGGAACCATGCACTTGTGCCGCGACCGGCCTACAATCCACGCAAGGACACGGATACAGAGGCCATGAGTACCTTGCCTTCGCATACCTCCCCCCGTTTTCGCTTCCGCCTGGCGGCGGCGTACGACTGGGGCGACATCGCAGCGGTCACGCAGCAAGCCTATGGGCAGTATGAGCTTGCGATCATGGAAGATTGCCGCGCATCGTTCCAGCGCGGCATGCAGTCCGTGCTGGCCGCAAAGGACAATCCCGACATGGAATGGTGGGTCGCCGAGAGCGACCACGGCATCAGCGGTGCCGTGCTGTTCTGCCATCCGGGCGCCACGCTGCCCGCCCTGGACGACAGCACCGTGACGCTGACGCAGCCCGAGGCACGGCTGCTGTCGGTCAGCCCGCAGGCGCGTGGCCAGGGGCTGGGACATCGGCTGATGCAGATCTGCATCCAGCGGGCGCGCGATATCGGCGCCAGTGCGCTGGTGGTGCGGACCATGCCCGAGATGGCCTCCGCCAACAAACTGTGCCAGCAGATGGGCTTCCAGAAACGGACCGAAGCCGGCGCACGCAGCGGCGCCATGGCGCGCCTGAACGACTACACCTTCGCGATCCTGCCCGAGGAAGCGCCGCTACCGTCGCCACCCCCGGTCTGACTGTCTGATCGCGCAGTTGCTTCAATCCTGAACGTCGCCAGCCTTGCGRTAGATCAGCACCGCGGCCTGCGCGACGATGCCCTCTTCGCGCCCTTCGAACCCCAGCTTCTCATTGGTCTTCGCCTTCACGTTGCAACGCGTGACGGGCAGGCCGAGGTCTTCCGCGAGATTCGCCACCATGCCGCCGATATGCGGGGCCAGTTTTGGCTTTTGTGCGATGACCGTGGCATCCACGTTGCCGATCTCGTAGCCGGCCTCGCGCACCCGCCGGGCCGCCTCGCGCAACAGCACGCGACTGTCGGCACCGGCGAAATTCGGGTCCGTGTCGGGAAAATGCCGGCCGATGTCGCCCAATGCGGCGGCACCGAACAGCGCGTCGGTCACGGCGTGCAGCAGCGCGTCGGCATCGGAATGGCCGAGCAGGCCACGGTCATGCGGAATGTCCACGCCACCCAGGATCAGCTTGCGGCCCGGCACCAGGGCGTGCACGTCATAGCCCTGGCCAATGCGGATATCGAACGGATTCAATGCGACTCCTCTGAAAAATGCTTAACGGTCAGCCAGCGGGGCTGCCGGCGCGAGCAGGATGTCCGCCAGCGCGAAATCCTCGGGGTAGGTGACCTTGAAATTGCGCAGCGAGCCGTTGACCAGGCGCGGATGCAGGCCCAGGCGCTCGATGGCGCTCGCCTCGTCGGTGACCACGGCGCCGGCGGCCAGCGCCTCCTGCAACGCCTGGCGCAACACGCCTACGCGGAACATCTGCGGGGTCTGGGCCTGCCAGAGCCCTTCGCGCGGCACGGTGGCGCCAATCCGCACGCCAACCTGGGTGCCTTCGTCCGCCCGCTTGAGCGTATCGGGCACCGGCACCGCCAGAATGCCGCCGATGGCCGCATCGGCCTCGTCGTCGGCCTCCACGGCGCGGATCAGCGTGTCGATCATGGCCGGCGTCAGTCCTGGGCGGGCGGCATCGTGCACGAGCACCCAGTCGCTGTCCGTGGCGCCGAGCTGGGCCAGGTGATGCAGGCCGGCCAGCACCGAGGCGTGGCGCGTGTCGCCGCCCACGAAGGCGGTATCGAAGCGCAGCCCCGCGAACGCCTCCGCGCCGAAGCGCGATTCCAGCGGCATATCGTCCGGCGCCAGCACCAGCGCGGTGGCGCTGATGCGCTCACAGGCGGAAAAGGCGGCCAGCGCGTGCCAGATCATCGGGCGGCCGGCCACGGTCTGGTATTGCTTGGCGACGTGGCCGCCGGCGCGGCTGCCGGTACCGGCACAGGGAATCAGGGCGAAGCGGCGAGCAGACACAGGGTAGCGGGGCGAAGTAGGAATAAGACGGGCGGCGGACCGGCCGGTGCGCATTCTATAATACGGCCCTTGTCCACCGCCACGGAGATCCCTTCCGGGGCCGGACTATCATGGCCAACCCCCGCCCGCGCTGCCGGCGGGGCGCTGTCGTTTCGATCGCCCTTGCTGCCAATGCCTGACATCCACGCTGTCACATCCTTCGCCAACCTGTCGCTGGTCAAGCCCGGCATGCGTCACGCGGTGGCCGGCCTGACCGGCTCCGCCGACGCCCTGCTGGTAGCCGCCTACGCGCGCCAACACAAGGGCGCCCTGCCGATGCTGGCAGTGATGTGCGCCAACGCCACCGACGCCCAGCGCCTGGCCGAGGAAATCCCGTGGTTCGCGCCCGAACTGCGTGTGCGGCTGCTGCCGGACTGGGAAACGCTGCCCTACGACAGCTTCTCGCCCCACCAGGACCTGGTATCCGAGCGGCTGGCCACGCTGCACGACATCCAGACCGGCCAGTGCGACGTGATGCTGGTGCCCGCCTCCACCGCGCTGTACCGGCTGGCGCCGCCGGCCTTCCTGGCCGCGTACACCTTCTTCTTCAAGCAGGGCGAGAAACTCGACGAAAACGCGCTCAAGGCCCAGTTCACACTGGCCGGCTACGAGCACGTCAGCGCGGTCATGCGCCCCGGCGAGTACAGCGTACGGGGCGGGCTGATCGACCTCTTCCCGATGGGCTCGGCCCTGCCGTACCGGATCGACCTGTTCGGGGATGAGATCGAGACCATCCGTGCCTTCGACCCCGACACCCAGCGCAGCCTGTACCCGGTGAAGGAAGTGCGCCTGCTGCCCGGGCGCGAGTTCCCGCTCGACGAAACCGCCCGCACCGCCTTCCGGGGCCGCTGGCGCGAGGTGTTCGAGGGAGATCCGACCAAATCGCCGATCTACAAGGACATTGGCAACGGCGTGCCGTCCGCCGGCATCGAGTACTACCTGCCRCTGTTCTTCGAGGAAAGCGCCASCCTGTTCGATTACCTGCCCGCCGGCACGCAACTGGCGTTCGCRGGCAATATCGACGAGGCCATCCGCCGTTTCTGGGCCGATACCACCCAGCGCTACACCTTCATGCGGCACGACCGCGAACGCCCGCTGCTGCCGCCGGCGGACCTGTTCCTGTCCGAGGAGCAGTTCTTCGTAGCCGCCAAGCCGCTGGCGCGCGTGGTGCTGCAGCGCGAGGCCACGGCCGAGCAGGCACCGTTCTCGGCTGCCCTGCCCGATGTCTCGGTCAACCGCCGCGCCGAAGACCCGCTGGTCAACCTTGAGGCCCTGCTGCTGAACAAGGCCACGCGCGTGCTGATGTGCGCCGACTCCGCTGGCCGGCGCGAGACGCTGATGCAACTCTTCGCCGAAAGCGGCCTGCGTCCGCAGCCAGTGGACGACTTCGCCGCCTATCTGGCCGGTGACGCGCACTTCTCGATCGCCGTGGCGCCGCTGCAGAGCGGCTTTGCGCTGCCGCAGGCGCAACTGGCCTTCGTGACYGAGGCCGAGCTCTACGCCGGCACCGCGCGCCGCACGGGCCGCCGCAAGCAGGAACAGGCCAGCGCCGTCGATTCGATGGTGCGCGACCTCGCCGAACTGAAGATCGGCGACCCCGTGGTRCATAGCGAGCAYGGCATCGGCCGCTATCAGGGGCTGGTGACGATGGACCTGGGCCAGGGCGAGGAGGAATTCCTGCACCTGGACTACGACAAGGGCAGCAAGCTGTACGTGCCCGTGCACCAGTTGCATGTGATCTCGCGCTACTCGGGCGCCGATCCGGAATCCGCGCCGCTGCACCACCTCGGCTCCGGCCAGTGGGACAAGGCCAAGCGCCGCGCCGCGCAGCAGATCCGCGACACCGCCGCCGAGCTGCTGAACCTGTACGCACGCCGCGCCTTGCGCCAGGGCTTTGCCTTCCCACTCCAGCCCAAGGACTACGAGACCTTCGCCGAAAGCTTCGGTTTCGAGGAAACCCCCGATCAGGCCGCCGCCATTTCGGCTGTGATCGCCGACATGACCTCCGGCAAGCCAATGGACCGACTGGTCTGCGGCGACGTGGGCTTCGGCAAGACCGAGGTGGCCCTGCGCGCCGCCTTCGTGGCCGTGCTCGGCGGCAAGCAGGTGGCCATGCTCGCGCCGACCACGCTGCTGGCGGAGCAGCACTTCCAGACGTTGTCCGACCGTTTCGCCGAATGGCCGGTGCGCATCGTGGAGCTGTCGCGCTTCAAGACCAAGAAGGAGATCGACGCGGCCATCAAGCAGATTAACGAGGGCACCGTCGATATCGTCATCGGCACGCACAAGCTGCTCTCGGACGACGTGAAGTTCCAGCGCCTGGGCCTGGTCATCATCGACGAGGAACACCGCTTCGGCGTGCGCCAAAAAGAGGCGCTCAAGACACTTCGCGCCGAAGTCGACGTGCTGACGCTCACCGCCACCCCCATCCCGCGCACGCTGGGCATGGCGCTGGAGGGCCTGCGCGACTTCTCGGTCATCGCCACGGCGCCGCAGAAGCGGCTGGCGATCAAGACCTTCGTGCGACGCGAGGAAGACGGCGTGATCCGCGAGGCCATCCTGCGCGAGCTGAAGCGCGGCGGGCAGGTCTACTTCCTCCATAACGAGGTCGAGACCATCGAGAACAAGCGCGCCCGGCTGATGGAACTGGTGCCCGAGGCGCGTATCGCCGTGGCCCATGGCCAGATGCACGAGCGCGAGCTGGAGCGCGTGATGCGCGATTTCGTGGCGCGGCGCGACAACATCCTGCTCTGCACGACGATCATCGAGACCGGCATCGACGTGCCGACCGCCAACACCATCCTGATCCACCGCGCCGACAAGTTCGGCCTGGCCCAGCTGCACCAGCTGCGGGGCCGCGTGGGTCGCTCGCACCATCAGGCCTACGCGTACATGCTGGTCCATGATGTCGATGGCCTGACCAAGCTGGCGCAGCGCCGGCTCGAGGCCATCCAGCAGATGGAGGAACTCGGCTCCGGCTTCTACCTCGCCATGCACGACCTGGAAATCCGYGGCGCCGGCGAGGTGCTGGGCGACAAGCAATCGGGCGAAATCCACGAAATCGGCTTCCAGCTTTATACGGACATGCTCAACGCCGCCGTGAAGGCGCTCAAGGCCGGCAAGGAGCCGGACCTGATGGCCCCGCTGCAGGTGACCACCGAGATCAACCTCGGCACGCCGGCGCTGCTGCCGAACGACTATTGCGCCGATGTGCACGAACGGCTGTCGCTCTACAAGCGGCTGGCCAACTGCGAGACGGCCGAGAGCGTGGACAACATCCAGGAAGAGCTGATCGACCGCTTCGGCCGCCTGCCGCCGCAGGCGCAGGCGCTGGTGGAGACGCACCGGCTGCGCATCGCCGCCGTGCCGCTGGGCGTGCGCAAGATCGATGCGGGCGAGGCCACCATCAGCATGCAGTTCGTGCCGAACCCGCCGATCGACGCCATCCGCATCATCGACCTCGTGCAAAAGAACCGCCATATCAAGCTGGCCGGGCAGGACAAGCTGCGCATCGAGGCCAAGATGCCCGATGTGGCCGTGCGCGCCCAGACCATCAAGCACACGCTGCGGCAACTGGCGTGACGGTGTAGSATCGCATCCTTGACGAATCAATCATCTTTCCGCCCCATGCCTGCCCAYGCCAATGCCCAATCTTCCGCCACCGCAGCCAAGCCGCGCGGCAGTGCGCTCGACTGGACCGAGCGGCTGGTGTCGTACGACACCACGTCGCGCCATTCGAATCTCGGCCTGATCGAGGCCGTGCGCGACCACTTCCTGGCCAAGGGGCTGCGGCCGCACCTGAGCTACAACCCGCAGGGCGACAAAGCCAACCTGTTCGTGACCGTGCCGGCGGCCAATGGCGCCACCGATGGCGGCATCGTGCTGTCCGGCCACACTGACGTGGTGCCGGTGGACGGCCAGAACTGGACCACCGACCCGTTCAAGCCGGTGATCCGCGACGGCAAGCTCTATGGCCGGGGCACCTGCGACATGAAGGGCTTCATCGGCACCAGCCTGGCGCTGCTGCCGACCATCCTGGAGGCCAGGCTACGCGAGCCCGTGCACTACGCGCTGTCGTTCGACGAGGAAATCGGCTGCATGGGCGCGCCGTATCTTCTGGCCGAATTGCGAGACCGTGGCGTGCGGCCGGGCGGCTGCATCGTCGGCGAGCCGACCAGCATGCGCGTGATCGTCGCGCACAAGGGCATCAACGCCTACCGCTGCTGCGTGAAGGGTCAGGCCGCGCATTCGTCGCTGACGCCGAAGGGCGTGAACGCCATCGAATACGCGGCGCGGCTGATCTGCTTCATCCGCGACATCGCCGATGAATTCAAGGCCAACGGCCCGTACGATCAAGCCTTCGACGTGCCGTTCACGACCGCCTCCACTGGCACGATCCAGGGCGGCATCGCGCTGAACACCATTCCGGCGCTGTGCGAGTTCGTGTTCGAGTTCCGCAACCTGCCGGGCGTGGATCCCGAGGCGATCTTCGCGCGGATTCAGGAATATGCGAATGGCGTGCTGCTGCCGAAGATGCGCGCCGAACATGCCGACGCGGGGCTGACGCTGGCGAAGATTGCCGCTGCGCCGTCGCTCGACGCTGCCGAGGCCGACGCCATCACGCAACTGGTGCGCGCGCTGACCGCTGACCGGGACACCAACAAGGTGGCCTATGGCACCGAGGCCGGCCTGTTCCAGCGCGCCGGCATCCCGGCCGTGGTCTGCGGCCCCGGCGACATCCAGCAAGCCCACAAGCCGGACGAGTTTGTCGCCCTCGACCAACTGGAAGCCTGCGAAGCCTTCCTGCACAAGGTGGTGGACAGCCTGCGCGTGGCCGCCTGAGCTGCTTGAGCGTTTGAGCAGGAGGGCGGTGCGCTTACAATATCGCCTTCCTCGCTTTGCGCGCCCCGCCCCGACTTCCCCCTGCCGTCATGCCCCTGATTCTCCAGAGCCTGTCCCCGCTGTCGCCCGCCGATCTCGACGCCATCCGCCCCATCGCCGACGCTTCGGCCTTCACGCTGCGTGCGGCCAACGTCGCGGCCGCCGATGACTGCGCCCCGCTGACGCCCGCACTGCACAAGGCGCTGGACGAAGCCTGCGGCCCACGCGGCATCGACTGGGCCGTGGTGCCGGCCGGGCGCAAGCTCTCGGACTTCCGGCTGGTGGCCATGGACATGGACTCGACGTTGATCACGATCGAGTGCATCGACGAAATTGCGGACTTTTGCGGGCTGAAGGCCGAGGTTTCGGCGATCACGGAAGCCGCCATGCGCGGCGAGATCACCGATTTCAATGAAAGCCTGCGGCGCCGCGTGGCCCTGCTGAAGGGGCTGGATGCCAGCGTGCTCGACCGCGTCTACGCGGAGCGCCTGCGCCTGTCCCCGGGTGCCGAGCGGATGCTGCAGACCGTGCAGGCGCTGGGCATGCGCACGCTGCTGGTGTCGGGCGGCTTCGTCCATTTCACCGACCAGCTCAAGCCGCGCCTGAAGCTGGACTTCACGCGCGCGAACACGCTGGAGATTGTCGATGGCAAGCTCACCGGCGAAGTCGTCGGCGAAATCGTCAATGCGGACGTCAAGGCACGTACGGTGCGCGAGGTCTGCGCGCAGATCGGCGCCGATGTGTCGCAGGCCATCGTCATGGGCGACGGCTCGAACGATCTGAAGATGATGGCCGTGGCCGGCCTCTCCGTCGCCTTCCGGGCCAAGCCGGTGGTGCGCGCGCAGGCCAGCGTGGCGTTCAACCACGTCGGCCTGGACGGCCTGCTGAACCTCTTCCCGCACTAAATCTCCGCCCCCCCCAGCCCGCCCGGAGATTGGCTCCGGGCGGCGCCCGCATCGCATTTCCCCTAGTTCYCCACCCCCGTTCGGCCGCCGAAATGTACCGCAACGTATTGATTTCCTTGTGAAAACAAATACGAATCATTATTATTCGRAGTTCCAACCATTCCGATGTTGCCCGCATGCAAGCGTTCGCTGTATTGCTAGGACTGGCGGCGGCTGCGTGCTTGTACCTCGCTGCGCCGAACCAGGTTCTGTTTGTCTCCGCCGACGGTGAAGGCCGCGCGCCCCTGCCGCCCCGGCTGCTGGGTTGGCTCGGCCTGTTGCTGAYGGTCGCCAGCGCCTGGACCATGAGCGTGCCCGAAGGCTGGCCCGTGGCCATCGCCGCCACGCTGGTCTCGCTGACCTGCAGCCTGTCCCTGTGGCCGTTCATCGGCACGTGGGTCCACCACCGTCGCGGGCTGGCCCGCCGGGAAGGAAGCGCAGCATGATGGGCACGAAATGGCTTGCCGGGACACTGCTGGGCCTGCCCCTGGCCCTCGCGCTGTGCACGCTGGGCATCCTCTGGCTGCCGGGCGGCTGGCATGGCGGCGTGGTCGCCGCAGTGCTGCTCAGCTTCGTCGCCTGGGTCACGCTGATCAGCCTGAGCCTGCTGTTCCGCACCAGCACGGCCGCGTGGCTCTGGCTGGGGGGCGCCAACCTGATCTGCTTCGGCCTCTTGTGGGCGCTGCGCCTGACGAACACCATGCCCGCCGCGTCCGCGCTGGCCGGGTCGTGAGGACCTCTCCATGAAACCCAATACCCTCCGCCTTTACCAGACGCTGCATACCTGGGTCGGCCTGATGGCCGGCTGGGCGCTCTTCATCGCCTTCTTCGCCGGCGCCATCACGATCTTCCACCACGAGCTGCACATCTGGCAGAACCCGGCCCGCCTGGAAGGCCGTCACGCCACCGAGGTCCACGTGGAGGGCCCGGCCGTCGACGCCTTCGTCCAGAAGCTGGTGGCCGTGCATCCGGATGCCGCCGCCAGCGTCTACGTGGCCCTGCCGAGCAAGGAAGAGCCCGATTTCAACGCCTACTGGCAGGACAAGGCCGGTGCGTGGCACACCATCAATGGCACGGCGCTGAACGGCGACGCCGCCGCGCAGCGCAACACCTCGCTCGACCACGTGACCGGCGAGCTGTCGGCGTTCCTGAACTCCCTGCACTACTCGCTCGGCCTGGGCCAGAACGGCACCTACTTCATGGGCGTGATCTCGGTGCTGTACGGGCTGGCGCTGGTGTCCGGCGTGCTGCTGCACCTGCCGCGTCTCAAGAAGGACCTCTTCGCGGTGCGGCCGGGCCGCAACCTGAAGCGGTTCTGGATGGACGCGCACAACGTGATCGGCCTGTTCAGCCTGCCGTTCCACATGGTGTTCGCGGTCACGGGCGCGTTCCTGTGCCTGTCGCTGGTCATGGTGATGGTGTTCAACGCGCTCACCTTCAACGGCAAGCTGTTCGAGCAGGTGCCCACCGCGATTGCGGCCACGCCGGAAATGACGGCGGCCGGACGGCCTTCGCCGACCATGTCGGCGGCGCAACTGCTGGCCATCGCGCGCGAGCATGGCGGCGAACGCTTCACGCCGGAAGCCATCCGCTTCCAGCGCTATGGCGATGCCAATGCCGTGGCGGAAGTCCGTGGCGACAGCGAGCGCGCGCTCGGCAATGGCGGCTCGGTGGGCATCCACGCGGCGGCCAACGAGCCGAACGCGGGCAAGCTGATCGCCAACCAGACCCCCGGCGCGCGCGACACCAATCACACGCTGTATAGCGGCGTCTTCGCGCTGCACTACGGCACCTACGGCAACCTGCCCGTGCGGATCTTGTACCTGCTGGCCGGTCTGGCGGGCGCGTTCCTGTTCTATTCGGGCAACCTGCTGTGGATCGAGTCGCGCCGCAAGACGCGCCAGGCCGAGCAGCCGCGCGTGCATCGACTGCTGGCGCAGGCCACCGTGGGCGTGTGCATCGGCACCTGTATCGGCGTGGCGCTGTGCTTCCCGGCCGCGCTGCTGTGGCCTGAGCGCGCCGTGAGCTATGTGTTCTGGCCGGTGTTCCTGCTGGCGGTGGGCTGGTCGCTGGTGCGTCCGCCGGTGCGGGCGGCCGTCGAGCTGCTCTATGTGGCGGCGCTGGCCTCGCTGACTGTGCCGCTCGCCAATGCCCTGCTGACCGGCGACCACTTCGTCGTGGCCGCCCTGCACGGGCGCTGGGGTGTGGCGGGCTTCGATATCGGCGCCATCGCGCTGGCAGTGGGCTATGTGGTGCTGGCCCGCGCCACCCAGCGGCGCGCGCACAACGGCCCGGCGGAATCGGTCTGGGCGCTGCGCCCGGCTACGTCCGAGCAAGCCGCGCAGCCGGCCCTGCGCAAGGCCGACGCGTCCTGATGTGCCGGCGTCTCTCCCCCTCGGGGAGGGACGCCTTCTGCTTCCCTCTTCAGCGCAGGTGCTTTTCCATCGCCTGTTTCAGGTCCGCGATCAGATCGCGTGAATCTTCCAGGCCGATGTAGAGCCGCACCAGCTCCCCCGCATTTTCCCAGCCAGCCGGCGGCCACGTGCCCGCCGGGCGCATGCCCTCCACGTGGTACGGCACGGCCAGGCTGTGCGCCCCGCCCCACGACCAGCCAATCGCATACAGCTTCAGCGCCTCGACGAAGGCATCCACCTGCTCGCGCCCAAAACGGCTGTGCAGGATGATCGAGAACAGCCCGCTCGCGCCGGTGAAGTCACGCCGCCATTCGGCATGGCCGGGGCAATCGGGCAGCGCGGGATGCAGCACGCGGGTCACCTCGGGCCGCTTGGTCARCCATTCGGCAATCTCGCGTGCGGCGCGGTCGTGCGCGGCCAGCCGCACCGGCATGCTCGCCATGCCGCGCAGGACCAGGAAGCAGTCATCGGCGGACACGCCCCAGCCCATCACCATGCGCGTGCGCTTGAGGCGGTTGTGGAGCGATTCGTCGGCCGTGATCACGGCGCCCATCAGCACGTCGCTGCCGCCCGACTGGTACTTGGTCAGCGCCTGCACCGAGACGTCGATGCCCTTCGCGAACGGCTGGAAGTAGACCCCCGCCGACCATGTGTTGTCGATGGCCGTCAGCACGCCGCGCGCCTTGGCCGCTGCGACGATGGCCTCGGTATCGGGCACCTCCATCGTCACCGAGCCCGGCGACTCGAGCCAGATCAGCTTGGTGTTCGGCTGGATCATCGAGGCGATACTGGCACCCGCCATCGGATGGTAGTAGCGCACGCTCACGCCGAATTCGCGGGCCAGCCACTCGCCATGGTCGCGATTGGGGCCGTAGACGTTGTCCGGCACGAGCACATCGTCGCCCGACTTCAGGAACGCGAAATAGACCAGCGAGATGGCGCCCATGCCAGACGGCAGCAGCAGGGTCTGCCGGCCTCCTTCGATCTGGGCGAGTTGCTGGCACAGCGCCTCGCTGGTGGGCGTGGCGTGCAGGCCGTAGCGCCAGTACGTCTTGGTGGGGTCGCCATAGGCGCGCAATTCGTCCAGATTGCGGAAGACCACGGTCGAGCCGCGATAGGTCGGCGTGGAAAACGAATCAAAGCCCGGCGCGATATCGAGTTCGGGCTGGACGGCGAGCGTCTGGAGATAGCGGGAGGCGTCGGATTGGGAATGGTCGGACACGGCGAGTTCCTCGTTTTGCGGGAGGTCGGATCAGACGTCCGAGCTTACCAGCAAATGCCGGGGTGGCCGAGGGGCCACCMCGCCGATGTCAGCGCGAGTTGCCGATCGAGATCGAGGATTTCGGCACGAGCGGCGCGTAGGTGACGCCGCTGCTGGRCCGCATGTCGAACGGGGGAATGACGAGATARCCGCCGAGSGGGCGGATGAAGAACGGCAGCACGATGGCCGGGTTGAAGGCGTCGGTCCAGGTGCCGCTCACCGCGCCATTCTGGTCGATACGGCCTTCCCAGTTGCCCGAGACACGCGTGCCGTCATCGGACTCTTCCATCAGGAAGGCGCCTTCGTTCCATTCGCCGGACAGCAGGCGCACACCGCCCTTGCCGTCGCCGGACGCGTATTCGCCCTGCAGGCTGTCGCGGGTGTCGGTCTTGGCGCCCACGCGCAGCCGCACTTGTTTGTCGCCGACGTTGCCGACGTAGACCGGGAACTTCGCGTACTCGGAGCGCGGCGCCAGCGAGCCGACCGGGCCCGAAGACAACGACGTCCCGCGCCGGGCTTCCCCAGCGCGGATCGCGTCATTGATGCCGAGACTGCCCTGCCCACCCGTCGACAACGACTCGCCGCCAGCCGCCTGGGCGGCCAGCGGGACGAACACCGCAAACGCGGCCACAACGGTCAGGCGGAAAGGCATCGGACGCAGCAAGGCAAACCCCGGATCAGGACTCAGATACGCTCAAAGATAGCAGCAATGCCCTGGCCACCGCCAATGCACATCGTCACGAGCGCATAGCGGCCCTGCACGCGTTGCAGTTCGTGCACGGCCTTGACGGTGATCAGTGCGCCGGTGGCACCGATCGGATGGCCCAGCGAGATGCCCGAGCCGTTCGGGTTGACCTTGGCCGGATCGAGGCCGAGCGCCTTGGTCACCGCGCACGCCTGGGCGGCGAAGGCTTCGTTGGCCTCGATCACATCGAGATCCTTGACCGTCAGGCCGGCGCGTTCGAGCGCGATCCTGGTGGCCGGCACCGGGCCGATACCCATGGTCTTCGGGTCCACACCGGCGTGGCCGTAGGACACCAGGCGCGCCAGCGGCTTCAGGCCGCGGCGCTCGGCTTCGGCGCGCWCCATCAGCACCACGGCGGCGGCCGCGTCGTTCAGGCCGGACGCATTGCCAGCCGTCACCGTGCCGTTTTCCTTGACGAAGACCGGCTTGAGCTTGGTCATGTCGTCGATGGTGGCGTCGTGGCGCACGTGCTCGTCGGTGTCGAACACGACATCGCCCTTGCGCGACTTCAGCGTGACGGGAACGATCTGGTCCTTGAAATGGCCGGCCTTGATGGCGGCGGACGCGCGGCGGTGCGACTCCAGCGCAGCCTCGTCCTGCTGGGCGCGCGAGATGTCGTACTCCTTGGCCACGTTCTCGGCCGTCACGCCCATGTGGATGGCGTGGAACGGGTCGTGCAGCGCGCCGAGCATCATGTCGACGAGCTTGGCATCGCCCATGCGCGCGCCCCAGCGCGCCATCGGCGCCAGGTACGGCGCGCGGCTCATGCTCTCCGCGCCACCGCCGATGGCCACGTCGGCATCGCCGAGCAGAATGGTCTGGGCAGCGCTGATGATGGCTTGCAGGCCCGAGCCGCAGAGACGGTTCACGGTCAGCGCGGGGGCGTTGATCGACACCCCGCCGTTCACGGCCGCCACGCGGCCCAGGTACATGTCCTTGGGTTCGGTCTGGATCACATTGCCGAATACCACGTGACCGACGTCATCGCCGGACACATTGGCGCGGGCCAGCGCCTCGCGCACGACCAGCGCGCCCAGATCGGTCGGGGCCAGGTCCTTCAGGCTGCCGCCGAAGGTGCCAACTGCGGTGCGCACACCGCTGACAACCACCACTTCACGCGTCATGTCTTGTCTCCATGAGTTCATGTTGCGGCGCACAGTATAGTCCCGGCCACCCCAAAACGAACGACCGTACTTTTACCTAATGTCCCGGACCCGGCAGTGATCCTTAGACCACTTCACCCCACAGGTCGTGACCATCGGCACCGGTGATCTTCACGTGGACGAAGTCKCCGGTCTTGTAGCGTTGCGAGGGCTTCGCGGCCGGGTCGATATAGACCAGACCGTCGATCTCGGGCGCATCGGCCGACGACCGACCCACGCCGCCATCCTGGTTCACTTCGTCCACCAGCACGCGCAGCGTTTGGCCAACCTTGCGCTGCAGGCGGCGTGCGGAAACTTCCTCGGCCACTTCCATGAAGCGCGCGCGGCGCTCCTCACGCACGGCGTCCGGCAGCGCGCCGGGCAGGTTGTTGGCGGTGGCGCCGTCCACGGGCGAGTAGGCGAAGCAGCCCACGCGGTCCAGTTCGGCTTCGGCGATGAAGTCCAGCAGCGTCTGGAACTCTTCCTCGGTCTCGCCCGGGAAACCGGCGATGAACGTGCTGCGGATGGTCAGCTCGGGGCAGATCTCGCGCCAGGCGCGGATGCGATCGAGCGTCTTTTCGGCATTGGCCGGGCGCTTCATGCGCTTGAGCACGTCCGGGTGGGCATGCTGGAGCGGGACGTCCAGGTACGGCAGCACGTTGCCCTGCGACATCAGCGGAATAATCTCATCCACGTGCGGATAGGGGTACACGTAGTGCAGGCGCACCCAGGCACCGTACTGGCTGGCCAGCTCGCCCAGCGCGCCGACCAGTTCGGTCATGCGGGTCTTGAGCGGACGGCCGTTCCAGAAACCGGTGCGGTACTTCACGTCCACGCCATAGGCGCTGGTGTCCTGCGAGATCACCAGCAGTTCCTTGACGCCCGACTTGAACAGGTTTTCCGCCTCCAGCATCACTTCCGCCACCGGACGCGATACCAGATCGCCCCGCATCGACGGGATGATGCAGAACGAGCAGCGGTGATTGCAGCCCTCGGAGATCTTCAGGTAGGCGTAGTGCTTGGGCGTCAGCTTGATGCCGGCCGGCGGCACGAGGTCCGTGAACGGATCGTGCGGCTTGGGCAGGTGCGTGTGGACGGCCTGCATGACCTCGCCCAGCGCATGCGGGCCGGTCACGGCCAGCACCTTCGGGTGTACCGACGAGACGATGTCATGCCCGGCCGCATCCTTCTTGGCCCCCAGGCAGCCGGTGACGATGACCTTGCCGTTCTCGGTCAGGGCCTCGCCGATGGCGTCCAGGCTCTCCTGCACGGCTTCGTCGATGAAGCCGCAGGTGTTGACCACGACCAGATCGGCATCGTTATAGGTACCGCTGATCGCGTAGCCTTCGGCACGCAGCTGGGTCAGGATCTGCTCGGAATCCACGAGCGCTTTCGGACAGCCCAGGCTGACAAACCCCACGCGGGGTAAATTGGCTACGCCGGCCGCGTAAGCCGTTGATTTTTCGTCACTTTTCACTTGTACTTCCTGACTGCATCTTGTGGGGGCCGGCGCAAGGCCGAAGGTGGGGCGAATTCTAACCCAGGGCGGGCGATTGGGCGTCGTGATGCAGAAGCGGGAGCCACTCGCTTCATGACAAACGACATCGCCGCGCGCGCCTCATTCCAGGCGCGCGCGGCGATGGGGGGAATCCGGATGGCCGGCGGTGCCGGCTCAGGTGTCTCGCGGTGGCTTACTTCTTTTCCTGCTGGTTGAACGGGAACGTGCCGAACATGTTCTTGGCCTGGCTCTGCATCTGTTCCTGCATCTGCACGAACAGATTCTTGCTCTGCTCGATGTAGTTGCTCATCATCCCTTGCATCATCGGGCCCTGCATGTTCATGAACTGCGACCACATGTCCGGGCTGAACGCTTCGCCCGAGTAGAGGCCCTTCGAGTTCTCGGCCAGCTTGTTCTGGATGTCGATGAACGCCTGGATGTTCTTTTCCAGGTAGGTGCCCATCATGCCCTGCATGGCATGGCCGTAGAAGCGGATGATCTGCGACAGCATGGGGCTCGAGAACATCGGCACGCCGCCGGTTTCCTCTTCCAGAATGATCTGCAGCAGGATGCTGCGCGTCAGTTCATCGCCGGACTTGGCGTCCACGACCTTGAATTCCTCGGAATCCATGACCAGCTGCTTGACGTCCGCGAGCGTAATGTAGGTGCTGGTCTGCGTGTCGTAGAGCCGGCGATTCGGGTATTTCTTGATCAGTCGCTCTGCGCCTTTTTTGGTCGTGGCCATCGGTGCTCTATCCTTTGTCGTCGCTGATGCAGGGGGTGCGCATCTGCTGCTGCGCGCTGCTGCACCGCATGCGATGCACTGCGCAATTGGGGGCGCCCGCGCCGCGCTCTAGTTTGGTGCCGGGGGCGCCGCTGACCTGATTCTATGCTCAAGAAAGCACTAAGAAAAGCCACCCCGATTAAGGAAAACCCGCAGCATCGTATGCAAAACGGGCCGTCCTGGCAGCCAGGCGGCCCGTTTTCCGAGGTGCGCCGTGGCACGCTTCCGGCCTGCTGCAGCGCGCTCGGTGCGCCGCAGCAGGCCGGCCGCGCGCCGCGCAGCCAGCGGTCGGTCAGCCCATGTGCAGGCCGCCGTTGAGCGAGAAGTCGGCGCCCGTGGAGAAGCCCGATTCGTCCGAAGCCAGCCACGCGCAGATCGACGCGATTTCCTCCGGCAGACCCAGGCGCTTGACCGGAATCGTCGCCACGATCTTGTCCAGCACATCCTGGCGGATGGACTTGACCATGTCCGTGGCGATATAGCCCGGCGACACCGTGTTGACCGTCACGCCCTTGGTGGCCACTTCCTGCGCCAGCGCCATGGTGAAGCCGTGCAGGCCGGCCTTGGCCGTCGAGTAGTTGGTCTGACCGAACTGGCCCTTCTGCCCGTTCACCGACGAGATATTGACGATGCGGCCCCAGCCGCGGTCCGCCATGCCGTCGATGACCTGCTTGGTCACGTTGAACAGCGACGTCAGGTTGGTGTCGATCACCGCGTCCCAGTCGGCACGCGTCATCTTGCGGAACACCACGTCGCGGGTGATGCCGGCATTGTTGACCAGCACGTCCACCTCGCCGACATCGGCCTTGACCTTGTCGAAGGCGGTCCTGGTCGAATCCCAGTCGGCCACGTTGCCCTCGGACGCCACGAACTCGAAGCCGAGCGCGCGCTGCTGTTCGAGCCACTTCTCGCGGCGCGGCGAATTCGGGCCGCAGCCCGCCACCACCTTGTAGCCGTCACGGGCCAGGCGCTGGCAAATGGCGGTTCCGATGCCGCCCATGCCGCCGGTCACATATGCAATGCGCTGAGTCATATCCACTCCTGTTGGCTCGCTGATCGATGCAAGGGCACCGATCTCTGTTATAGACGCCGACGGCCAAAACCATGTCTCCTGCCGCCGGCTACCCCTCAGTGCAACTCAAATACTCGTTTTCGGCCAGATCGGTCTGACTTAGTTCCGTTCCACGGCCAGTGCCACGCCCATGCCGCCGCCGATGCACAGCGAGGCCAGGCCCTTCTTGGCGTCGCGGCGCTTCATTTCGTGCAGCAGCGTCACCAGGATGCGGCAGCCGGACGCGCCGATCGGATGGCCGATGGCGATGGCGCCGCCGTTGACGTTGATCTTCGACTGGTCCCAGCCCATCTGCTGGTGCACGGCCAGCGCCTGCGCGGCGAAGGCTTCGTTGATTTCCATCAGGTCCAGGTCCTTGACTTCCCAGCCGGCGCGCGACAGGCAGCGCTTGCTGGCCGGCACCGGGCCCATGCCCATCACGGCCGGGTCCACGCCGGCGTTGGCGTAGGCCTTGATGGTGGCCAGCGGGGTCAGGCCCAGCTCCTTGGCCTTGGCGGCCGACATCACCACCACGGCGGCGGCGCCGTCGTTGAGGCCAGAGGCGTTGGCGGCGGTCACCGTGCCGGCCTTGTCGAAGGCGGGCTTCAGGCCGGACAGGCTGTCCAGCGTGGCGCCCTGGCGCACGAATTCGTCGGTCTTGAACGCCACCGGGTCACCCTTGCGCTGCGGAATCAGCACCGGCACGATTTCCTCGTCGAACCGGCCGGCCTTCTGGGCGGCCTCGGCCTTGTTCTGGGAGCCCACGGCGAACTCGTCCTGCGCCTCGCGCGTGATGCCGTACTCCTTGGCGACGTTCTCGGCCGTGATGCCCATGTGGTACTGGTTGTACACGTCCCACAGGCCGTCGACGATCATCGAGTCGACCAGCTTGGTATCGCCCATGCGGAAGCCGTCGCGCGAGCCGGGCAGCACGTGCGGCGCGGCGCTCATGTTTTCCATGCCGCCGGCCACGACGATCTCCGCCTCGCCGGCGATGATGGCGTTGGCGGCCAGCATCACGGCCTTCAGGCCGGAGCCGCACACCTTGTTGATGGTCATGGCCGGCACCATGTCCGGCAGGCCGGCCTTGCGCGAGGCCTGGCGCGCCGGGTTCTGGCCGGCGGCAGCCGTCAGCACCTGGCCCATGATGACTTCGCTCACCTGGTCCGGCTTCACGCCGGCGCGCTCGAGCGCGGCCTTGATGACGAGGGCGCCCAGCTCCGGTGCCGGGATCTTGGCCAGCGAGCCGCCAAACTTGCCAACTGCGGTGCGGGCTGCGGAAACGATGACGATGTCGGTCATTTGAAGTCCTTTCGAGATAGCGTGAAGCCAATCGGTACGAAACCCCGGGCCGGTCCCACGGAACCGGCCCCGGCGGAAAACGTTCAGGCGCGCTGCTTGACGTAGCGGCCCGGTGCGGGTTCGATGGCCCGGTAATGGGCGTTGCCATAGTCGGCCGGCGCGGCGCGCTTGGCGCCGGCCTGCTTGCCGAGCCAGGCCATCCAGTCCGGCCACCAGCTGCCGGGCTTTTCCTCGGCGCCGGCCAGCCATTCCTGGGCCGAGCCGGGCAGCGCCTCGTTGATCCAGTGGCTGCGCTTCTTCTTGGCCGGCGGGTTGATCACGCCGGCGATATGGCCGGACGCGCCAAGCACGAAGCGCAGCTTGTTCTTCAGCAGGCCGGTGGAAGCGAAGGCAGACGTCCACGGCACGATGTGGTCCTCGCGCGAGCCATAGATATAGGTCGGCACGTCGATATCGCCCAGGTCCAGCGGCGCGTTGCAGACGCTCAGCTTGCCGGGCACCTTCAGTTCGTCCTGCAGATACATATGGCGCAGGTACCAGCAGTACCACGGGCCGGGCAGGTTGGTCGCGTCGCCGTTCCAGAACAGCAGGTCGAACGGTACCGGCGTGTTGCCCTTGAGGTAGTTGTCGACCACGTAGTTCCAGACCAGATCGTTCGGCCGCAGGAACGAGAACGTGTTGGCCAGCTCCACGCCGCGCAGCAGCGCGCACGGGGCCCCGGCAGCGCCGCCGATGGTGGCCTCGCGCAGTTGCACGTGCGGTTCGTCGACGAATACGTCCAGGATGCCGGTGTCGGTGAAGTCGAGCAGCGCGGTCAGCAGCGTCAGGCTGGCCACCGGGCGCTCGCCGCGCGCGGCCAGCACGGCCAATGCCGTGGCGACGATGGTRCCGCCCACRCAGAAGCCGAGCACGTTGATCTTGTCCTGCCCGCTGATGTCCCGTGCCACCTCGATCGCGCGGATGGCCGCGTGCTCGATGTAGTCGTCCCAGGTGCGCTCGGCCATCGACGCATCGGGGTTGCGCCACGACACCAGGAAGACCGTGTGGCCCTGCTCCACCACGTAGCGGACCAGCGAGCTTTCGGGCTGCAGGTCGAGGATGTAGAACTTGTTGATGCACGGCGGCACCAGCAGCAGCGGCCGGGCGTGGACCTTGTCGGTCAGCGGCTTGTACTGGAGCAGCTGGAAATATTCGTTCTCATAGACCACCGCGCCCTCGGTCACGGCCACGTTGCGGCCCACCTCGAAGGCGGTGTCGTCGGTCTGGGAGATCTTGCCCCGGGTCAGATCCCCGAGCATGTTGCGCATGCCGGTGCGCAGCGATTCGCCGCCCGATTCGATCAGGCGCTGCTGGGCGTCCGGATTGGTGGCGAGGAAGTTGGCGGGCGACATCGCGTCCACCCACTGCGACACCGCGAAGCGGATGCGCTGGCGGGTCTTGGCGTCGGCCTCCACGGCGTCGGCCAGCTCGGTCATCGTGCGGGCGGTCAGCAGGTAAAACGCGGCGGCGTAGCGGTACGGCGCGTTGTTGCGCCAGGCCGCGCTGGCGAAGCGGCGATCGGACAGCCGCTGACTGGCGGCCTCGGCATCGCCGTTGCTGTTGCCACCGGCTGCGCCGTTCGGCACGGCAGCCGCGCCCATTTCACGCCAGAGTTCGGAGAAGTCTTTCAGGTAGCGTTCCTGGATCTGAGCCAGCAACGTCGGCGGGATCTTCAGGCCGGCGCCTGCCGGGCCCTGGAATGCACCCTGGAACGCCTTGGCAAATGCATCGCCGCCGGGAAAGCCCGGGAACGCGCCGGGCACGCCGTTCGGCATGCCTGACGGAAAACCGGGCGGCAGCTTGCCGTTGATTTCAGGAGCCCACTGACGGGACCATTCCAGCCATGCAGCTGGATCGAATGGCCCCGGCGCAAACTGAAACGGTTGGGACTTGTCTTCCGCGCTGGAAGCTGCCGCACCTTTGCCGGTCGCCATGATGTATTCGTCTCTCTGCCGTCGTGATGGGTAGACGGGCTCGGGGTAACTGTCTCCCGACCCGCCCCGATTCCGGGTTGCGCCTCTGGATGATCTGGTCACCCAGACCGGGACGCCGCATTGGCGGCGCCAGGTCATACGCTATGCTTGCCGGCGAAACCCTGGAGAACTTCCTCGGTTCCGATACATTTGAAGGCATTGTTGCCTTGCAATGTAGACGCTGTCAATGCGGAATTCCGCATTGCGAACGCGCGTGCGGGAAACGCATCCCCGACCTACCGGACGGTAAGCCTGACGCGGGTTCGCGGGCAGTCCGAGGACCATTTCCGGCTGCCACGTGACGCCACCGTACTTTTAACAGATAGAGATGAACGCCTGATGTATATCGTCGCAATCGGCTGGATCTACGTGGCCCTGATGATGTCGATTACCGAGACGAACCTCGTGGCCGGGGTCGCCACGTTCCTGTGCTACGGCGTGGCGCCGGTATCGATCATCATCTACATCATGGGAACGCCCGGCCGGCGGCGCCGGCGCCAGGCGCGCGAGGCGGCCGAACAGGCGGCCGGGCAAGCCGGGCCGAAGCCCGTCGAGGAAGCGGAAGGGTCAGGCCGCTAGCCAGACCAGCGTGGCCATGCGACCCGTGGTGCGGTCGCGGCGGTAGGAGTAGAAACGCGCGGCGTCGGCCACGGTGCAGGCATCGCCGCCGTAGACCCGCGTGCAGCCGGCGCGCGCCAGCCGCGTACGCGCCAGCGCGTACAGATCGGCCCAGTACTTGCCCGGCGCGCCGGGGCGGAACGCCGCCTCGATGGCCGGCCGCTCCGCTTCGCGGGCCTGGGCCAGGAATGCTTCCCGAACCTCGGCGCCCACTTCGAATGCCGATGGGCCGATGGCCGGGCCCAGCCACGCCAGCCATTCCGAACCGGGGCCGGCCTGCGCGGCCATGCGCGCCAGGGTGGCCTCGATCACGCCGTCGCAGAGCCCGCGCCAGCCGGCATGGGCGGCACCGACCACCGTACCCGCCGCATCGCACAGCAACACCGGCAGGCAGTCCGCCGTCATGATCGCGCAGACGTGGCCGGGAGTGGTGGCGATGCTGGCGTCGGCACGCGGCACACCGCCCTCCCCGTCTTCCACTCCGTCTTCCACCCCGTCGGCGGTCGCCACGGCGCAGCCATGCACCTGTTCGAGCCAGCGCGGCATGGCAGGCAGATGCGCCGCCAGCCGGGCACGGTTCTCCGCCACGGCGGACGGGTCGTCCCCCACATGCGTACCGAGATTGAGCCCGCGCGGGCTGCCATCGGCCAGCCCGTAGGGGCCGACGCTCACGCCACCCTGCCGGGTCGTGGACAGCGCCCGCACGCGGGCCGGCGCCGGCCAGTCCGGCACGATCCAGCCGGGTTGCCGCTCAAGCGTCATCGTCATCCCTTACGTAGATGATCTCGACGTCATGGTCGTCATCGTCGTCGAAGTCGTCATCGTCGTCCTCGACCGGCCGCGCGGCGTAGCCTTCAAAGTCGAGCGCCTCGATCAGGTCCAGCATGTCCTCGGGCGGCTCAACCTCCCACGACACCTTGCGCCCGCTCTCCGGATGCACCAGTCCCAGCTTGCACGCATGCAGCGCCTGGCGCTCGAACGGCACCGGCAGCGTCACGCGGATGGCCGGGCGCTGGCCGCGCTTGGTGGCCTTGTGATAGACCGGGTCGCCCACGAGCGGATGGCCGATCGACTCGAAATGCACGCGAATCTGGTGCGTGCGGCCGGTTTCGAGCTGGCACATCACCATCGACACCTTGCCGCGGCCCAGCGGCACCGTGCCCAGCGTCTTGAAGTGCGTACGCGACGGCTTGCCGCTATTCGTATGGACGATGGCCATGCGCGTGCGCTCGCGCGGGTCACGGGCGATGGGGGCGTCGATGGTGCCCTCGTCCGGCGTCTCGCCCCAGACCAGCGCGAGGTAGGTGCGCTTGACGGTCCGGGCGGCCAGCTGGCGCACGAGGTCGGTCTGCGCGGTAAGCGTACGGGCGACGACCATCAGGCCCGAGGTTTCCTTGTCCAGCCGATGCACGATGCCGGCGCGCGGCAGCCGCCCCGCGGCCGGGTCGCGGTGCAGCAGGCCGTTTAGCACCGTGCCGCTCCAGTTGCCGGCGGCCGGATGCACGACCAGCCCGGCCTGCTTGTTGATGACGAGTAGCGTGGCGTCCTCGAAGACCACGTCCAGCGGCACGTCCTCGGCCGTGAAGGCGAGCGACTCGGGCGCGACCTGCGGCTGGATCTCGATCTGCTGGCCCATCTGGACCGATGCCTTGGCGCGGCTCGGCTCGCCATCCACCCGCACGGCGCCTTCCTCGATCCATTGCTGGATGCGGCTACGGGAGAATTCGCTGAAATGCCGCGCGAGCAGCTTGTCCAACCGCTCGCCATGTGCAGCACTATCCACTTCAAGGTRCAAAGGCGGCTGGTCCGGCGCGGTGGCCGGCGTGGCCATCACCGCGCCGCCGTCTTCGCTGACATCGCCGAGATCGTCGTTGAAATCATCGGTGTCCAGCGGGGAATCGACATCCGCCGGGGAATCGTTCGCCGGACCGTTTTCGGCCTTAGGGCTTGGGCTATAATGCTTGACGCTATTTTTCATCCGGAACAGGTTGCCCAATGCAATTGCAGAGCATGAAACGCGCGAACTGGCGCGCGAGAGTTGGAGCGATTTTGCTCGCAGGCGGCTGCCTCATGCTGTCTGCATGCGGCCTGCTTGGCGACCAACCCGACGAAACGGCCGGCTGGTCGGCGAACAAATTATATTCGGAAGCCAAGGATGCGCTGGATGGCGGCGACTATACACGTGCCGTCAAGCTCTATGAAAAGCTGGAAGGCCGCTACCCGTTCGGCCGCTACGCCCAGCAGGCGCAGATCGACACCGCGTTCGCCAACTACAAGGATGGCGAGACCGCCGCCGCGCTGGCCGCCGTCGACCGCTTCATCCAGCTCCACCCGAGCCATCCCAACATCGATTACGCCTACTACCTCAAGGGCCTGATCAACTTCAACGACAACCTTGGCTGGCTGGGCCGCTTCTCCGGCCAGGACCTGAGCGAGCGCGATCCCAAGGCCGCGCGTGCCGCCTACGACGCTTTCCAGATCCTGATCACGCGCTACCCGGACAGCAAGTACGCGCCGGACGCGACGCTGCGGATGCAGTACATCGTCAACGCGCTGGCCCAGCATGAAGTGCATGCCGCCCGCTATTACTATCGCCGTGGCGCCTACCTGGCGGCCGTGAACCGGGCCCAGCAGGCACTGAAGGACTACGACGGCGCGCCGGCCAACGAGGAAGCGCTGTACATCATGGTCCGCTCGTACGATTCGCTCGGCATGAAGGATCTGCGCGACGACGCGGCCCGCGTGATGGAGCGCAACTATCCGAACAGCGACTTCGTCAAGTACGGCTCGCGCCGGAAAGACAAGTCCTGGTGGGAAGTGTTCTGAGCCTCGCCCGCAGGTAAAAAAAGCCCGACGAATCGTCGGTCTTTTTTTTGGCGCTTATTCGTCCGCTGGCTCGTCTGCCGGCTCGTCCGCCGGCGCCGGCTCGGCCTTGCGCAGACCCTCCAGGAAGCGGATGACGGTGTCTGCCTCCCGCGTGCGCGTGAACGGCGGCAGGCTCTGCCAGATCTGGCGGCCGTAGGGCTTCTCCACGAGCCGGGTATCGCAGATCGCCAGCACGCCCCGGTCGGACTCGGAACGGATCAGCCGCCCGGCGCCCTGCTTCAGCGTGATAACCGCGTGCGGCAACTGGTGCACGGCAAACGGGCTCAGGCCCTTCTTCTGCAGGACCTCCATCCGGGCGGCCAGCACCGGGTCGTCGGGCGGGGCGAACGGCAGCTTGTCGATGATGACCAGCGACAGCGCCTCGCCGCGTACATCCACCCCCTCCCAGAAGCTCTGGCTGCCGACCAGCACCGCGTTGCCGAGTTGCCGGAAGCGMTCCAGCAGTTCGGTCCGGCTCGCCTGCCCCTGCACCAGCAGCGGCAGGTTGAGCCCGCGCTCGGCAAACAGCTCGTACAGCATGTCCGATGCCTTCTGCACCGCGCGCAGCGTGGTACAGAGCAGGAAGGTGCGGCCGCCCGCGGCCTCGATCAGCGGCAGGGCCTCATGGACCACCGCTTCGGTGAACTGGGGCGACTGCGGCGCCGGCATGTTGCGCGGCACGTAGAGCAGGCCCTGCTTCGCGTAGTCGAACGGGCTCGGCAGCGTCAGCGACCGCTCCTTGTCCAGCCCGAGCTGGGCCGCGTAGTGGGTGAAGTTGCCCTTCACGGACAGCGTGGCCGAGGTAAAGACCCAGGCGCGCGGTTGGCCCTCGCGCTGGCGCGTGAAGATCGGCGCGATGGACAGCGGCGTGCGATGCAGTTGCACGGTATGCGAGAACACCTCGACCCAGCGCACGGTTTCCGGGCCCAGGGACACCGGCGCGGGCGGCGGCGTGCTTTCGCTCCCGCCATCGCCCTCATCTTCCGCCGGCGCAGCCGGGGCCGGAGCGGGCGCCACTCGGTCGTCGCGCCAGGCGGCCAGCCGCTGGGCCAGTTCCACCGCCCGGCGGTGGCATTGTTCGAGCGACTCCGCGCGTTCGGCCTGGCYCTCTAGTGCTTCGACGAAATCGGACAGCGCACTGTCCAGCGCGTCGAGGGTCTCGAAGAACGGCTCGCGCGTGCGCGGATCGGATTCGATCTGGCCCAGCGCCAGCCGCAAATTGTCTCTGCCGAAGGCCAGCCGCAGGTCACGCGCCGCTCGCTCCAGCGGGCCGCCCAGCGCCACCCAGTCCACGGCATCGCGTGCATGGGAGAGCCCTTCCGCCACGGTATCGCGCGCCAGTTCCAGCAACTGGCTGGTGGAGAGCGTCTCGCCGAAGAACAGCGTCGCGGTTTCCGG
The DNA here is from genome assembly GCF_052114485.1 of Cupriavidus sp. KB_39. Classification (NCBI taxonomy): domain Bacteria; kingdom Pseudomonadati; phylum Pseudomonadota; class Betaproteobacteria; order Burkholderiales; family Burkholderiaceae; genus Cupriavidus; species Cupriavidus sp. KB_39. Next base: position 93,207 of record NZ_JBFREV010000010.1, read on the forward strand.
CAACTGGTGGGCTTCGTCGAAGATCACCGTGTTGGCGGCGGGTAGCAATTCGGCCATGCCGGTGTCGCGCAGCACCACATCGGCAAAGAACAGGTGATGGTTCACCACCACCACGTCGGCCTGCTGCGCCTCCTTGCGGGCGCGCATCACGAAGCATTCCTTGTACTGCGGGCACTCGCTGCCCAGGCAATTGTCGCGCGTGGAGGTCACAAGTTGCCAGACCGGCGCGTTTTCGGGCACGGCAGCCAGTTCGGCCTTGTCGCCCGAGGTCGTGGTCTTGGCGAAGCGGGCGATATCCCGCAGCCACGCCGCGTCCTGCTTCGACGCCAGCCGGCCGTTKGCCTGCGCGCGCTCGAGGTGGTAGTGGCACAGGTAGTTGGCGCGCCCCTTGAGCAGCGAGACCGAGATCGGCACGTTCAACGCCTTGCGCACCGTGGGAATGTCGCGCAGGTACAGCTGGTCCTGGAGGTTCTTGGTGCCCGTGGACAGGATCACCTTGCCGCCCCACAGCATGGCCGGGACGAGGTAGGCGAAAGTCTTGCCTGTGCCCGTGCCCGCCTCGACGATCACCGAGTCGTTCTGGGCGATGGCACCCGCCACGGCCTCGGCCATCTTCTGCTGCGACGCGCGCGGCCGGTAGCCGGGAATGCCGGTGGCCAGCGTGCCGGTATCGGCGAAGATCGTCGCCAGTTGCGCCGCCTGCGTAGCCGCCTGGTTGGCCGATGCGGCGGCCACCGCCTCGTTCAGCGAGGTGTGGTCGTCCTGCGGCAGCGCTTCAGGGGATGGCGTTTCGGCGGATTCGGGAAGCGCGTCGTCGGTCGGTTCAGACAAAATGAGTTTTCTGCAAAGGCGTGGCGCGCGGGGGGCGCCTGCGGGAATTCAGGCCGGTACGTCCGGCTCGAGCTGAAGCTGCAACAGCGTGATGGCGTCCTTGAGCTTGAGCCGGCGCTTCTTGAGCCGGCGCAGCTGCAGTTCGTCGTGGGCGGCGTCCTCGGACAGGTGATCGATCAGGAAATCGAGATCGCGATGCTCGATTTGCAGTTCGATGATCTGCCGCGCCAGTGTGTTGAGATTCTCATCCATGTAGCGGCTCCCCGTGGATCGTCCGGCCTGCGCCGACAGCCTGGGCTGTCACGCCGGTCAGAACCCGAACGGGCTCGGGGTGGAACCCTGGCCCTGCTTTTTCTTTTCCTCGGCATTGGCGCGGCGCTCGTCCAGGTCCTTCTGGCGCTGGGCGGCGTCCGCCTGCTTCTGCTGGTAGGCCCGCGTGTTTTCCTGTCGCTGGCGGGCCTGGTCGGCGCCCTTCTGCTTCGCCTCGTTCATCTTGGCGTCGAAGTCGGACTGCTTCTGGTTGTACTTTTCGGCGTTGGCGGCGCGCTGGGGCGCGTCGGCGCCCTGCTGGGCGTCGCGCAGCGCCTGTTCCTGCTGCTTGCGGTCGTAGGAGGCACGGCTGGCGGCCTCGTTGGCGGCGCGGCCCGGCTGGCCGGCCTCGTACTCGGCCTGGCGCAGCGCCTGTTCGCGGTCGCGCTCGGCGGCCTTCCAGGCACGTTCGGCGTCGCCCACTTCCAGCTCCTTGGCGCGCAGCACGTGGAGTTCATCGCGCTGCACGTCCTTGGCCTTGTCGATGCAGCTGTTCACGAGGAACTTGCCGTAGCAGGCGCGCTCGGCCTCCGCAAAGCGGTAATTGGTCCACGCGCGGGAGTCGCCAATCGCCTTGCGCTCGGCCTCGAAGTCGCGCGGGGGCGGATTCTTGGTCTGCGCCAGAGCCGGTGCGGCCAGCAACAGGGCGGCGCACATTGCGGCAAGGACGGGGGTGGAGACGAGATGGGCCACGGCGGCCGAACGGGGCTTGACGATCATGGCCGAATTCTAGCATCCGGGGGCCTTGTCAGCCCCACCGGCAAACGTTGCAACATGTGTCCGATCCGGGGCCGGGGTGGGCCCAGGGTGGGGTCCGGGGGAGGCTGGCACGGGGCTGGCGCGGGGTTGGGTGGCCCGCCCGGGCGCGGTGTCGCGGAACAGGCACGTGAAAAGCCGTCTTCCCGTCACCGGCAGCGCCGTGCGCTTGTGGCAAAATGCCCCGCTTTCGACCGACTAGTTTCCCGATGTCCAACTTGCCTGCTTCCGTCTCGCAAAAGATTGTGTCGCTCATCGCGGCAGAACTGTCCGTGCAACCGCGCCAGGTGGCGGCAGCCGTCGCGCTGCTGGACGAAGGCGCCACCGTGCCGTTCATCGCCCGCTACCGCAAGGAAGTGACTGACAACCTGGACGATACGCAGCTGCGTAACCTCGAGGAGCGCCTGCTGTACCTGCGCGACATGGAGGACCGCCGCGCGACGATCCTGGCGTCGATCGAGGAACAGGGCAAGATGACCGACGCGTTGCGCGCCGCCATCGAGGCCGCCGACACCAAGCAGACGCTGGAAGACCTGTAYCTGCCGTACAAGCCCAAGCGCCGCACGCGCGCCCAGATCGCCCGCGAATGCGGCCTGGAGCCGCTGGCCCAGGCGCTGCTGGCCGATCCCACGCTGGACCCGCAGGCCGAGGCCGCCAAGTTCGTCAACGGCAACCCCACCGCCGACGGCGGCGTGCCCGACGTCAAGGCCGCGCTGGACGGCGCGCGCGACATCCTCTCCGAACAGTTCGGCGAAACCGCTGAATTGCTAGGCAAGCTGCGCGAGCACCTGTGGAACCACGGCGTGGTCGCCTCCACGGTGATGGAAGGCAAGGAAGGCGCCGAGGAGGAGAAATTCCGCGATTACTACGCCTATAGCGAGACCATCCGCACCGTGCCGTCGCACCGGGCGCTGGCGCTGTTCCGCGGCCGCAACGCGGGCGTGCTGATGGTGAAGCTGGGCCTGGGCGAGGAACAGGACGCGATGGTGCCGCACCCGTGCGAAGGCATGATCGCGCGCCATGTGGGCATCGAGAACCGGAACCGTCCGGCMGACAAGTGGCTGGGCGACGTGTGCCGCTGGTGCTGGCGCGTGAAGGTGCAGCCGCATATCGAGACCGAACTGCTGACGCAACTGCGCGAAACCGCCGAGAACGAGGCCATCAAGATCTTCGGCCGCAATCTGCATGAGCTGCTGCTGGCCGCGCCGGCCGGCCCGAAGTCGGTGATGGGCATCGACCCGGGCATCCGCACCGGCTGCAAGATCGCCGTGGTCGACCATACCGGCAAGCTGCTGGACACCGCCACGATCTACCCGCACGAGCCCCGCCGCGACTGGGAAGGCTCGCTGGCCACGCTGGCCCGCCTAGCGAAACAGCACAACGTGGCGCTGGCCTCCATCGGCAACGGCACGGCCAGCCGCGAGACCGACAAGCTGGTGCAGGACCTGATGAAGCGCGCCCCGGAACTGAAGCTGACCAAGATCGTGGTCAGCGAGGCCGGCGCCTCGGTCTACTCGGCTTCCGAGCTGGCCGCCAAGGAATTCCCGGAGCTTGACGTGTCGCTGCGCGGCGCGGTGTCGATCGCCCGCCGCCTGCAGGACCCGCTGGCCGAACTCGTGAAGATCGATCCGAAGTCGATTGGCGTGGGCCAGTACCAGCACGATGTGAACCAGCGCGAGCTGGCACGCGCGCTGGACGCCGTGGTGGAAGACTGCGTGAACGCCGTGGGCGTGGACGTGAACACCGCCTCGGCCCCGCTGCTGGCCCGCGTGTCGGGCCTGAACACGGTGCTGGCGCGCAATATCGTCGAATTCCGCGATGCCAACGGCGCGTTCCCGAACCGCGATGCGCTCAAGAAGGTGCCGCGCCTGGGCGACAAGACGTTCGAGCAGGCCGCCGGCTTCCTGCGCATCAACACGGGCGACAACCCGCTGGACCGCTCGTCGGTCCACCCGGAGGCGTATCCGGTGGTGCAGCGCATTCTGGATCACATCAAGAAGGGCCTGCCCGACGTGATGGGCAACCGCGACGCGCTGCGCGGCGTGACCGCCCAGCAGTTCACCGACGAGACCTTCGGCCTGCCGACGGTGCGYGACATCCTGACCGAACTCGAGAAGCCGGGCCGCGACCCGCGTCCCGAGTTCAAGACCGCGACGTTCCAGGACGGCGTGGAGGACATCAAGCACCTCCAGCCGGGCATGGTGCTCGAAGGCGTGGTGACCAACGTGGCCGCCTTCGGCGCCTTCGTGGACATCGGCGTGCACCAGGACGGGCTGGTCCACATCTCGGCGCTTTCCACCAAATTCGTGAARGACGCGCACGAGGTGGTCAAGGCCGGCCAGATCGTCAAGGTCAAGGTGATGGAGGTGGACGTCAAGCGCAACCGCATCGGCCTGACCATGCGTATGGACGACGAGCCGGGCCAGGCCGCGCCCCGCGCCGGTGGCGAACGGAGCGATCACCGCGGCGGCCAGCGCCACGGTGGCCATGGCGGTGGCGGTGGTGGCGGCAAGGGGTTCGGCGGCGGCAAGCGCGAACCCGAAGTGGCCGGCGCCATGGCGGCAGCCTTCGCCAAGCTCAAGCGCTGATCCACCCGGGCGGCCACCCCACACACCGGGCCGGCCGCCCCGCCCCCCCCTCACAGCGGATTGATGATCCCGCTGGGCTGCTGGACCCGCGTGGGTCCGATGATGCTGTTGAACAGCAGGTCGCCATCCGGCAGGAACTGCATCACCGCGTAGAARCCGTTGCCCCAGATCCCGGTTCCGAGGATGGTCTGGTGCACGGTGGCGCCGGTATTCCAGTCCAGCCCCGTCACCACCCATCCCCAGCCGTTCTGGTAGTAGCCGTTCGTGAACACGAGGTTCGAGCCCGCGCTGATGGCGGGCACCATCGAGTTCGACGAAATGTCGCTGCGCGCCCAGCTCGAGGCCCACGCATGGGTCAGCGGGTTCCACGCGAAGCGCTCGACGCCAATCGGCGACGGCAGCAGCGGCCCCCGGATCAGTCCATCCACRATCGCACTCGTCCCGCTTCCGGTACTGCCGTCCGCCGCAGACACGTTATTGACGACGAAGGCGCCGTAACCGTTCACCGCGACCGACTGGTCGGTCTGGATGGCGTACCCGGCCGGCAAGCCGCAATTCACCTGGATCTGCCCCGCCAGGCGGTTGGTGAAGCCGGCGGGAATCTGGTCGCGCCAGAACGCCAGCAGGCTCATGCGTGTGAGGCCGTCGGTGATGACCACGAGTTTGTCGGGATCGGTGCCGAAGCCCATCAGGGTCGGCGTGCTGCCCGAGCCTGAGCCGAAGATGGTCGGGAAGGTGTCGCCGCTGGGATAGGCGCTGCTCCACGCGCCGTCCGCCGCGTTCTGGGACAGCGCGCTGCCGGTCCAGACGAGTTTTCTCAAGATCTTGTCGGAAACGACATAAATCCCATTGTTCTCGTCGACGGCGGCGGAATTGCTGACGCTCTCGTCCGCGCCGAGCGTGACCGTATGCGCCGGCCCCGTGAACGACCGGTCGACAATCGACACGGACCGCGTGCCCAGCACCACCAGCTTGCCGTCATAGGTCATCACCACGCCGGCCAGGTTCTCGCCGGGCTGGAGGAASGTGGTGGCGTTCAGCGACCGCACCACGCTGATTCCCAGCAGCGGCACGGCCGGCACGTTCAGCGCGAGGGCCAGGATCTGGTTGCCGCTATTGATATAGAGGACGTTGTTGTTGTCCACCACGCCGTAGGCGCTGGGGATGCCGCCGGTGGGCAGCAACTGCGCCACGATGGCCTGGGCCTGGGCGATGGTGCCGATCGGATTGGTCAGCAGGCCGAGCAAGCTGGTCTGCAACGTGGCCGTCGCGCCCGGCAGGAGCGCCCGCGCCACGGGCGTGAAGGCGTCGTTGGCCACCGAGATATAGGTCACGCCCGTCGGCGACACGCCCCACATGTAGTTGGGCGATGTCGACGCGAAGGTCATGATGTTGACCGGCCCGTTCGTCGCCTGGGAAAGCTGCAACGGCGGCGGTGGCGCCACGGKGCGCGAGCCGCCGGTCACCGCATAGGGGAAGGTGTCGCTCTGGGACGAATCGAAATGGGTGATGGCGTAGGTGGGGGCGGCCAGGAAGGGGTTGGGCACTGGCGTGCCCGCGCTGGCGAACTGGCCGACGCCCGTCATCAGGCCGATGGCGACCGCCATCCGGCGCCAGCTGCGTACCGTGCAGAATCTGAACATGAGAGGCTCCCGGGGGCAAAAAGAAACCCGGCCAGCGGGCCCTACTCCGCTGGCCGGGTTCTCATGTATAGGCGAAGCGCCGCCCCGGAGCGGTCAGATTTCGACCTTGGTCCCCAACTCCACCACCCGGTTCGCCGGGATCGAGAAGAAGTCAGACGGCTTGGCGCCGTTCTGATGCATCCACGCGAAGAGACTTTCCCGCCACATCGACATACCCGGCAGTTTGGACGGAATGACCGACTCGCGGGCGATGAAGAACGACGTCTCCATCAGCTCGAAGGACATGCCCAGCTTGCGCTGCGCGAGGTCCAGCACGCGCTGCACGTCCGGGGTCTCCTTGAAGCCGTATTCGGACTTGAGGATGAACACGCCGCCGCCGAGATCCTTGCAGGTCAGGCGATGGTCGTCATCCACGAACGGGATGTCCCGCGTGACAAAGCTCAGGAACACCACGCGCTCGTGCAGCACCCGGTTGTGCTTGAGGTTGTGCAGCAGGGACACCGGCACCGACTCGGTATTGCCGGTCAGGAACACGGCCGTGCCCTCCACGCGGTGCGGCGGGTGCGCCAGCAGGCCGGCGATGAACGGCTCCAGCGGAATGCCGTCCTCCAGGCTGCGCGCGCGCAGCAGCTTGCGGCCGCTGTACCACGTCATCAGCAGGAAAAACGCCACGCTGCCCATCAGCAGCGGGAACCAGCCGCCCTCGGCCACCTTGAGCAGGTTGGCCGCGAAGAAGGTCAGGTCCACCAGCAGGAAGCCACCGGCCAGCAGGGCCACCAGCACCGGGTTCCACTTCCAGACGCTGCGCATCATGAAGGCGGCCAGGAACGAGGTGATCAGCATCGTCGTGGTCACGGCAATGCCGTAGGCCGCGGCCAGGTTTTCCGATTTCTTGAACGAGATCACCACGGCAATCACCAGCACCAGCAGGATCCAGTTGATCACCGGCAGGTAGATCTGGCCGATCTCGGCCGCCGAGGTGTAGCGGATGCGCATGCGCGGCACGAAGCCGAGCTGGATCGCCTGGCTGGTCAGCGAGAACGCGCCGGAGATCACCGCCTGCGAGGCAATCACGGTGGCGCAGGTCGAGAGCAGCACCATCGGAATCAGCAGCGGCTCCGGCACCATCAGGTAGAACGGGTTGACGGCGGCGGCCGGGTTCTGGAGCAGCATCGCGCCCTGGCCGAAGTAGTTCAGCATCAGGCACGGCATGACCAGGATGAACCAGCCGATGCGGATCGGCCGCGCGCCGAAGTGGCCCATATCYACGTAGAGCGCCTCCGCCCCGGTCAGCACCAGGAACACCGCGCCCAGCACGATGAACGCCTGCAGCGAGTGGTCGATCAGGAAATTGACGCCATAGAGCGGGTTCACCGCCGCCAGGATGCCGGGCGCCTGGATCAGGTTGTAGATACCCAGCGCGCCGAGCGTGATGAACCAGATCGTCATGATYGGGCCGAAGAACTTGCCCACGGTGGCGGTGCCGTGCCGCTGGATCAGGAACAGGATGGTCAGGATCACCAGCGTGATCGGGATCACGAAGTGCGATAGCTGCGGCGCGGCAATCTCCAGGCCCTCCACCGCCGAGAGCACCGAGATGGCCGGCGTGATGACCGCATCCCCGTAGAACATGCACGCGCCGAAGATGCCCATCATCATCAGCATGCGGGCCTTGCGCGAGCGCGGCGTGGCGGTGCGTAGCACCAGCGCCATCAGCGCCAGCACGCCGCCTTCGCCATCGTTGTCCGCACGCATCACGAAGACCACGTACTTCAGCGACACCACGATGATCATCGCCCAGAACAGCAGCGAGATGATGCCTAGCGCGGCGTCCGGCGTGAACGGAATGCCGTGCTCCTTGCTGAAGCACTCCTTGAGGGCGTAGAGCGGGCTGGTGCCGATGTCGCCGAAGACGACGCCGATAGCGGCGATGACGAGGGCCCGGGTACTCGGACTCTCGACGAAATAGTGACTGGTTGCGGATTGAGTCATKGWTTTGGGTCTGGTGGACCGGCTTGCGCCTCCCCGGCCATGGATGGCACCCCAGACAATGTGACGTTCTGGGCACGGGTTCTCTCACGCAAGCGGCTCCGGCCGCTCGGGGGCTTAGTGGCCTCTATTGCATTGCACAAACGGGCGCATTCTAGATGAAGTGAACTAATACGACCACTGTGGAAGATGCCCATCGCGGGCTCGGTGACCGATCAAGGATGGGAAAGAAGCGGCGGCGGGTCAAGGCGGATTCGGGCGGATTGGCCCCCGAAGGGTGCGCCGCACCGCGCACCACCGTTGCGGCACGACCACAAAAGAGATCGATGCGTTACTTGATGCAGGACGGTTCAAACGCCGAGGTAGCGGTCGAGCGCAGCCGGCGCGGCGGCCAGATCGGCGGCGGGGCCGGCCAGTACCACCTGCCCCTTCTCCAGCACCACCACGCGGTCCGCATGGGCCAGCACGGCGCGGTAGTTGCGGTCCACCACCACCGAGGCGATGCCGGTGGCCCGCACCGTCTCGATCACGTGCCAGATCTCCCGCACGATTTTCGGCGCCAGACCCTCGGTGGCTTCGTCGAGCACCAGACAGTCCGGGTTGGTCATCAGCGCCCTGCCGATGGACAGCATCTGCTGCTCCCCGCCCGACAACTGCTGCCCGCCATGGGACAGCCGCTCCTTGAGCCGGGGGAACAGGTCCAGCACGCGCGCCTCGTCCCAGTCCTTGCGGCCATGGCAACCCGCCCGCGCCGCCATCAACAAATTTTCCCGGACCGACAGATTCGGAAAAATGCCACGCCCTTCGGGGACGTAGGCGATGCCGAGCCGCGCCACCTCGTGCGGCTGGGCGCGGGACACATCCCGGCCCGCCACGCGGATATCGCCCTCCCGCTGGCGCACATGGCCCAGCAGGGTCCGCAGCAGCGTGCTCTTGCCCATGCCGTTGCGGCCCAGCAGGCCCACGGTCTCGCCTGCGCCGACGTGGAAGTCCACCCCGCGCAGCACATGGCTGGAGCCGTACCAGGCGTTCACGCCGATGGCGTCGATGATGTCCGGCGATGCCGCGCTCATGCGTGGGCCCCTTCTTCTTCCCCGAGGTAGGCCAGCTGCACCGCCTCGTTGGCCCGGATCGCGGCCGGATCGCCGGTGGCGATGACCGCGCCGTTGACCATCACCGTGATGCGGTCGGCTACGGCGAAGACCGCCTCCATATCGTGCTCGACCAGCAGGATCGCGTGGCCGTCGCGCAGGCCGCGCAGCAGGTCCAGCATCCGCGCGGATTCCTCGGCGCCCATGCCGGCCAGCGGCTCGTCCAGCAGCAGCGCCACGGGCTGCGTGGCCAGGCACATCGCCACTTCGAGCTGGCGCTTCTGGCCGTGGGCGAGTTCGCTGGCGAGACGCCCGGCGTGCGCGGCCAGGCCGGCGCGCTCCATGGCTTCGTCGGCCAGCGCGCGGCTGGTGCGGCAGGCCTGCGCCGGCTCCCACAGCCGCCAGGCCCGCTGCGCGCGTGATTGCGCCGCCAGCCGGCAGTTCTCGCGCACGGTCAGCGGCAGGAAGATGTTGTTGCGCTGGTAGCTGCGGCCGATGCCCTGCCGCGCCAGCCGGGGCTGGCTCCAGCCGGTCACGTCCTCGCCCTGCAGCCGCAGGCGGCCGGTGGACGGCGGCAGTTCGCCGGACARCATGTTGATCAGGGTGGATTTGCCGGCGCCGTTGGTGCCGATGACCGCGTGGATCTCGTGCAGGCGCAGCGTCAGGTTCACGCTGTCCACGGCGGTCAGCCCGCCGAAGCGGCGCGTCAGCCCTTCGGCCTGCAACACGGGGATGGCTTCCGTCATACGGCCTCCCGGCTGCGCGCGTGGCTGTCAGCAGCGGCCTCGCCTGCCGCCCCACCATTGCCGCGCCGGCGCGGCGAACGCTGGCGCAGCACGGCCGGCACGCTGACCAGCCCGCGCGGCAGCAACGCCACGGCCACGATGATGAAGCCGCCCATCAGCAGTTGCCAGTGCTTGGTCAGCGTGCTGAACCATTCGGCCAGCAGCACGAACGAGAACGCGCCCAGCACCGCGCCGGCCAGGCTGCCCACGCCGCCCAGGATCACCATCAGCATGGCATTGCCCGACTGGTGCCACGAGGCGATTTCCGGGTTCACGAAGCCGAACTGGATGGCGTAGAGATAGCCCGCCAGCCCCGCGAACACGCCACCGGCCACGAACGCGCCGAGCTGGTAGCGATAGGTGGCATAGCCGGCCGCCCGCATGCGCTGCTCGTTATGACGGATGCCGACCAGCGCGTGGCCGAAGCGCGAGCGCAGCAGCACCGCCAGCGCCACCACCGTCAGCACCAGCGCCACCAGCACCAGCCAGTAGAAGTTCACCGGGTCGTTGACGGTCAGCGGCCGGTCCCGCAGCAGGCTGAATTCGGGCCGGAAGTAGATATAGGTGCCATCGCTGCCGCCGGCGATCTTCGTATCGTGGAACACGAAATAGACCATCTGGGCGAAGGCCAGCGTAACCATGATGAAGTACACGCCGCGCGTACGCAGCACCAGCGCCCCCACCACCAGCGCCAGCGCCCCCGCAGCGCCCAGCGCGCCCAGCAGCAGCAGCCAGCCGTTGCCGGCCCCGCCCTCGGGCGCGAGCATGGCCGTGGCATAGGCCGCCACGGCGAAGTAGGCGGCATGGCCCAGGCTCACCAGCCCGGTGTAGCCAATCAGCARCTGGAGCGAGAGCGCGAAGATCGCCATGATCATCACCTTGCTCAGCAGCTCGATATAGAACTTGTGGCTGTCGGCGGTCAGCAGCAGCGGCGCCACGGCCAGCACGGCGAGCGCCACGAGCCAGCCCAGCGCCGCCAGCCAAAGCGGCCGGCGCACGTCTTGCAGCGGGGGAGCGGAGAGAGTCGGTTTCATCGATGGAGCACGCAGGTCAGCCGGCCCGGAACAGCCCCTGGGGCTTCCACAGCAGGATCAAGGCCATCAAGACGTAGATCAGCACGCCGGCGGCGTCCTGCCAGAACACCTTGCCGAAGGTATCGACGAAGCCGAGCAGCAGCGAGGCCACCAGCGCCCCCTTGACCGACCCGATCCCGCCAATCACCACCACCACGAAGCAGACAATCAGCACCTGCCCGCCCATGCCCGGGTAGACCGACGACACCGGCGCGGCAATCATCCCCGCCAGCACCGCCAGCGCCACGCCCAGCGCAAACACCAGCCGGTACAGCACGTTCACGTTGATGCCGAGCGACTGCACCATCTCGCGGTTGGTGGCCCCGGCGCGGATCATCATGCCCAGCCGGGTGCGGCGGATGACCCAGTACATCGCCCCCGCCACCAGCAGGCAGACGGCCGAGATGAACAGCCGGTAGACCGGATAGGTCATGTCGTTGCCGATCGGCAGCGCGCCGTCGAGCAGGCCGGGAATCGTCACGCCGTGSACGTCATCGCCTACCAGGATGCTGCGCAGCTCCTCGAACACGAGGATCAGGCCGTAGGTCATCAGCACCTGCTGCAGGTGGTCGCGCTGGTAGAGGTAGCTGAAGAACGCCCATTCGAGCACGTAGCCGAACGCCACGGCCAGCACGATGCCGAGCGGCAGCGCGATRAACAGGTTGCCGGTGAGACTGGCCAGCGTGAACGCCAGGTAGGCGCCCAGCATGTAGAAGCTGCCATGGGCGAGGTTGATCACGCCCATGATGCCGAAGATCAGCGTCAGCCCGCTGGCGACCAGGAACAGCAGCAGCCCGTACTGCACGCTGTTCAGGCACTGGATGAGGAAGGAAACGATGTCCATGCTGGGGCCAGTCTCGATTCACGCCGGCGGTGCGCCGGCGCCTTACAGGCGGCAGCCGCGCGCCGGGTCGGCCAGGGCCTTCACCGCCACGCCGCTGACCTTGTTCTCGCGGCCGTCCACCTTGCGCAGGTAGAAGTCCTGCACTGGGTTGTGGGCCTTGGAGAGCGTGAACACGCCGCGCGGGCTGTCGACCTTGGCGGCTTCCATGGCCTTGATGACGTCCGGCTTGCGCGACATATCGCCCTTCACGGCATTGGCGCCGGCGGCCAGCAGCTGCGCGGCGTCGTAGCCCTGCACCGCGTACACATCCGGCTGGAGCTTGTAGGTCTTGGCGTAGTCGGTGCGGAAGGTCTTGTCGCGGGCGTTGGTCAGGCCATCGGCATAGTGCAGCGTGGTTTCCAGCCCCTGYGCCGCCGTGCCCTGGGCCTCCAGCGTGCCATCGGTCAGGAAGCCGGAGCCGTACAGSGGAATCTTGTCCTTGAGCCCGGCCGCCTGCCAGTCCTTGACGAACTTGACCGCCCCGCCGCCGGCGAAGAACACGAACACGGCGTCCGGCTTGAGCGAGGCCACCTCGGTGATCAGCGCCTGGAACTCCACGTTCGGGAACGGCAGGCTCAACTCCTTCACGACCTTGCCGCCCTTGGCCTCGAAGGCTTCCTTGAAGCCCTTCACGGACTGCTCGCCCGCCGCGTATTTCCACGTCAGCGTCACCACCTTCTTCATGCCGCGCTCGGCCAGCACCTGCCCCATGGCATAGCCGGGCTGCCAGTTCGAGAACGAGGAACGGAAAATATTGGCCCCGCACAGCGGCCCGGTGGCCTCGTCGGCGCCGGCGTTCGGAATGATCAGCAGCGTGTTGTTTTCCTTGGCCACCTTGACGATGCCCATCTGCACGCCCGAATGCACCGTGCCCACCACCACGTCGACCTGATCCCGCTTGATCAGCTTGGTGGCGTTCTCGGGGGCCTTGGCCGGGTCCGATTCGTCATCCACCTTGAAATATTCGATGTCGCGCCCGCCCAGCTTGCCGCCCTGCTGCTGCACGTACATGCGGAACCCGTTCTCGATGGCCGAGCCCAGCGCCGCATAGGTGCCGGTGTACGGGAGCATGAAGCCCACCTTGATCTTGCCGCCCGGGGCCGGCTGTGCCGGCTGGGCTGACTGCGCCAGCGCGCTGCCCCCGGCGACCAGCAGCGTGGCGGAAATCGAGGTGACGAGCGATGTAAACAGCGGCCTGCGCAATGCGGTGCGTTGCATGGGTGCTTCCTCCCCGGGGTCGAATTATTTTAAGGTTGAAGTATGTGCCGTTATAAACGCCGCCGAGGCCGCCGTCAACGCCCCCGCCTGGTCGCGATGGGGCGAGTGTCCACAGCGCGCGAGTTTAAGCAGCACGGTCTGCGGGGCATATCGATGGATACCCTCGATCTGCGCCATGGTCCCGTACTCGTCGTCCTCGCCCTGCACGGCCAGCACCGGGCAGCGGATATGGTCGAGCATCGGGCGCAGGTCCCAGTGGCGGAAATCRGCGTTGAGCCAGATATCGTTCCAGCCCCAGAAGGCGGAATCCACGTGGGCGTGGTGGCGCGCCAGCCGGGCGCGCAGGTCGGTGTGGAGGTAGGTCTCGCGCGTGGCGGCGATGCTGTGTACCGAAATGTCTTCCACCATGATGTGGGGGGCGAGCACGGTCAGGCCATCCACATCGTCCGGGAAGCTGGCCGCGTGGATCAGGGCGATGGAGCCGCCGTCGCTGTGGCCCAGCAGCCAGGGCTTGCCGTGGCGGCGTCCGGGGCCGATCTCCAGGGCATCGAACAGGGCCGGCAGCGCCTCGCGCGCCTGGCGGTGCATGAAATCCACGCCCCACTGCTCCTCCGGCGGGCGCGGTGTGGAACGGCCGTAGCCGTAGCGCGAGAAAACCAGCCCGCGAAAATCGCCCGCCTCGCACAGCTTGCGCGGAAAATCGCGCCACATGCTGACTGAGCCGAGGCCCTCATGCAGGAAGACCACGAGCGGCCGATGCTTCCGGCGCGCGGCTATCCACTGGTATTCGATGTCGAGTGTGCGGCCGTCGAACGGCACCTTGACCAGCGCGGTGTCCACGGTAGTCTCCATGGCGGCCCCTCAGGCGTGCCGCGCGGCGTCTTCGCGCTGGCGCAGCCGGAATCGCTGGATCTTGCCCGTGGCGGTCTTGGGCAACTCGTCCACGCACTCGATCTGGCGCGGATATTTGTAGGGCGCCAGCCGCGACTTGACGAAGGCCTGCAGCTCGGCCGCCATGCCGTCGTGCCACTGGTGGCCGGGGCGCATCACCACGAACGCCTTCGGCTTGACCAGCTCGGCGGCATCGGCCACGCCGATCACGGCGGCTTCCAGCACGGCCGGATGCTGGGCCAGCGCCGCCTCCACCTCGAACGGCGAGACGTAGATGCCGCCGACCTTGAGCATGTCGTCGCTGCGGCCGGCGTAGGTGTAGTAGCCCGCTTCATCGCGCAGGTACTTGTCGCCGCTGCGGGTCCAGGCGCCGACGAAGGTGTCGCGGCTCTTTTCGCGATTGCACCAGTACATCAGCGCCGCCGAGGGCCCTTTTATATAGAGGTCGCCGATTTCGCCCGCCGCGCAGGGCTCGCCGCGCTCGTCGAGCAGCTTCAGTTCGTAGCCGGGCACCGGCAGGCCGGTGGTGCCGTAGCGGACCCTGCCGGGCTGGTTCGACAGGAAGATGTGGAGCATCTCGGTGGAGCCGATGCCGTCGAGGATGTCGCAGCCGAAGTGGGCCAGGAAGCGGTCGCCGATGTCACGCGGCAGCGCCTCCCCGGCGGAGGTGCAGACGCGCAGCGCCACGGCATCACGCGGCGGCAGGTCCGGCGCGGCGAGCAGGCCGGCGAACAGCGTCGGCACACCGCAGAAAACGGTAGGACGGTGCGTGGCCAGGCGTTGGAACACCGCCTGCGGCGTGGGCCGCTCGGCCATCAGCACGGTCGTGGCGCCCACCGACAGCGGAAACGTCAACGCATTGCCCAGCCCGTAGGCGAAGAACAGCTTGGCGGCCGAGAAGACCACGTCGTCCTCGCGCAGGCCGAGCACCTGCCGCGCGTAGAGGTCGGCGGTGTGGAACAGGTTGCCGTGCGTGTGCACCGTGCCCTTCGGGCGGCCCGTGGAGCCGGAGGAATAGAGCCAGAACGCCATGTCGTCCGGGCCGGTGGCGAGGGCTTCCGTCAGCGGCGGCGCGCTATCCAGCATGGCGGCCACGGTCGGCAAGCCGGTGCTCTCGACATAAGGTGCAGCAATGATCACATCGACGTGGATGCCCGCCTTGTCGATGGCCGCCTGCATCGTGCCGAGCAGCGGCGCGGACACCACCACCGCCCGCGCGCCGCTGTGGTCGAGCATGTAGGCGTAGTCGTCCACGGTCAGCAGCGTGTTCACCGCCACCGGCACCACGCCTGCCAGCAGGCAACCGAGGAACACGGTCGGGAAATCGATGGTGTCGAGCGCGCAGAGCAGCACGCGCTCCTCGCGCCGGAAGCCCGCCTGGCGCAGCGCGCCGGCAAAGCGGCGGCAGCGCGCGTCGAGTTCGGCAAAGGTGGTCGGGCCGGTATCGTCGATATAGGCCACCTTGGCGCCACGGCCAGCGGCGAGGTGGCGCGACAACAGGTCATCGGCCGCGTTGTAACGGGCGGGCAGCGCGGCGACGACCGTCTCGGCGCTGGGGGTCGGGGGCGTCATGTCTCCACTCCTCTGGCCGCCCCGGCGATGGCTCGACGGGTGCGGCGGGATCGGCTACAGCGATGGTCTTGTTCTGGCTGTCTCGTGACCGGCAGTCTTYGCCGCCGATGTCGATGCATTTTATTTCACATCGACTATTATGCAAGCGAGGGTATGCACTATATAACAGTATGCAGCACCCGCCGACCGGCACTTTGTCGCACGTATAATGCCGCCCTGGCTGGCCTCATCCCGAACTTTTTCCCATGCGTCGCGACCCCGAACCGTCACTGAATGCCGAAGCGAATGCCGACAACCGGGCCGCGGAGCGCGATCCCTATCTGACGCACCTCGGGGAGCGCATCCGCTCGCTGCGCGCGGCACGCGGCATGTCCCGCAAGGACCTCGCGCGTGGCGCGGGGGTGTCCGAACGCTACCTCGCCAATCTGGAAACCGGCACCGGCAACGCCTCGGTACTGCTGCTGCGCCACGTGGCCGGCGCGCTGGACGTGCCGCTGCCCGTGGTCCTGGCTGAGGTGGATGGCCACGCCGATCCGGCGGGCGGCGCGGAGCAGCCCGGCAGCCAGCGCGCCGCCGAGTTCTCGCAGCTCGTGCAATGGCTGGCGCAACTGCCTGCCGGCGACCTCGCCCGCGTGCGCGAAGCGGCCCGCCACGCCTTGTCCCCGGCGGAATCGCGCGATGCGCGGCATCGCCGCATCGCGTTGATCGGCCTGCGCGGCGCCGGCAAATCCACGCTGGGCCGGGCGCTGGCGGCGGCCGAGGGCATCCCCTTCGTCGAACTGAACACAGCGATCGAGCAGGAAGCCGGCGCGAGCCTCTCCGAAATCCACTCGCTCTACGGCCAGGCCGCCTACCGTCGCTACGAAATGCGCGCGCTGGAGCGTGTGCTGCGCGAGCACGACACGATGGTGCTGGCTACGCCGGGCAGCCTGGTCTCCGAGCCGGCCACCTTCAACCTGCTGCTGGCGCGCTGCTACACGGTCTGGGTGCGCACCTCGCCCGAGGAACATATGGCGCGCGTGGTGGCGCAGGGCGATATGCGGCCGATGGAAGGCAACCGCGAGGCCATGACCGACCTGCGCCGCATCCTCCAGGCGCGCACGCCGCTCTACTCGCGCGCCGATGTGTCGATCGACACCAGCGGCCAGGACGCCAACAGCTCACTTCAGGCCCTGCGCGCGCAGATGCCCGCTATCGGCTGAACGTCGACAAGCCAGCCGGTCTGCATCGGGCCTTGCATCGCCTCCGTCGATGCACTATATTTCATCTCAAAGATGAAGGCACTATAGTGCATCAAGGAGACACGCCCCATGTCGGTCCCGGCCCCCGTTACGTTTACGCGCCATCCGTCCCAGTATCGCCACTGGCTGCTGACCTTCGACGGTCCCGTCGCCACACTGTCCATGAACGTGGACGAGGAAGGTGGCCTGCGGCCCGGCTACGCGCTGAAGCTGAATTCCTACGATCTTGGCGTCGATATCGAACTGCACGACGCCCTGCAGCGCATCCGCTTCGAGCATCCCGAAGTGCGCACCGTGGTGCTGACCAGCGCCCGCGACCGCATTTTCTGCTCGGGCGCCAATATCTTCATGCTCGGCAAGTCCAGCCACGCCTGGAAGGTGAACTTCTGCAAGTTCACCAACGAGACGCGCAACGGCATCGAGGATGCCAGCCGCCATTCCGGCATCAAGTTCATCGCCGCCTGCAACGGCACCACGGCCGGCGGCGGGTACGAACTGGCGCTGGCCTGCGACGAAATCCTGCTGGTGGATGACCGCTCCTCCGCGGTCAGCCTGCCCGAAGTACCGCTGCTGGGCGTGCTGCCCGGCACCGGCGGCCTGACGCGCGTGACCGACAAGCGCCGCGTGCGCCGCGACCACGCCGACATCTTTTGCCTGACCACCGAGGGCGTGCGCGGCCAGCGCGCCAAGGACTGGAAGCTGGTGGACGATGTCGTCAAACCCGCGCGCTTCGCCGAACACGTGCGCGAGCGGGCGCAGGCGCTGGCCGCCCAGAGCGACCGCCCCGCCGACGCCMAGGGCGTGACGCTGACGCCCCTCGACCGACAAGACAACGCCGATGGCTACCGCTACGACACCGTGCGCGTGGAAATCGACACCACGGCGCGCCGCGCCACGCTGACGGTCTCGGCACCCGCCGCCGACCAGCCGCGCGACCTCGACGCCATCCTGGCCGCCGGCGCCCAGTGGTGGCCGCTCAAGATGGCGCGCGAACTCGATGACGCCATCCTCACGCTGCGCACCAATCATCTCGACATCGGCATGTGGATCCTCAAGACCGAGGGCGATGCGGCCGAGGTGCTGGCCGCCGATACGCTGATGGAGGCCCACGCCAGCCACTGGTTCGTGCGCGAGACCATCGGCATGCTGCGCCGGACGCTGGCGCGGCTGGACGTCTCGTCGCGCAGCCTGTTCGCGCTGATCGAGCCGACCTCCTGCTTCGCCGGCACGCTGCTCGAACTGGCGCTGGCCGCCGACCGCAGCTACATGCTCCAACTGCCGGATGATCCCGACACCGCCCCGCGCCTGGTCGCCCATGACGCCAATTTCGGGCGATATCCGATGCCGAACGGCCTCTCGCGGCTCGCCGCGCGCTTCTATGAAGACACCGCCGCCATCGAGGCCGTGAGCGCTCAAGTCGGCCAGCCGCTGGACGGCGCGCAGGCCGAGGCGCTGGGGCTGGTGACGGCCGCGCCGGACGACATCGACTGGGAAGACGAGATCCGYATCGCGCTGGAGGAACGCGCGAGCCTCTCCCCCGACGCCCTCACCGGCCTGGAAGCCAACCTGCGCTTCGGCCCGCGCGAGACCATGGAAACACGCATCTTCGGCCGGCTCACCGCCTGGCAGAACTGGATCTTCAATCGACCCAACGCCGTGGGCGAGCAAGGCGCGCTCAAGGTATTCGGCACCGGCAACAAGGCACGCTTCGACTGGGACCGGGTCTGACCGCCCCCTTCGACCGAACGACAACCAGACCCAAGGAGACCCCGGCCATGAGCATCGACTACAGCCAGAAGATTCCGAACAACGTGAACCTCTCCGATGACCGCGCCCTGCAGCGCGCGCTGGAGCACTGGCAGCCCGCCTTCCTCGACTGGTGGCGCGACATGGGCCCCGATGGCTCGCACAATTACGATGTCTACCTGCGCACGGCGGTCTCGGTGGACCCGTCCGGCTGGGCTCACTTCGACCATGTGAAGATGCCCGACTACCGCTGGGGCATCTTCCTGCAACCGGCGGACGCCGAGCGCAAGATCCACTTCGGCGAGCACAAGGGGCAGGCCGCGTGGCAGGAAGTGCCGGGCGAACACCGCGCCAATCTGCGCCGCATCATCGTCACGCAGGGCGATACCGAGCCGGCGTCCGTGGAGCAGCAGCGCCACCTGGGCCTGACCGCGCCGTCGCTCTATGACCTGCGCAACCTGTTCCAGGTCAATGTGGAGGAAGGCCGCCACCTCTGGGCGATGGTCTACCTGCTGCACCGCCACTTCGGCCGCGACGGCCGCGAGGAAGCCGAGGCGCTGCTGGGCCGCCGCTCGGGCGACGAGGACAATCCGCGCATCCTGGGCGCCTTCAACGAGCGCACGCCGGACTGGCTCGCCTTCTTCATGTTCACCTATTTCACGGACCGCGACGGCAAATTCCAGCTCTGCGCGCTGGCCGAGTCCGGCTTCGACCCGCTGGCGCGCACCACGCGCTTCATGCTGACCGAGGAAGCCCATCACATGTTCGTGGGCGAAAGCGGCGTCTCGCGCGTGATCCAGCGTACCTGCGAGGTCATGCGCGAGCGCGACATCCAGGACCCGGCCGACGTGCGCGCCGCCGGCGTGATCGACCTGGAGACCATCCAGCGCTACCTGAACTTCCACTACAGCGTGACGATCGACCTGTTCGGCGCCGACCAGTCCTCCAACGCGGCCACCTTCTACAGCGCCGGGCTGAAGGGCCGCTTCGAGGAAGGCAAGCGCGGCGACGACCACGTGCTCAAGGGCGACGTGTACCGGATCCTCGACGTGCGCGACGGCAAGCTGGCCGAGCGCGAGGTGCCGATGCTCAACGCCCTGAACGAGGTGCTGCGCGACGACTACATCAAGGATTCGGTCGGCGGCGTGGCGCGCTGGAACAAGGTGATCGAGAAGGCCGGCATTCCGTTCCGGCTGACCGTGCCGCACAAGGCGTTCAACCGYAAGATCGGCACCTTCGCCAATGTGCATGTCTCGCCGACCGGCGAGGTGCTGAGCGAAGCCGCCTGGCAGGCCAACGCGGACACCTGGCTGGCCACCGACGCGGACCGCGCCTTCGTGGCCTCGCTGATGGGCCGTGTGGTGGAGCCGGGCCGCTACGCCAACTGGATCGCCCCGCCGGCGGTGGGCGTGAACCGCCAGCCGGTGGATTTCGAATACGTCCGTTTCAACTAGATCGCTGAATCACTGGATAAGAGGCCGACATGGGCGCCCCCGACATCATCAAGCAGCACCTGATCGATCCGGAAATCTGCATTCGCTGCAACACCTGCGAAGACACCTGCCCGATCGACGCCATCACCCACGACGACCGCAACTACGTGGTCAAGGCCGAGGTTTGCAACGGCTGCAACGCGTGCCTGTCGCCCTGCCCCACGGGCGCCATCGACAACTGGCGCACGATGCTGCGCGGCGAGGCCTATCCGATCGACGCCCAACTGCTCTGGGACGAGCTGCCAGCCCAGGTGCCGCTGCCCGAGGCCGAGATCGACGCGGCGACGTCCGCCACCGCCACGGCCGCCGAGGCCCTGGCCCAGGCCGCCGCCGGCACTGGCAAGGCGCCCGCCACCGACGTGCAGGCCGTGGAAACCAGCCGGCATACCTCGCCCAAGGCGCCRTGGTCGGCCGCGCATCCCTATRTCAACCTGCACGGYGTGCGCGCGCCGGTGTCGGCCACGGTGGCCGGCAACTATCGGCTGACGGCCGAAGAGGCGTCGAGCGACATCCATCACATCGTGCTCGACTTCGGCAACCAGTTCTTCCCGGTGCTGGAGGGGCAGGCCATCGGCATCGTGCCGCCCGGCACCGATGCGTCGGGCAAGCCGCACTACATCCGCATGTACTCGGTGGCCAGCCCGCGCGACGGCGAGCGCCCCGGCTACAACAACCTCGCGCTGACCGTGAAGCGCGTGGACCAGGACCACGACGGGCAGCCGGTACGCGGCGTGGCGTCGAACTTCCTGTGCGACCTGGCCAAGGGCGACACGGTGCAGGTCGTCGGCCCCTTCGGTAGTACTTTCCTGATGCCCAACCATCGCGAGGCCAGCGTGATGATGATCTGCACGGGCACCGGCTCCGCACCGATGCGGGCGATGACCGAGCGGATGCGTCGCAATATGGCGAGTTTCGATGGGCGCCGCCTGCTGTTCTTCGGCGCGCGCAACCAGCGTGAACTGCCCTATTTCGGCCCGCTGCTGAAGCTGCCCAAGGACTTCCTCGACATTCACTTCGCCTTCTCGCGCGATGCCGAGATGCCGCGCCGCTATGTGCAGGATGCGATCCGCGAAGCCAGCCCGCAGGTGGCCGCGCTGCTTGCCGACCCCCATGGCCATGTGTACATCTGCGGCCTGAAGGGGATGGAGGAAGGCGTGCTGGCCGCCTTCGGCGAGGTCTGCGCGGCGGCGGGCCAGTCCTGGACGGACCTGGAGGCCACGCTGCGCGCGGAGGGACGGCTCCACATTGAGACGTATTAGGCACTTYACAGCCTATGTCACGGCCTTTCCTTCTGAAATACACCGCCTATAATGTTTCCCAAGAAAGGAGCAAAGGCGATGCAATCTCATCAGATTCCGGACACCGAGCCCGCCGGCGGCGTGAACCCCGGCGCCACGCTCACCAAGGCCGTGATGCGCGCGGCCGGCTTTCTTGGCATCAGCCAGGCCATCGTGGCCAGCGTGCTCGGCATCAGCACGGCGTCGGTCTCGCGCATGGCGTCCGGCGGCTATGTGCTCGATGCGCACCGCAAGGAGTGGGAGTTCGGCGTGCTGTTCGTGCGCCTGTTCCGCTCGCTCGATGCCATCCTCGGCCACGACGAGCAGGCGCGGCTGTGGCTCACCCATGACAACCTCTCGCTTGGCGGCAAGCCGCTCGAGCTGATTCGCACGACTGAAGGGCTCGTACGTGTCGTTCACTACCTGGACGCCACCCGCGGTCGCATCTGAGCGCAAGCCGTTCGCGCTCAAACTGTGGCGGGCGGTGGAGGCCCAGCATGTGGTCTCGACCATGCCCCTGGTGGACAGCCTCGAGGAACAGGCCGTGCTCGAAGCCGTGCTCGACGCCGGCAAACCCGCAGTACCCCCCGACGCGCGCCACCTCCACTATCTGATCTTCACGCCCTTCCGATATCCCCCCTCGCCCTGGGGCTCGCGCTTTCGCGGCGGACAGGACCCGGGCGTGTTCTATGGCGCCGACGCCATTCGCACAGCCTGTGCCGAACTGGGCTACTGGCGCTGGCGCTTTCTGCTCGACAGCCCCGCGCTGCCCCGCATCGACGCCCGCGCGCAGACGCTGTTCCAGGTCAGCGTGAAGACCGACGGCGTGGCGCTGGACGCCGCCCCGTTCCACGATGACCCGCGCTGGACCGATCCCGACGACCACGCGCCCTGCCAGGACTTCGGCCGTCTGGCGCGAGAAGCCGGGCTGGGCCTGATCCGCTACACCTCCGTGCGCGACCCCGAGCGCGGCCCGTGCGCAGCGGTGCTGACGCCACGCGCGTTCGACCAGCCGAACCCGCTCGCCACCACCACGTGGATGCTGACCGTGCGCCCCGACCGCGTGATCTGGCAACGCGACGACCTGCAGCAGCGCGACAGCTTCGAGTTCGAAGCGACGCTGTGGCAGCGCACAACCGAAACCCCGAAATCGACCTGAACCACGGACCCCTTCGCGTGCTCTAACTGGAAGATGGGTGCCGGTTGCACGGCACTCATCAGAAGCGAGAGGCAAAGGTGTTGCATTGCGCAAACGGTTGTCATATACTCTCAGCTTCGACGGACGCGGGGTGGAGCAGTCTGGCAGCTCGTCGGGCTCATAACCCGAAGGTCGCAGGTTCAAATCCTGCCCCCGCAACCAACCGCCGGAACGAATACGCAGCAGAACACGCTGCAACAAGAAAACCCGCCCAATCAGGCGGGTTTTTTGTTTTCCGGCCGCCGTYCTTACTTGGCGGTCGCTTGGTACTTCACACGCGTCGGGCCGCCGATGCTGTTGAACAGCAGGTCGCCATTCGGCAAGGACTGGATCAGTGCATAGGCGCCGTTACCCAGATTGTCCTGACCGAAGATCGAGCGATGGACTGTCTTGCCGGTTTCCCAGTCCATGCCAGTCACTTCCCAGCCGTCCGCCTTGGTATAGCCGTTCACGAACACGATCCGCGACGGACCGCTCACGGTCGGCACCATGCTCGTGGACACCACATCGTTGCGCGTCCACACCGAGCGCCACGYCTTGGTCTTCGTATCCCACTCGAAGCGCTCCGCGCCCGCCGCCGGCGTCAGCGCCGGGCCGCCCGCAAGCACATCGACCAGTCGATCCGCCACACCCTTCGGCCGGATGTTGTTCACGACGAACGCGCCATAGCCCAGCGCCACCACCGATTGCTCGGACTGGACGTAGGGCGTGCTGCCGGGCAGCCCGCAGGTGACCTGAATCTGATCGGCGATGCGGTTCGACTTCGTGCCGGGCCGCTGCGTGAAGCCGGCCGGGATCTCGTCGCGCCAGAAGGCCACCAGCTTCATGCGGTCAGAGCCGTCGGTGATGACCACCAGCTTGTCCGCATCGTCGCCGAAGCCCATCAGGGTCGGCGTGGAGCCCGTGCCATTGCCGAACTTCACGCTGGGCATCGGCGTCTGGCCCGAGTCATAGGCCGATTCCCAGGCGCCGTGCGCGGCATCGCGGGAGAGCGTCTTCCCGGTCCACACAAGCTTRCGCATCACCTTGTCGGAGGCGATATAGATGCCGTTCTTCTCGTCGACCGCCATCGCGTTGGAGACGATCTCGCCTTCCGGGAACTGGAACGCATCGCCGACGGGCTTGAAGTCGCGGTCGAGCACGCGGATGGACTGCGCGGCGCCCACCACCAGATGGCCGTCATATGTCATGTTCAGCATCACGCCGCCGGCATTCTCCACCGCCGTCAGGCGATCCTTGAGATCGATCGTCCGCAATAGCTTGATGCCCGCTTCCGGGCGCTTCGGATCGACYAGTCCATAGGCGCGGACCGCGGAGCGATTGGTCGCATACAGCACGCCATCCTTGCCGGACACCACRTAGATATTGGCGCTGATCCGTTTGCGGTCGAGCGCCAGGTCGGTCTTGACCGCCTTCTCCACGCGCGCGACATCGTCCAGCGGTTCGGCGAGGATCTTGTCGAGCAGGCCGGCGGGCAGCGGCTTCGCGTCTGGATCGGGCAGCCTGGCCACCTCRCGCCAGCCGCCATCGCTGACATCCACATAGGAAACCCCGCCCGACGARGCCGCCCACATATAGCGCGGCGACGGCGTGGCCAGGGTCATGATGCTGATCGGCCCGGCCTGCACGCGTGGGGCCTTGCGCAGATCGACATGGAAGGTGCCGCGCGGGAGCGCGTAAGGCATCACATCGGTCTGAGCGGGGTCGAAATGAGTCACCGCGTACGCCTCTGCAGCGAGGAAGGGATTGGGCCGGGGCTTGCTGCGGGTGGCGGCATTCTCCTTCGCCGCCGTCACGGCCATGGCGGGGATGCTCGTCCCCACGAACATGGCCAGGGCCAGGGCGGTTGCGCTCAACCGCACCACGTGTCTTGTTCTCATCTTTCTGCTCCGCGTTGGAAAGGAGCGGCCGATGGTAGGCATCGCGGTCCGTTCAGGCGAGGTCGCAGGGGGCGTAATCGCCACARASTTGATGTCGATCATGTTCATGGCGCCGAGGATGCACCTTGCATCACATCGCCAGGTCAATCCATGGCGGCGGACGCCCGAGGTCCGTAGGGTGTTCTCACACGCAACGGAAGGAGAACCCAACATGACCATGCGTAGCGCGAAATCGATGGCGATCTGGGCGGCGGCTTGCACGGCGGCCTGTGCCACGCTGGCGGGCGGCGCGGCCCTCGCCGAAACCTCGGCCACCGCAGCCAAGCCGGCGGCCCAGAAGCCGGCACACGGCGCCAAGGGCCACCGCAACGACCGGCCCGCGCCGGTCAACCTGCCGGACCCCAGGAAGGGCAAGGCGGACATCGTGCCGCCAGACCGCCCCGAGGACTGGGTGCCGACCGCCAGCCCGGGCGCGACGGGGGGCGCGAAGGCAACTCAGCGCAAGTAGCCACCTCCCTCCGAGGCAGCGGCCGGGCGGCGCGGTGATACACTTGGCGCCATTCCTCCCGGACGCCCCTCATGAAATTCTGCTCGAACTGTGGTCATGCGGTTGTCCTGCGCGTACCCGAAGGCGACAATCGCCCGCGCAGCGTATGCGACGGCTGCGGCACCATCCACTATGTCAATCCCCGCAACGTCGTGGGCACGATCCCCGTCTGGGAAGACAAGATCCTGATCTGCAAGCGCGCCATCGAGCCCCGCTACGGGTTCTGGACGCTGCCGGCCGGCTTCATGGAGATTGCCGAGACCACGGCCCAGGCCGCCTCGCGCGAGACCCTCGAGGAAGCCGGCGCCCGCGTGGAAGTGGGCGAACTGTTCTCGATTCTCAACGTGCCGCACGTGCACCAGGTGCACCTGTTCTACCTGGCGACGCTGCAGGACCTGGACATCGCCCCGGGCGAGGAAAGCCTCGAGGTCAAGCTGGTCGATGAAGCCGATGTGCCCTGGGACGACCTGGCCTTCCCCACCGTCATCCACACGCTGCGCTGCTTCTTCGCCGACCGCGCGGCGGGCCGGATCGCCGATGGCAGCTTCCGGCTGCACAGCCTGGACATCGACAAGCCGATGCGGCCGCTGACCAGCCGTGCCACGCCGCTGCCGGCGACCGAGGTGTCACCGGCCACGTCGCCCGCCACACCGCCCGTTACCCCCTGAACGCGGGCAACGCCCTGCCCGCCCCATGATCACCTGGCTGGACCCACAGGACCCGTTTCCGCCTGTCGAGCGGGCGCTCGGCCCGGCCAGCGATGCGCCCGGCCTGCTCGCCGCCAGTCGCGAACTCTCGCCGCAGCGGCTGCTGCTGGCCTACCGGCAAGGCATCTTCCCCTGGTATTCCGAAGGACAGCCGGTGCTCTGGTGGAGCACCGACCCGCGCATGGTGCTGGCTCCGCAGGCGCTCAAGGTCTCGGCCACCCTGCGCAAGACGCTGCGCCGCACCCTGCGTGACCCGGACTGGGAAATCCGCGTYGACGACGATTTCATCGCCGTGATGCGCACCTGCGCCATGACCGCGCGCGACGGCCAGTTCGGCACGTGGATCACCGACGACATCGTCAACGCCTACGGCGCCCTGCACCGCGCCGGCCGCGCCCACTCCGTGGAAAGCTGGTACCAGGGCGAGCGTGTGGGCGGCCTCTACGGCGTGGCGCTGGGCCGCATGTTCTATGGCGAGTCGATGTTCGCGCAGCGCACGGACGCCTCCAAGATCGCCCTGGCCGCACTCTGTGCCTTCCTCGACCAGCACGGCGTGACGATGATCGACTGCCAGCAGGAAACTGACCACCTGGCCTCCCTCGGCGCCAGCCCGATCCCGCGCGCGGACTTCGTCGCCCACGTCCGGGCCGCCACCGCCCAGCCCGACATCGCGCCGTGGCAGTTTGACAAGTCGGTACTGGCGCGCTGGGCGCCAGCTATTTGACGCAGCGCAAATCCGCCTGAAGGCAGGTGGGCAGACACTCGCTACTTCGCGTGTCTTGCCGTTCACCTGCCGGATGAAAGACCCCAATTACGATCTCGTTCTCAAGACCACCTGTGCCACGCTGCTGACCGACAAGGCCAACACGGTGATGGGGCTCGCCATCCGGCTCGGCAACACGCCGCGCCGCTATCTGGAGCTTGGCTTCCCGGACCTTCCGCTGGCCGTGAAGGTCGCCAATGTCGAGAAAAGTGGGACGCCTCTCAAGCGGCCCGACCACTATATGAACATCGCCCGGCCATTGCAACGCCAGCGGATCTGCACCGCGTTGCACACGCCGCCCGGCTTGCTCTGATAGACTGCCAGACAGGATGCTGCCACGCGGTGTCCGCCGCCTCCGTCTTTTTGTCATGAGCGAGCCATGAGCAAGCTGAAGGAACTTCCGCTCTCCGCGTTGCAGTTTTACGCAACGGCGCCCTACGCTTGCAGCTATCTCGATGGCCGCATGGCGCGCTCGCAGGTGGCCACGCCCGCGCACCTGATCAATGCCGATGTCTACTCCCGGCTGGTGCGCGCCGGCTTCCGCCGCAGCGGCATCTTCACCTATCGCCCCTATTGCGACGAATGCCGCGCCTGCACGCCGTGCCGCGTGCTGGTGGACCAGTTCCGTCCGGACCGCAGCCAGCGCCGCGCCTGGCGCCAGCACGAGAACCTGCAGGCGCTGGTGGCGCCGCTGACCTACGTCGAGGAGCATTACGCGCTGTATTTGCTCTATCAGTCGATGCGCCACGCAGGCGGCGGCATGGATCAGGACAGCCGGGACCAGTACGAGCAGTTCCTGCTGCAAAGCCGCGTGAACTCGCGGCTGGTGGAGTTCCGCGAACCGCCGGGCTCGCCCGAGGCGGGCCGCCTGCGCATGGTCAGCATGATCGATGTGCTCGATGACGGCCTGTCGTCGGTCTACACCTTCTATGACCCGATGGCCGTCGGCGCGAGCTACGGCACCTACAACATCCTCTGGCAGATCAACCAGACCCGCGAGCTGGGCCTGCCGCACCTCTACCTGGGTTACTGGATCGCCGACAGCCGCAAGATGGCCTACAAGGCGCGCTTCCGGCCGCTCCAGGTGCTCACGGGCAACCAGTGGCATCCGTTCGACGACGAGGCCACCGCGCCCGTCACCACGTCAGCCGCCCCACCCCAACCGGGGCCCGCCCAGGAGTAGCGCCTGCCGCACGCTACAATGCCGCTCTGGTACCGACTTCGCGCCGGCCCCGGCCGCGCCCCCTCCCCGTGCTCAACGCGCTCTATCCCCTGTTTCGCCCCGCCCTGTTCTCCATGGATGCGGAGGATGCCCACCATTTCACGCTGAACAACCTCATGCGCGCGCAGCGCATGGGCCTGGCCGGCTGCCTTGGCAACACCATCGCCGCCGATCCGCGCACCGTCATGGGCGTGCGCTTCCCGAACCCCGTGGGGCTGGCGGCCGGTCTCGACAAGGATGGCGCGTACATCGACGGCCTTGCCGCGTTCGGCTTCGGTTTTATCGAGGTGGGCACGGTCACGCCGCGCGCGCAGCCCGGCAACCCGCGTCCGCGCATGTTCCGGCTGCCGCAGGCCGATGCGCTGATCAACCGCATGGGCTTCAACAATGGCGGCGTGGATGCCTTCGTGGCCAACGTCCAGGCGTCGCGCTGGAAGGCCGAGGGTGGCGTGCTGGGTCTCAATATCGGCAAGAACGCCGATACGCCGATCGAGCGCGCGGCTGACGACTACCTCTACTGCCTCGAGCGCGTCTATCCGCACGCGAGCTATGTGACGGTGAACATCTCGTCGCCGAATACCAAGAACCTGCGCCAGTTGCAGGGCGCCAGCGAGCTGGACAGCCTGCTCTCCACGCTGAAGACCGCCCAGCAGCGCCTGGCCGAGCAGCACAAGCGCTACGTGCCGTTGGCCCTGAAGATTGCSCCGGACCTSGACGACGACCAGATCGGCAATATCGGCGATGCGCTCGTGCGGCACGGCATCGACGGGGTGATTGCCACCAACACCACGATTTCGCGCGAGGCGGTCCAGGGCCTGCCCCATGCCGAGGAAGCGGGCGGCCTCTCGGGACGTCCGGTCTTCGAATCCTCCACCCGCGTGGTGCGCGCCCTGCGCGCCGTGGTGGGCGATGCCCTGCCGATCGTCGGCGTGGGTGGCATCTTCAGCGGCGCCGACGCGCGCGCGAAGATCGATGCCGGCGCGCAGTTGGTCCAGGTCTACAGCGGCCTGATCTATCGCGGCCCCTCCCTGGTGCGTGACTGTGCCGCCGCGTTGCGCCACCCCGTTGCCGGCTGAGGATGCTGCACCGCAACACATTCTCGAAATCGGCTTTCTGGCGCAATAATTTGCGGCACGCCTTGTCCCCCGAGGCGTTTAACAGCAGGATATGGCCGACCGGTGCACTAAAAGGGAGCCGCGAGAGCCCCGAAAATGGTATCCTCGCAGGCTTCCAAAGTACCGAACCCTCGGGGGAGAACAATTACATGCAGCGTCTTCAGTCGCGCCTCAAGGCATCCACCCAAACGATTCTCGGCGGCGTGGTCGCCCTGTCCGTGCTGTACGGCGGCGCCGTGCAGGCCCAGACCGTGAAAGTGCTGTCGATTGTCGATCACCCGGCACTCGACGCCATYCGCGACGGCGTGCGCGCCGAACTGAAGGCTGCCGGCTACGACGCCGACAAGAACCTGAAGTGGGAATACCAGAGCGCGCAGGGCAACACCGGCACGGCCGCGCAGATCGCCCGGAAGTTCGTCGGCGACCAGCCGAMCGCGATCGTGGCCATCGCCACGCCGTCCGCACAGGCCGTGGTGGCCGCCACCAAGACGGTGCCGGTGGTGTATTCGGGCGTGACGGATCCCGTGGCCGCCCAGCTGGTCAAGGGCTGGGGCGCTACTGGCACCAACGTGACCGGGGTCTCGGACAAGCTGCCGCTGGACAAGCAGGTGGCCCTGATCCAGCGCGTGGTGCCCAAGGTCAAGACCGTCGGCATGGTCTACAACCCCGGTGAAGCCAACTCGGTGGTGGTGGTCAAGGAACTGAAGGAACTGCTGGCCAAGCAGGGCCTGACGCTCAAGGAAGCCGCCGCGCCGCGTACCGTGGACATCGGCCCGGCTGCCAAGAGCCTGATCGGCAAGGTCGATGTGATCTATACGAACACCGACAACAACGTGGTCTCGGCCTACGAGGCGCTGGTGAAGGTGGCCAACGAGTCGAAGATTCCGCTGGTGGCCGCTGACACGGACAGCGTGAAGCGTGGCGCCGTGGCCGCGCTGGGCATCAACTACAGCGACCTGGGCCACCAGACCGGCAAGGTCGTCGTGCGCATCCTGAAGGGCGAGAAGCCCGGCGCGATTGCCTCGCAGACCTCGGACAACCTCGAACTGTTCGTGAACACCAGCGCCGCCGCCAAGCAAGGCGTGACGCTGGCGCCGGAACTGGTCAAGGAAGCCAAGACCGTCATCAAGTAAGACCCGCAACGGGCCGCGCCGCCCCCGAGGGGTTGCGCGGCCTGACGCTCTCCGGCCCCGGCCCGGCCTATCCGGCCGGCCGGGGCCTCCGGACCGCAGCGCACGCGCCGCCTACCCGCCGCGCGACAGCCCGGCCGGTCCCCCGCAACAGGATTTCCCCATGTCCCTCTTTTCCCTTATGGGCGCCCTGGAGATCGGCCTGATCTTCAGCCTCGTGGCCCTCGGGGTGCTGATCTCGTTCCGCATCCTCAACTTCCCCGATCTCACCGTCGATGGCAGCTTTCCGCTCGGCGGCGCCGTGGCGGCCACGCTGATCTCCGCCGGCCAGGACCCCTTCCTGGCCACGCTCGCCGCCATCGCGGCCGGCGCGGTGGCCGGCTGGATCACCGGCTGGCTCAACGTACGGCTCAAGATCATGGACCTGCTGGCCAGTATCCTGATGATGATCGCGCTGTACTCGGTCAACCTGCGCATCATGGGTCGCCCGAATGTGCCGCTGATTACCGAGCCGACCCTGTTCACGGTGCTCCAGCCCGAGTGGCTGCCCGACTACCTGCTGCGCCCGCTGGTGCTGCTGGTGGTGGTGATCGTGGCGAAGGTCGGCCTGGACTGGTTCTTCTCATCGCAACTGGGCCTGGCGATGCGCGCCACCGGTGCCAATCCGCGCATGGCGCGGTCGCAGGGCGT
This sequence comes from Cupriavidus sp. KB_39, assembly GCF_052114485.1. Taxonomy (NCBI): domain Bacteria; kingdom Pseudomonadati; phylum Pseudomonadota; class Betaproteobacteria; order Burkholderiales; family Burkholderiaceae; genus Cupriavidus; species Cupriavidus sp. KB_39. Next base: position 123,845 of record NZ_JBFREV010000010.1, read on the forward strand.
GCCTACGGGCCGTGCCACGCTGGCCGGCATGGCGCTCTCCAACGGGCTGGTGGCGCTGGCCGGCGCGCTGTTCGCGCAAACCCAGGGCGGGTCCGACATCTCGATGGGCATCGGCACCATCGTGATCGGCCTGGCCGCCGTGATCATCGGCGAGACCATCCTGCCGGCGCGGCGTCTGGTCTATGTGACGCTGGCCGTGGTGCTGGGCGCCATCCTGTACCGATTCTTCATCGCGCTGGCGCTGAACACGGAGTTCATCGGCCTCAAGGCGCAGGATCTGAATCTGGTGACGGCGGCGCTGGTGACGCTGGCGCTGGTGCTRCCGGCGACGCGCAAGAAGCTGTTTGGCCGCAAGAACGGAGGTGCCTGAGATGTTGCGCGCACAAGACCTGAAGCTGACCTTCAACCCCGGCACGCCGATCGAGAACCGCGCGCTGCGCGGCCTGAACCTGGAGATCCCGAGCGGCCAGTTCGTGGCCGTGATCGGCTCCAACGGCGCCGGCAAGTCCACCTTCCTGAACGCCGTCAGCGGCGACCAGATGGTGGATAGCGGCCGCATCACCATCGACGACATCGACGTGACCCGGCAGCCCGCCTGGGACCGCGCCCATCTGGTGGCCCGCGTGTTCCAGGACCCGATGGCCGGCACCTGCGAGGCGCTGACCATCGAGGAAAACATGGCGCTGGCCATGGCGCGCGGCTCGCGGCGCAGCTTCCGCCCGGCGCTGAACAAGGCGTCGCGCGAGCTGTTCCGCGACAAGCTGCGGCTGCTGAACCTCGGGCTGGAGAATCGTCTGACGGACCGGATCGGCCTGCTGTCCGGCGGCCAGCGGCAGGCGGTGAGCCTGCTGATGGCGTCGCTCCAGCCGTCGCGCATCCTGCTGCTCGACGAGCACACGGCCGCGCTGGACCCGAAAACCGCCGCCTTCGTGCTGGAACTGACCGCGCGCATCGTCTCGGAAAGCAAGCTGACGACGATGATGGTGACGCACTCGATGCGCCAGGCGCTGGACTACGGTGATCGCACGGTGATGCTGCACCAGGGGCAGGTGGTGCTCGATGTGTCGGGCGACCAACGCAAGGGCCTCGACGTGCCCGACCTGCTGCGGATGTTCGAGCAGACCCGGCACGAGCAGCTGGATGACGACGCGCTGCTGCTGAGCTAAGTCGAACGGGATGGAATAACGGCCGGGGGCGCTCCCCGGCCGTTGTCGTTTACGACGCTTACGACGCTTACGACGCCTCGGCCTTGTCCAGCCAGCGTTTGAGCTGGTCCGTGACGGCCGTGCTCGAGAACGAGCAGCTATCCTGCGCGAACACCGCCGACATCTCCAGGCGGCGCAGCAACTCCTCCATCGCCTGACCGAATACCGGCGGCAGCGTCAGCGACGTGGCCGCCGCTCGCCATGCGCCGACGAGGTCCGCCACCGGCATGGTGCCGGCCACATGGCTGGCCAAAGCCTCGCGCATCGCGTTCAGCGCGCGCTGGTTGTCCTGGTGCGTACTCATGCGCGCGCCCTCCTCTCCTTGTACAACTCGCGGAAGGTCCGGCCGCTCGGCGCGGGCATGTCACGCGAGTCGGTCCAGCCCTTGCCCGCCATCGGCAGGCTGGCAATCAGCCGATTCCGGCCCCCCATCCGCGCCAGCAGACGCGCGCCCATGCGCGTGGCGAAGGCGTAGAGCGCCGGGCGGCGCGCCACATAGCCCCAGACCTGCAGCGACAGGCGCTCCTGCCACGGGCGCAGGCCGCGTTCCATCTGCTTCTCGCGCAGCTTGCGCAGCAGGTCGGACAGCGGGATCGAGGCGGGACACACTCTGTTGCACTCGCCGCAAAGTGTGGCGGCCTGCGGCAGATCGATGGCATTGGCGAGGCCGACATAACTTGGCGTCAGCACGCTGCCCATCGGTCCCGGGTAGACCCAGCCATAGGCATGGCCGCCGATCTTCTGGTACACCGGGCAGTGGTTCATGCAGGCGCCGCAGCGGATGCAGCGCAGCATCTCCTGGAATTCGCCGCCGATCAGGCCACTCCGGCCGCCATCGACGATCACGAAGTACATATGCTCGGGGCCGTCGCGCTCGCCCTCGGCGCGCGGGCCCGTCAGCAGCGAAAAGTAGTTGGAGATCGCCTGCCCGGTGGCCGAGCGCGGCAGCAGCCGCATCACCGTGGCCAGGTCCTCCAGCGTCGGCAGCACCTTCTCGATGCCGGTAACGGCCACGTGCACGCGCGGCATGACCGTGCACATGCCCTCGTTGCCCTCGTTGGTCACCACGGCCACCGAGCCGGTCTCGGCGATGATGAAGTTGCCGCCCGTCACGCCCATGTCCGCGGACAGGAACTCGGGGCGCAGCACCTCGCGCGCTTCGCGGGTCATCTGCGGGATGTCGGTCAGGCGCGGCTTGTGGTGCACCTTGGCGAACAGGTCGGCAATCTCGTCCTTGTCCTTGTGGATCACGGGCGCGATGATGTGCGACGGCGGCTCGGCATCGTTGATCTGGAGGATGTACTCGCCCAGATCGGTCTCGATGCTCTGCACGCCCATCTCGCCCAGCACCTGGTTCAGGCGCATCTCCTCGGTCACCATCGACTTGCTCTTGATGACCTTCTTCACGCCATGCTTCTGCGCGATTTCGGCCACCAGACGGGCTGCGTCGGCAGTGGTCTCGGCGAACAGCACCGTGGCGCCGCGCTTGGTCGCGTTTTCTTCAAACTTGGCGAGCCAGACGTCGAGGTTTTCCAGCGCGCGGTTGCGGCGCTCCTTGAGCGCGGCGCGCGTGGCGTCGAAGTCGATGTCGCGGATCGCATCGGCCCGCGCGGTCACGAACTTCGTCGACAGTTTCTTGAGGTTCTGCTGGAGGCGCTGGTCGGCGAGCTTCTGCCCGGCCCGCGCCTTGAATTCCATGCTATGGACTTGCATCGTATTTTGCCGAGGTTCGATCGATCAGGCGTCGCCCGCCAGGACCTGCGCGATGTGCAGCACGCGGGTGCGCGTATCGCCGGACCGGCGCAGCCGGCCTTCGATATTGAGCATGCAGCCAAGGTCGCCCAGCACCACGGCATCAGCGCCGCTGGCCTGGATGTTGGCGCATTTCTCGTCGACGATGGCCGTCGAGATATTGCCGTATTTCACCGAGAACGTGCCGCCGAAGCCGCAGCAGGCCTCGCAATCCTTCATCTCGGTCAACTGCACGCCGGGCAGCTTGCCGAGCAGCGCGCGCGGCTGCTGCTTGACGCCGAGTTCGCGCAGACCGGAGCAGGAGTCGTGATAGGTGACGTGGCCGGAAAATGCCGAGTCGACGGTCTCGATCTTGGCCACGTTGACCAGGAAATCGGTCAGTTCGTAGACGCGTTCGCGCAGGCGCTCGTAACGGCCGTGGAGTTCGGGGTCGTCGCGCAGCAGGTCCTGGTAGTGCGCGCGGACCATGCCGCCGCAGGAACCGGAGGGGATCACCACGTAGTCGAACATCTCGAACTCACGCAGGAATTTTTCGGCCAGATCGCGCGAGACGGCGCGCTCGCCCGAGTTGTACGCGGGCTGCCCGCAGCAGGTCTGCGCCTCGGGCACCATGACCTCATAACCCGCCGATTCCAGCAGCTTCAGCACCGAAAACCCGATCTCYGGGCGCATGAGGTCCACCAGACAGGTGGCGAACAGTCCGATTCGCATCGCTTCCTTTTATCCAGACCCGAAACCTCGCAATTATGCGCCCCCACCGCGCCGCTGCGGGCAGCACGCGCCGCAAACTTGTTCATCTCCGCGCGCAATGCCGCTCATGCGAAAGCGGCGCCACCACTGGAAGGGAATCTCGGTAATTGCATTTCACCTATTGAAATTTTCACAATGCGAGATAGAATCAGGCAAACGCTTAATTTGCCGCACGGCAACATTTCCTCCTATGGCAGAAGCAGACAAGGCACCCGGCAAGACCTCGATCCAGGTCATCGAACGCATGATGACGTTGCTGGATGCGCTCGCCCAACACGCGGATCCCGTCAGTCTCAAGGAGTTGTCGCTGGCCACCGGCCTGCATCCGTCCACGGCGCACCGCATTCTCAATGACATGGTGGCGTGCCGTTTCGTGGATCGCTCGGACCCCGGCAGCTATCGGCTCGGCATGCGCTTGCTGGAACTCGGGAATCTCGTAAAGGCGCGGCTCTCTGTGCGTGATGCCGCACTCGCACCGATGCGCGCGCTGCACCGCGTCACCGGGCAGACCGTGAACCTGTCGGTGCGTCAGGGCGATGAGATCGTTTATATCGAGCGCGCCTACAGCGAGCGCTCGGGCATGCAGGTGGTGCGCGCCATCGGCGGCCGCGCCCCGCTGCACCTGACCTCGGTCGGCAAGCTGTTCCTGGCTGCCGACGAGGCCGGGCGCGTGCGCAGCTATGCCACGCGCACCGGGCTGGCCGGGCATACGGGCACGTCGATCACGGACATCGCCAAGCTGGAGCGCGAACTGAGCTGGGTGCGCACCAACGGCTATGCGCGCGACAACGAGGAACTGGAGCTGGGCGTGCGCTGCATCGCGGCCGGCATCTATGACGACTCGCGCCGGCTGGTGGCCGGGCTGTCGCTGTCCGCGCCGGCAGACCGCCTGCAGGACAGCTGGCTGCAGAACCTCAGGGACACCGCGCTGCAGATCTCGCGCGGCATGGGCTACGTGGCGGACGCCGTGTCGGCCTGATCGCGCCACGAGCGCGCCTCACGCGCGTATCGCCCAAAAAGAAACGCGCCGACGGGCTGCCCCGCGGCGCGTTTTCAATTGGCGGCGGCTACCTGAATCAGGTGCCGCGTGCCTGCTGCGAGGCCAGGATCGCGTGCGCCGCGTGCGGCGCGCTAGGACCCTGCGTAAGGTTTGGGGAGTTGGGGAACGGCCGTTGCGGACCCTGCACCGACGGCTGGTGCTCAAGCCACGTGCGCACGCGCGTGGCATCGGCAAAGCGCGACAGCTTGCCCACGGAGTCCAGGAACACCATCACCACGTTGCGATCGTTCACACGGGCCTGCATCACCAGGCACTGGCCGGCTTCCGAGATGAAACCGGTCTTCTGCAGGCCGATCTCCCAGTTGCCGCCGCGCACGAGGCGGTTGGTGCTCACGTAATGGAGCGGACGGCCCAGCACGTTCACTTCATGCTCGGTCTGGGTCGAGAATTCGCGGATGGTCGGGTTGCGGTAAGCGGCGTTGACCAGGCGGGCCAGGTCCATCGCGCTCGACACATTGCTGCTCGACAGGCCGCTCGAATCGACGAAGTGGCTGTCGTTCATGCCGAGTTCGCGCGCCTTGCGGTTCATCGCGCCCACAAACGCCGGCAGGCCGCCCGGGTAGCTGCGGCCCAGCACCGAAGCGGCACGGTTTTCCGACGACATCAGCGCCAGCAGCATCATTTCATGGCGGGTCAGCTGCGTGCCAAAGCGCAGGCGCGAGCTGCTGTGCTTCTCGGTGTCGCGATCTTCCTCGCTCACCGTCAGCACTTCGTCCATCGGCAGGTGCGAGTCCATGACCACCAGCGCCGTCATCAGCTTGGTGATCGAGGCGATCGGCAGCACCGCCGTCGGATTTTTCTGGAACAGGACTTCGTTCGTGTTCTGGTCCAGCACCAGCGCCACGGAGGAACGCAGCGCGAGCGCGTCTTCCGTATCGCGCAGGCCCATGGACTCTGCGAGCGTCGGTTTCGACGGCACGAAGGCCGCGCGAACCGGCTGCGCTCGACTGGCCACGACGGTCTTCTTGCCGTGGCGCAGCACGATCACCTTCCGCGATGACGAGGGTTTCTCGCTCGCGGCTGCGACCTTTTTAGTGGATTTGGAAGCAGTTACCTGCTTTTTGGCCGAGGTTTTCGTCGCAGTCGACTTCGTCGCTGCGTACGTCACCGGCGCGGCCAGCATGGACACCGACACCAGCGCCGAAGTGGCGATGGCGGTCAGGGGCATGCTGAAGAGTCGGGAAATAAAGGATTGGGACCGGAACATGATCTGTTCAGCGCGGCATTTGGTGGAATGGCGCTAGTTTAGGAAATAAAGAAATTGTTAGCAAGATTAAAGACTTACGAAGGCTCTTTAAAGTTCGATTCGCAAACAATTCCACATTACGGGAAATGTGCCGTATTGGCCATTTCTCGCGCYAGCGATTGTCGTTTGCACTTGTTTGTCGACAACTGCGCACAACGCTTCGCACCTAGATAAGAAACAGTTTCCCTAACATCAATATCGGTGGCTTTTGTGAAAACCTCATCAGGGGAAACCTCAATCCGGCGCGAAGTCATGAGAGGAAACGCGCGAACCCGCTCACCGGTTCACGCTCCGTGACCAATTGATTGGCCGTCGCCTCCGGGTCGGCGTAGCCCAGCGACATGCCGCACACCACCATCTCGTTCTCGGTCAGCTGCAGTTGGCTGGCCAGGACGCCGTGGAATTGCGTGAACGCCGCCTGGGGGCAGGTGTCTAGCCCGCGGGCGCGCGCAGCCACCATGATGCTTTGCAGGAACATGCCGTAGTCGAGCCAGCTGCCCTGCTCCATGATTCGGTCGATCGTGAAGATCAGGCCGACCGGCGCATCGAAGAAACGGAAGTTGCGGGCGTGCTGCTCGTGCATGCGCGCCTTGTCTTCCCGGCTGATCTCCAGCAGGCCGTACAGGTCCCAGCCCACCTTGCGGCGGCGCGCCAGGTACGGGTTGACCCACTCGCGCGGATAGTACGGATACTCCTCGCGGTACTTGGTGTCGCGCTCCGGGTCGTCATAGGCGGCCAGCACATCGGCGCAGAGCCGCGCCTTGGCGTCGCCCGCGAGCACGTAGACCCGCCACGGCTGGGTGTTGGTGCCGGACGGCGCGCGGCTGGCCACGGCGAGGATGTCCTCGACGGTCTCGCGCGGTACTGGCGTATCCAGGAACGCCCGGATCGAGCGGCGCGTGGTGATGGCGCGATCGACGATCGCCGCGGAATCGGTCACGGACGTATCGCCGGTGGCGGAGGTGACTTCAAGGGTGTCGCGGGGGGCAGCGCCATGGTTGGACATGCTTCGAAGGTCTCCGGGTTATTGTGTTTTATTGATCACGCCGCGCTCGGCCGCAGCAGCGGCGTCAGCGCCTGGCGCAATGCGGGCGGTAGCGCTGCCGGGCGGCGTGTCGCGCGATCCACATAGACGTGGACGAAGTGGCCCTGCGCAGCGGCCACCTCATCGTCGTTGCAGAACAGGCCCACCTCGTAGCGCACGCTCGAGTTGCCCAACCGCGCCACGCGCAGGCCGGCCACGACGGTGTCCGGGAACGACAGCGACGAGAAATAGTTGCATTGCGTCTCGATTACCAGCCCGATGGTCTCTCCCGCCTCGATGTCCAGCACGCCCGCGCGGATCAGGTAGGTGTTCACGACGGTATCGAAATAACTGTAGTAAACAACGTTGTTCACGTGGCCATAGACATCGTTGTCCATCCAGCGCGTGGTGATCGGCTGGAAATGCGCGTAGGCGCTGCGGGTGTCCGGTTGTGGCTTCATCGGCATCGGCGTTGTTGTTGGGATTTGTTGCGATCTCAAAAAGCTGCCGCCGCAGCGGCGGTCGCCCCGGCGCCGTAGCGCTGGTGGTGGCGCGCGGCCAGCCGCACGGTCTGGGTGTGCACGGCCACGGTGTCCTCGATCTGGTTGCCGTAGCCGCCGGCCATTGCCACGGCCATCGGCAGGCGCCGCGCGAGCGCGGATTCGAACACGAGCGTGTCGCGCCGGGCCAGGCCGGCCAAGGTCAGGCGCAGCCGGCCCAGGCGGTCGCCCTCATGGGGATCGGCGCCGGCGAGGTAAATCAGCAATTCGGGATMGAAGCGCGCGTAGAGCGTGTCCAGCGCGCCAGCCAGCGCAGCCGCGTAGGTGTCGTCGTCACAGCCGTCCGGCAGGCCGACGTCGAGGTCGCTCGCCTCCTTCCGGAACGGGTAGTTTTTCTCGCCATGGAGCGACAGCGTGAACACGCTCGGGTCGTCGCGCAGGATCGACGCCGTGCCGTTGCCCTGATGCACGTCGAGGTCGATCACCGCCACGCGGCTTACGCGCCCTTCGCGCTGCATCTGGCGCGCGGCGATGGCGGCATCGTTGAACACACAGAAGCCGCCGCCCTTGTCGGCATAGGCATGATGGGTACCGCCGGCGAGGTTGACCGCGATGCCCTCCGTCAGCGCGCTGCGGCAGGCGGCCATCGTCGCGCCGGCCGAGCGCCGCGAGCGCTCCACCATCTCGTGCGACCACGGGAAGCCGATCTCGCGCTGACGGGCGGCATCGAGCCGGCCGGAGGAGACATCGGCGATGTAGTCGGCGKTATGGGCCAGTGCCAGCGCCGCGTCGTCGGCGCGGGGCGCCTCGTGCAGGGTCAGGCCCGGCACCTCACGCACCACGGCGTCTCGCAGCATGCTGTACTTGCGCATCGGGAAGCGATGGCCGGGCGGCAGCGGCAGGACGAAGTGATCGGCGTAAAAAGCTTGCATCGGGGCGGATCGGGCGAGGATCGGGCGGGAAATTCCCGGGAAGTGACGGTGCGTGACCATTTACCGACCGGGCAGTCTGCGATGGTAGCACCGCGTTCCGCATTGCGTGAAAACGTATCAAACAGCAGACCTTCCCCGCGTTGCATCATGGTGACCGCATCGGGATAAACCCTTGCCTGGCGCCCYATACGTGGTCATTACGRCGCATATGTCTGCTCAATGTCTGCTATTTCTTGTGCAGTGCAGCAAAACTGCTTGACAGGCTTTTTTCTGCCCTTAGAATAGGAATTGTTGCGGCGCATCAAAGCTTTTTACGAGGTCCGATTCGACCGCACACCAATATATCGCTCGGGCTGGCCAGGACATCGCGTTCATGGCTTTGACATTCGGGCGGCTTAATTTCTATTTTGCTTGACCTTGAAGTTCACCACTGGAGACCAGCAATGATCCTGACCCCGGAACAAGTTGCAGCCGCACAAAAAGCCAATCTGGAAACCCTGTTCGGTCTGACCACCAAAGCATTCGAAGGCGTTGAAAAGCTTGTCGAACTGAACCTGCAAGTGGTCAAGGCCACCTTTGCCGAAAACGTCGACAACGCCAAGAAGGCCCTGTCCGCCAAGGATGCCCAGGAACTGCTGGCCATCCAGGCTTCGCTGGTGCAGCCGGTTGCCGAAAAGACCCTGGCGTACTCGCGTCACCTGTATGAAATCGCCTCGGAAACGCAGAGCGAGTTCACCAAGGTGGCCGAAGCCCAACTGGCCGAAGGCACGAAGAACGTGCAAGCGCTCGTCGAGAACTTCGCCAAGAACGCCCCGGCCGGTTCGGAATCGACCGTCGCCATCGTGAAGTCGGCCATCTCGGCCGCCAACAACGCGTACGAGTCGGTCCAGAAGGCCACGAAGCAAGCCGTGGAAATGGCCGAAACCAACTTCCAGGCTGCCGCCACCGCCGCAACCAAGGCTGCTCAGCAAGCCTCGGCCACGGCCCGCACGGCTGCCAAGAAGCCGGCTGCCACCGCCTGAGCGGTAGCGCCCTCGCCCGCCCCGCGCATCGGCTCCGGCCGCTGCGACGGGTTGGCAAGAACCCGGCCCCTCTGACGAGGGGCCGGGTTTTTTTTCGTCTCTATGGTTTGAGGAACGTGGCGCGCCATGGCTCGCCACCCTCGATGGTGCCCCGCATCTCGCGGCCATCCACGTGGCCGACGTAGCGCTCGTCGTCGATGGTGAAGACGATCTCCGTGCCGCGCAGGCGGCCGTCCCAGATCGGCGTCGACCGCTCGCCTTCGCGCATCACGCCTTCCAGCTTCTGGAACGTCTGCGACAGCACCAGCAGCTTGYTCCCCATCGCCCATATCCCCGCCACCCTCGCCGGCACCAGCCACAGGTAGACGCCGCACGGCCCCGGGCAGGCCTCGACGCTCGGCACGTACTCGTCCGGCCGCCAGTCCGCCATATCGAACGAGTTCGAGACGATGCGCGTGCCGGCCCGCATCCCCAGCAACGTGGGACGGAGACGCAGGTTCACGCTTGGCAGCAGGAACAGCGTGACGACCGTGGCATCGGAAAAATCCGACTTGAAGATGTCCSCCCGCTCGAAGGTGGCGCGACTGGCCACGCCTTCGGCCTGGGCGGTGCGTCGGGACAGCTCGACCAGTTCGTTGTTGAATTCGATGCCACGCGCGGTGGCGCCTCGCTTGGCGGCGGTAATGACCAGGCGGCCATCGCCGGAACCCAGATCGACGAGCCGATCCTGGGGCGTCAGCTTCGCCATGTCGAGCATCTGGTTCACCAGCGGCTGGGGCGTCGGAATCCAGATCACGTCCTTGCCCGACTGGCCCATGGTCGGCCTGGCGCCCGGTTCGTCGAACTGCGCCCAGGCCGCGCCGGGCAGGAGTACCAGGCACAGCGCGGCGGCAAGCAGGTGTGTCTTCCGCATCGTGTTCACCCAACGATGCTAGGAGATCGGCCCCGGGAGCGCCATGCCGGATAGASAACCCCTCCGCTGCCGGCCCTACCCGCTTGCGGCAGGCAATCGGCGGTCCCTCCTGGCGGTTAATTGCTAAATTTCGATCCAAAAGAAAACCCGCCATCGCGGCGGGTTTTCTCGTTGCGGCYGAAGCTTAGCGCTTGCGCGGCGGCGGCACGTCCGTGCAGACGCCTTCGTAGATCTCGGCAGCCATGCCGATCGACTCGCCCAGCGTCGGGTGCGGGTGAATCGTCTTGCCGATATCCACGGCGTCGGCGCCCATCTCGATGGCCAGGCACACTTCGCTGATCAGGTCGCCCGCATGGGTGCCCACGATACCGCCGCCGATGATCCGGTGCGTTTCCTCGTCGAAGATCAGCTTGGTGAAGCCCTCGTCGCGGCCATTGGCGATGGCGCGGCCCGAGGCGGCCCACGGGAACGTGCCCTTACCGTACTTGATGCCCTGCGCCTTGCACTGCTCCTCGGTCAGGCCGGCCCAGGCCACTTCCGGATCGGTGTAGGCCACCGACGGGATCTGCTTGACGTCGAAGTACGCCTTCTCGCCATGCGCGGCTTCGGCAGCYACGTGTGCCTCGTGCACCGCCTTGTGGGCGAGCATCGGCTGGCCGACGATGTCGCCGATGGCGAAGATATGCGGCACGTTCGTGCGGAGCTGGTTATCGACCTCGATAAAGCCGCGGTCCGTCACCGTCACGCCAGCCTTCTCGGCGCCGATCTTCTTGCCGTTCGGCACACGGCCGACGGACACCAGCACCAGGTCGTAGCGCTGCGGTTCGGCCGGCGCGGCCTCGCCCTCGAACTTCACGTAGATGCCATCCGGCTTGGCTTCCACGCCCACCGTCTTGGTCTTCAGCATCACGTTGTCGAAGCGATGCTTGTTCATCTTGTCCCAGACCTTGACGAGGTCGCGATCCGCGCCCTGCATCAGGCCGTCGAGCATTTCCACCACGTCGATGCGCGCGCCGAGCGTGCTGTACACCGTGGCCATTTCCAGCCCGATGATGCCGCCGCCAATCACCAGCATCTTGTTGGGGATGTCCGGCAGTTCCAGCGCGCCAGTCGAATCGACAATGCGCGGGTCCTCCGGCACGAACGGCAGCTTCACAGCCTGGCTGCCGGCGGCAATGATCGCCTTCTCGAAGCGGATCACCGTCTTCTTGCCGGTCGGGGCCTTGGCGTCACCTTCGGTTTCCTGCACTTCRAGGTGATGCGGATCCAGGAACGTGCCGATGCCGCGCACCACCTGCACCTTGCGGGCCTTGGCCATGCCGGCCAGGCCGCCGGTCAGCTTGCCGACCACGGTTTCCTTGTAGTGGCGCAGGCCGTCCAGGTCGATCTTGGCTTCGCCGAACAGGATGCCGTGCGCGGCCAGCGCCTTGGCTTCGTCGATCACGGCCACGTTGTGCAGCAGCGCCTTCGACGGGATGCAGCCCACGTTCAGGCAGACGCCGCCGAGCGAGCCGTAGCGCTCCACCAGCACGGTGTTCATGCCGAGGTCCGCCGAGCGGAACGCGGCCGAGTAGCCGCCGGGGCCGGCGCCGAGCACGAGCATGTCGCACTGGATGTCGGCGCTGCCCGCATGCGTGGCGGCGGCCGGCGCCGGGGCCGGAGCGGCCTTCGGTGCAGCGGCGGCAGCAGCCGGTGCGGGAGCGGCGGCAGGTGCCGGGGCAGCGGCAGCAGCGGCGCCGGCTTCCACGGTGCAGATCACCGTGCCCTTGGCCACCTTGTCGCCCACCTTGACCTTCAWGTCCACGATCTTGCCGGCCGACGACGACGGCACGTCCATGCTGGCCTTGTCGGACTCCAGCACGATCAGCGACTGCTCTTCCTCGACCGTATCGCCGGCCTTGACCAGTACTTCGATCACTTCCACCGCGTCGAAATCGCCGATATCCGGCACCTTGACTTCGATCACACTCATACTTTTCCTCCTGGGATGCGCGCCCTGCCCGCCTGGGGCTCAGGCCGCGCCGTCGTTGTTGGTTGCCGCCCCGCCATCCGCGCCGTTCTCACCGTTTGAACCATCCGGTACTGGCGCGGGTGCCGGCTGCGCCTGCAGCCGCACGGTATGCACGTCGATGGGACCTGCCGAACTCTTGTCGAACTCCACGCCTGCGTCCACGCCGATCCGCGCGATCTCCCCGGCGCCGATGCCGGGCCGGTCGTAGACCGCGTGCATGGCCCCGAGCGCATAGTTGCGCCCCGAGCCAATGCCCCAGAAGCGGTCGAACGCGAACACCTCGCGGTAGGAATAGACGCCGAAGATGCCGCCCGGATTGGCGATCAGGCAGACGATCTGCGACGACTCGTACGGATCGTCCTCGTCTTCCTTGGTGTTGATGAAGTACTCGGTCTTGAGCTTTTCATGCACCTTGAGGAAGGTCCGGAACACATCGTCGCGGGTCAGCAGGCGGCATTCGTCGCCCATGCCGGTCAGCAGCGCCCGCATCACCGGAAAGTGCGCGGTGGTGCCGGCCAGCGCGACGAAGCTCTCGCCCACCGGGAACACCTTCTGGTTGCGCTCGTAGGCACGCGACAGCCGCGTGTCGCCGAACGTAACCAGCGCGTCTGCCGCAATGGCTACCTCGGCGCCCTTCCTTACGACTACGCATGTCGTCATGGTTCGCCCCTTGCAGTTCGTACAGGCCCGCGCGCCGGCAACCGAGGCCGCCGGCGCGCGCGTGGGCCGTGCTTACAGCAGAATCCGGCGGAAGTCCGCCAGCAGCTGGGCGAAGTACGTGTTGAAGCGGGCCGCCTCGGCGCCGTCGATGACGCGGTGGTCCCACGACAGCGACAGCGGCAGCGTCAGGCGCGGCGCGAACTGCTTGCCGTCCCAGACCGGCTTCATGTACGACTTGCACACGCCCATGATGGCCACTTCCGGCGCGTTGATGATCGGCGTGAAGTAGGTGCCGCCCAGGCCGCCCAGCGACGAGATCGAGAAGCAGCCGCCCTGCATCTGGTCCGGCTTCAGCTTGCCGTCGCGCGCCAGCTTGGCGAGTTCGCCCATTTCCTGGCTGATCTCGAGCACGCCCTTGCGGTCCGCGTTCTTGATGACCGGCACGACCAGGCCGTTCGGGGTGTCCGCCGCAAACCCGATGTTGAAGTACTTCTTCAGCACCAGGTTGTCGCCGTCCAGCGAGGCATTGAAGTTCGGGAACTTCTTCAGCGCCGCGACGGTGGCCTTGATCATGAAGGCCAGCATGGTTACCTTGACGCCCGACTTCTCGTTTTCCTTGTTCAGCTGCACGCGGAAGGCTTCGAGGTCGGTGATGTCCGCTTCGTCGCAGTTCGTGACGTGCGGGATCATGACCCAGTTGCGATGCAGGTTGGCGCCCGAGATCTTCTTGATGCGCGAAAGCGGCTTGTTCTCCACTTCGCCAAAGCGCGTGAAGTCCACCTTCGGCCACGGCAGCAGGTCCAGGCCGACGCCCGAGCCACCAGCGGCAGCCGCTGCGGCCGGCGCGGCGGTCGAGCCGCTCATCACGCCCTTGACGAAGCCCTGCACGTCTTCCTGCGTGATACGGCCCTTCGGACCGGTACCGGGCACGCGCGACACTTCCACGCCCAGTTCACGCGCGAACTTGCGCACGGACGGGCTGGCGTGGGCGGCCTTGCCGGTCACGCCCTGGGCGGCCGGGGCGGGTGCCGAGCTGGCCGGGGCGGGAGCCGGCGCCGAAGCCGCGGCGGGCGTCGGGGCCGGGGCAGCAGCAGCCGGGGCCGGAGCCGGGGCGGCGGCCGGAGCCGCCGCAGCGCCGGCAGCGCCAGCGGCTTCCAGCACCACGATCAGCGTGCCTTCGGCCACGTTGTCGCCCACCTTGATCTTGATTTCCTTGACGGTGCCGGCCTGCGGGCTCGGCACGTCCATGGTCGCCTTGTCCGATTCCAGCGTGACCAGCGCGTCTTCCGCGTTGATCGTGTCGCCCACCTTCACGTGGATGTCGATCACCGGCACGGCGTCGTAGTCGCCGATGTCCGGCACCTTGACTTCCACGATACCGCCACCGCCGGCAGCCGGCGCAGGCGCCGGGGCCGCTGCGGGCGCGGGTGCGGGGGCCGGAGCCGCCGCGGGAGCCGGTGCCGGGGCGGCGGCCGGAGCCGGGGCAGGCGCGGCGGCGCCGGCACCTGCCGGCTCCAGCATCACCAGCACCGAGCCTTCGGCCACGTTGTCGCCCACCTTGATGCGGACTTCCTTGACGGTGCCGGCCTGCGGGCTGGGCACGTCCATGGTCGCCTTGTCCGACTCCAGCGTCACCAGCGCGTCTTCCGCGTTGATGGTATCGCCCGGCTTCACGTGCACTTCGATGACGGGTACGGCGTCATAGTCGCCGATATCCGGCACCTTGATTTCAATCGCTTGACTCATTCAGTGTCTCTCCTGGGCAGCCGGCACTCGCGTCTACACACGACAAACGCTCGGCGAGGTTACTCTCGCCTCACGCTTCTGTCACGTTGCCACGCCGCAAGGCGCCGCCGGGCCAGCCGGGGGCGCCCGCGGCGCGGCGGGTGCCGCACTGCGGGGGGGTTCAGGCGTGTAAGTCCGGGAATCAGACCGACATCGGGTTCGGCTTGCTCGGGTCGAGGTTGTACTTCTTGATCGCCTCGGCGACCTTTTCACGACCGATCGCGCCTTCGTCGGCCAGCGCCTTCAGCGCGGCCAGCGTGACCCAGTGGCGATCCACTTCGAAGAAGTGGCGCAGCTTCTCGCGGGTATCCGAGCGGCCGAAGCCGTCGGTGCCCAGCACCACATAGCGGCGCGGCACGAACGGACGGATCTGCTCGGCGAACGCGCGGATGTAGTCCGTGGAGGCGATGACCGGGCCGCGCACGCCCTTGAGCTTCTGGGCGACGAACGACTCGCGCGGCGTCTCGGTGGGGTGCAGCAGGTTGTGGCGCTCGGCGGCATTGCCTTCGCGGGCCAGCTCGGTGAAGCTCGGGCAGCTCCACAGGTCCGACTCGACGCCCCAGTCCTTCTTGAGCAGCTCGGCGGCGGCGATCACCTCGCGGAAGATCGTGCCCGAACCCAGCAACTGCACGCGCGGCGCGTTGCTGTTCTCCACGCCCTTGCGGAACTGGTACATGCCCTGGACGATGTCGCGTTCCACGCCAGCCGGCATTTCCGGGTGCTCGTAGTTCTCGTTCATCACCGTCAGGTAGTAATAGACGTCTTCCTGTTCGGCGTACATGCGGCGCATGCCGTCCTGCATGATCACGGCCAGTTCGTACTGGAACGTCGGGTCATACGAGATGCAGTTCGGGATCACGGCGTGGAACACGTGCGAATGGCCGTCCTCGTGTTGCAGGCCCTCGCCGTTCAGCGTGGTCCGGCCCGAGGTACCGCCCAGCAGGAAGCCGCGCGAGCGCATGTCGGCAGCGGCCCAGCACAGGTCGCCGATACGCTGGATGCCGAACATCGAGTAGTAGATGTAGAACGGGATCATCTGCACGCCGTGCGTCGAGTACGACGTGGCGGCAGCAATCCAGTCGCACATGGCGCCGGCTTCGTTGATGCCTTCCTGCAGCACCTGGCCAGTCTGCGATTCCTTGTAGAACATCAGCTGGTCGTGATCCTGCGGCACGTACTTCTGGCCTTCCTGGTTCCAGATGCCGACCTGGCGGAACAGCCCTTCCATGCCGAACGTGCGCGACTCATCGGGCACGATGGGCACCACGTGCTTGCCAATCTTCTTGTCCTTGAGCAGCGTGTTCAGGATCCGCACGAAGGCCATGGTCGTGGAGACCTCGCGGCCTTCGCCGGTGGCCTTGAGCAGCGCGTCGAACGCGGCCAGCTCGGGCACCGGCAGCGCTTCCGCCTTCAGGCGGCGGCTGGGCAGGTAGCCGCCCAGTTCCATGCGGCGGGCGCGCATGTATTCGAGTTCCTTCGAGCCATCCTCGAAGGTCAGGTACGGCACGTCCTCGATCTTGTCGTCCGTCACCGGGATGTTGAACTGGTCGCGGAACTTGCGGATCGCGTCCACCGGCATCTTCTTCTGCTGGTGGGCCACGTTCATGGCCTGGCCGGCATCGCCCATGCCATAGCCCTTGATGGTCTTGGCCAGGATCAGCGTCGGCTGGCCCTTGTGCTCGCTGGCGGCCTTGTAGGCGGCGTAGATCTTGTGCGGGTCATGGCCGCCACGGTTCAGGCGCCAGATGTCGTCGTCGGACCAGTCGGCCACCATGGCCTTCAGCTCCGGCGTGTTGAAGAAGAACTCGCGCACGTAGGCGCCGTCCTTGGCCTTGAAGGTCTGGTACTCGCCGTCCACGCATTCCATCATGCGTTTCATCAGCAGGCCCTTGGTGTCGCGTGCCAGGAGCTGGTCCCAGCGGCTGCCCCAGACCACCTTGATCACGTTCCAGCCCGAACCGCGGAATTCCGATTCCAGTTCCTGGATGATCTTGCCGTTGCCGCGCACCGGACCGTCCAGGCGCTGCAGGTTGCAGTTGATCACGAAGACGAGGTTGTCCAGCTTCTCGCGGCCGGCCATGCCGATCGCGCCGAGCGATTCCGGCTCGTCGGTCTCGCCGTCACCCAGGAAGGCCCAGACCTTGCGGTCGCCGGCCTTGGCCAGGCCGCGGCTGTCCAGGTACTTCATGAAGCGCGCCTGGTAGATCGCCATGATCGGGCCCAGGCCCATCGAGACGGTCGGGAACTGCCAGAAGTCCGGCATCAGCCACGGGTGCGGGTAGGACGAGATGCCCTTGCCGTCCACTTCCTGGCGGAAGTTGTCGAGTTGCTCGGGGGTCAGGCGGCCCAGCAGGAAGGCGCGCGAGTACACGCCCGGCGCCGAGTGGCCCTGCACGAAGACGAGGTCGCCGCCGCTCTGCTCGGACGGGGCGCGCCAGAAGTGGTTGTAGCCGACGTCATAAAGCGTGGCGGCCGACGCGAACGACGAGATATGGCCGCCCACGTTGGTGTGCTTGTTGGCGCGCAGCACCATGGCCATCGCGTTCCAGCGCGTGTACGAGCGGATGCGGTGCTCGATATCCTGGTCGCCTGGAATGCGGGCCTGCTGCTCCACCGGAATGGTGTTGATGTACTGCGTCTCGGCGTGGAACGGCTGGGTCACGCCGTTCACGCGTGCGTATTCGATCTGCTTTTCGATCAGGAAAGCGGCGCGTTCCGCACCTTCGGCCGCCAGCACGCCCTGCAGGGCATCCAGCCATTCATGCGTTTCCTGGGGATCGGCGTCGTTGGCGCTGCTCGCGCCGAGAATCTGCTCTGGTACGGCTGACATGAGACTGTCTCCTGGTGAATTCCTGGCGAGCGCACGAGATCCGCCCGCATTGTCTGGTCGAAGCGATTCTATGGAAGCACAGCAGAGGCTGACAAGCGAAATTTTCAGATTACGGATTCGTTTCTTATAATGTGAAATATTGCGGCGGTGCACCAGAGCGCGCGCGCCGCAGGCCGATGTCGCCCGCGCATTGATCGGACGCCGCTTCCTCGCCAGCCCTGCCCGGGGCACGATCCGCGCAAACTTGAGCAGGTGCCGCATAGGCGCTTTCCCCAAGCGACGCACCGCAATAATCCCTATACACTGGCCGGTCAGCCGTCAATCCCTTATGCAGTTCYTCCAACGACTCCTCTCCGGCCTGCGCACGGCCATGCTTCCCCCAAATCCCTCCGGGGCCGTGACCCCGGCCACGGTGGAAGCGTCTGCCGCCGCGCACCATGCCGCCCAGCACGCGGCCCACGCCGGACGCGACGGCGATCCCCATGACGACGTGGCGCACGACGCCGCCGACGCCCACGAAGCCGACGGCCCCTTCGCCGCCGCGCCGCGCCGGCTCTGGTGGCTGCGCTGGCGCAACCTCGTGGCGACGAGCTGGTTCATGTTCATCCCGCTCGTGGCGATTGTGCTCTTCACCGTGGCGATGGGCGTCATCCTGTGGTCGCTGCACGAGACGGAGCGCCAGCAGCAGCGCGACGCCCTGTACCGCGACGCCGCCTGGGCGCAGCAGCGCGTGCGGCTCTCCCTGCTGAGCAACCAGGACCAGCTGGCCTCGCTGGCGCGCGACATCGCCGCCGCGCAGCTCGACCAGGGAGCCTATCGCACGGCCGCGCAGGAAATCTTGCGAGAGAACCCGGAAATCGTCTTTGTGAACTGGCTCGATGCCACGCGGCGCGGCCGCTGGTCGCTGCCGTCCACGTCGGAGTTTGCCGGCCGGTTGCGGGAGACCGTCGACCATCCGCTGGAGCCGGAAGTCCTCGACACCTTCGACGCCGCCCGCGAGACGCAGCGCGTGGTCTACTCCCGCCCGCTGATGAACGACCGCGGCGACAGCTTCATGCTGATGGAAGTGCCGATCGTGCGGGACAACGAGTTCCTCGGCACCCTCGGCGCGCTCTATTCGATCAACGGCATCCTGACCCACCTGCTGCCGCCCGAGCTGACGGAGCGCTACCGCTTCTCGCTCATCGACAAGAACAACCAGACGCGCGCGAGCACGTCGCTGCGGCCCGTGCCGGGCAATGCGCTGTCGTACGAAGTGCTGCTTGATCCACCTGGACACTCGCTCTCGCTGCGCGCGGATGCCTACCCGCCGCCATCGAACCTGCCTAACAACATGCTGCTGTGGCTGGTGGTGGGGCTGTCCTGCTTCCTGCTCTGGAGCCTGTGGAGCATGTGGCGGCACACCAGCCGCCGCTCCGAGGCGCAGCGCGCCCTGCTGGCCGAGACCTCGTTCCGCCGGGCGATGGAAAACTCGATGCTGATCGGCCTGCGCGCGCTCGACCTGAACGGCCGCATCACCTATGTGAATCCCGCCTTCTGCCGCATGACGGGCTGGTCCGAGGGCGCCCTGGTCGGCCGCGTGCCGCCGTTCCCCTACTGGCCGCCCAACGACCAGCAGGAGATGCAGAAGCAGATCGACCTGACGCTGCAGGGCAAGTCGCCCGCCACCGGCTACGAGATGCGCGTGATGCGCCGCGACGGCAGCAGCTTCTTCGCGCGGATGTACGTCTCGCCACTAGTAGACGGCCGGGGCCGCCATACGGGCTGGATGAGTTCGATGACGGACATCACCGAGCCCAAGCGCGCCCGCGAGGAACTGGCCGCCGCACACGACCGCTTCACGACCGTGCTGGAAAGCCTGGACGCCGCCGTGTCCGTGCTGGCCACCGACAAGGCCGAGCTGCTGTTCGCCAACCGCTATTACCGGCAGCTGTTCGGCTGGGAGGCCGAGGGGCACCTGAAACTGGCCGGCGACGACTTCGACCGCGAGCAGATGTCGAGCGACAACACTGACTTTGTCGACGCGTACGCCGGCCTGCCGGCCTCGGAGCTGATGCCGTACGCGTCCGACGCGCGCGAGGTCTTCGTGCCAGACATGCAGAAATGGTTCGAAGTGCGCCGCCGCTATATCCAGTGGGTGGACGGCCACCTGGCGCAGATGCAGATCGCCACCGACATCACGGTGCGCAAGGCCGCCGAGGAAATGGCGCGCCAGCACGAGGAACGGCTCCAGTTCACCAGCCGSCTGACCACGATGGGCGAGATGGCGTCGTCGCTGGCGCACGAACTGAACCAGCCGCTGGCGGCCATCAATAACTACTGCATGGGTGCCGTGGCGCGGCTCCATTCGGGGCGCAGCACGCCGGAAGAGCTGATTCCTGTGCTCGAAAAGACGTCGGCACAGGCCGTGCGGGCGGGCACCATCATCAGCCGCATCCGGGGGTTCGTGAAGCGCAGCCAGCCGCAGCGGCGCGAGGCATCCCTCCACGATATCGTGGCGGACGCCGTGGGCCTGGCCGACCTGGAAGCCACGCGCCGCCGCGTGACCATCCTCACCCGCCTGCCTGCCCCCCCGCTGCTGCTGTACGTGGACCCSGTGCTGATCGAGCAGGTGCTGGTGAACCTGCTCAAGAACGCCGTGGAGGCCATGGCCGGGCTGCCTGCCATGCGCGCCGCCGGCGTGGTGCGCCTGCATGCGCGYATCGAGCCGGTGGAGTTCGGCCAGTGCGTCTGCATCGACGTGATCGACCAGGGCCCGGGCGTGGACGAAACCACCAAGGAGCGCCTGTTCGAGCCGTTCTTCAGCACCAAGTCCGACGGCATGGGCATGGGCCTGAACATCTGCCGCTCGATCATTGAATCCCACCAGGGCCGGCTCTGGGTGGAAAACAATGTGGACGGGATCGGCTGTACGTTTAAAATCACGCTGCCGCTGCAGCCTGCGCTCCCCGAGCAATAAGCCCGGGCACCCCGGCGAGACAGACGCGATGAGACCTTCCGCCGCGGGGCTTGGGTGGGTCGCCGCAGATCTGCCACTCGACCGGATAGTGTTGCGCACGCCGCCAGGCGGTTACACTTAGTTGCAAACGACTTGGTCGTTAACGAATTTGCCCCAGGAGACTTCATGACCGCAACGCCCAGTCCCACTCCGCATCGTGGCGAGACCGTGTTCATCGTCGATGACGATGAAGCCATGCGCGACTCGCTGACCTGGCTGCTGGAGGGCAATGGCTACCAGGTGCGCAGCTTCAACAGCGCCGAGCAGTTCCTGTCCGCCTACGATGCCGGCCAGGTGTCCTGCCTGATCCTGGACGTGCGCATGCCCGGCATGAGCGGCCCGGAACTGCAGGAACGCATGCTGGCCGAGCACATCGACATTCCCATCGTGTTCATCACCGGCCACGGCGACGTGCCGATGGCCGTGTCCACGATGAAGCGCGGCGCGATCGACTTCATCGAGAAGCCGTTCGACGAATCCGAGCTGCGCGCGCTGGTGGAGCGCATGCTCCAGAAGGCCCGAACGGACCATTCGGCCGCCCGCGAGCAGCGCGCCGCCAAGGACCTGCTGGGCAAGCTGACCACGCGCGAGCAGCAGGTGCTGGAGCGCATCGTGGCCGGCCGCCTGAACAAGCAGATCGCCGACGACCTGGGCATTTCCATCAAGACGGTGGAGGCGCACCGCGCCAACATCATGGAAAAGCTCAACGTGAACACCGTGGCGGATCTGCTGCGACTGGCACTGTCGCGCAACAGCTGATCGGCTGGATGGACGGGGAAAAAACGGCGCAAAGGCGCCGTTTTTTTATGGATCGTCGATCAGGAGGTTGGCGGAAAAAGTAATGCAAACAGCACAATCATGCCGAACTGGGTGTGCCACAAACTGTCCCGTCCGAGCAGCTTGCACCGCGCCAACTGCCCGCCGATGGGCGCCAAACCCTTATAATCCGGCTTTGTCCGCGACGCCGCCGCCMCGCGCGCGCCGCCTGCCCCGACTTCCCAGCCTCTCCCGCAGAATCCCATGCCCGCCCAACTGATCGACGGCAACGCCCTTGCCAAACAAATCCGTACCGAAGCCGCCCAGCGCGCCGCCCGCCTGACCGAGAAGGGTCACCAGCCCGGCCTCGCCGTGGTGCTTGTGGGCGAGGATTCCGCCAGCCAGGTCTATGTGCGCAACAAGGTCAAGGCTTGCGAGGACAACGGTTTCCATTCGTCGCTGGACCGCTATCCGGTCGATCTGTCCGAAGCCGACCTGCTGGCGCGCATCGACGAACTGAACGACGACCCGAAGATCCACGGCATCCTGGTGCAACTGCCGCTGCCGAAGCACATCGACAGCCACAAGGTGCTCGAAGCCATCGCCCCGGAAAAGGACGTGGATGGYTTCCACGTGGCCAACGCCGGCGCGCTGATGACCGGCGCCCCGTTGTTCCGCCCGTGCACGCCCTATGGGTGCATGAAGATGCTGGAATCGATCCAGTACCCGCTGCGCGGCGCGCGTGCCGTGGTGGTGGGCGCCTCGAACATCGTCGGCAAGCCGATGGCCATGCTGCTGCTCCAGGCCGGCGCAACCGTAACGATCTGCAACAGCAAGACSCGCGACCTGGCCGCCCATACGCGCGAGGCCGATGTGATCGTGGCCGCCGTGGGCCGCCGCAACATCATCACCGCCGATATGGTCAAGCCGGGCGCCGTGGTCATCGACGTCGGCATGAACCGTGACGATGCCGGCAAGCTGTGCGGCGACGTGGACTTCGCCGGCGTGCGCGAGGTGGCCGGCCACATCACCCCGGTGCCGGGCGGTGTGGGGCCGATGACGATCACGATGCTGCTGATCAACACCCTCGAAGCCGCCGAGCGCGAAGCCGGCCTGTAATCCGCCGGCCGCCGGGCCCCAATCGGCCCGATAGGAAAGTCGAACTGGAAATTTCCGCGCAGACGCCTCATCTTTGCACGTGTGAACGTATAAAGACCGAGGCTCGCCAACCGAGAACCGCCATGACCGTGAACAACGACCGCGCTACCAATCCCCTGCTCGACTTTACCGACCTGCCCCGCTTTGCCGAGATTCGTCCCGAGCACATCAGCCCGGCGCTGGACGTGCTACTGGCCGACGCCCAGGCTGGCGTGGCCCGCGCCGAAGACCCGGCCACCCCGGCCACCTGGACCAGCGCCGTGGAAGCCCTSGAGGCCGCCACCGAGCCGCTCGGCCGCGCCTGGGGCGTGGTGGGCCACCTGAGCGCCGTGGCGGACACGCCCGAACTGCGCAAGGTCCACACCGACAACCTGCCCCGCATGACCGAGTTCTGGTCGTCGCTGGGCCAGAACCTCGCGCTGTTCGAGAAGTACAAGGCCGTGGCCACCGGCCCCGAGTTCGCGGGCCTGACGCCGGCGCGCAAGCAACTGCTCGAAAACGAGCTGCGCGGCTTCCGCCTCGGCGGCGCCGAGCTGCCCGAAGACCGCAAGCCGCGCTTCGCCGAGATCCAGGAGCAGCAGGCCCAGCTTTCCAAGGCCTTCTCGGACCACGTGCTCGACGCCACCAATGCCTACGCCCTCTATATAGAAGACGAGGCGCGCCTGRCCGGCATTCCCGCCGATGCGAAGGAAGCCGCCGCCATCGCCGCGCAGAAGGACGAGAAGGCCGGCTGGAAGTTCACCCTGCACTTCCCGTCGTACTACCCGGTGCTGCAATATGCCGATGACCGCGCGCTGCGCCAGACCATGTACGAAGCGAGCGTGACGCGCGCCTCGGAACTCGGTGCGCAGTACGGCAGCGGGCAGGCCGACTGGGACAACACCGCCAACATGCGCGAGCAGCTGACGCTGCGCCGCGAGGAAGCGCAGATGCTTGGCTACAACAACTACGGCGAGGTCTCGCTCGTGCCGAAGATGGCCGAGTCGCCGGCCGACGTGCTCAAGTTCCTCGACGAACTGGCCGTCAAGGCGCGCCCCTACGCCGAGCGCGACTGGGCMGAGCTGCGCCAGTTCTCCGCCGCCGAGCTGGGCCTGGCCGAGCTGAAGCCGTGGGACGTGGCCTACGCGTCCGAGAAGCTGCGCCAGCAGCGCTATTCGTTCTCGGACGACGAAGTGAAGCAGTATTTCCAGGAGCCGAAGGTGCTCGAAGGGCTGTTCGGCGTGGTCGAGAAGCTGTTCTCGGTCAGCATCCGCCCGGACGAAGCCCAGACCTGGCACAAGGACGTGCGYTTCTACCGCGTRGTGTCGCCGCAGGGCGCCCTGCTCGCCCAGTTCTACATCGACCTCTACGCACGCGAAGGCAAGCGCGGTGGCGCCTGGATGGACGATGCGCGCGGCCGCAAGGAACGCGACAACGGCACCGTGCAGACCCCGGTGGCSTACCTGACCTGCAACTTCACGGCGCCCGTGGGCGGCAAGCCGGCGCTGTTCACGCACGACGAGGTCATCACGCTGTTCCACGAGTTCGGCCACGGCCTGCACCACATGCTGACGCAGGTGGGCGACCTCGGCGTGTCCGGCATCAACGGCGTGGAGTGGGATGCCGTGGAACTGCCGTCGCAGTTCATGGAGAACTTCTGCTGGGAATACGAGGTGCTGGCGAAGATGACCGCCCACGTCGAGACCGGCGCCCCGCTGCCGCGCGCGCTGTTCGACAAGATGCTGGCCGCCAAGAACTTCCAGAACGGCATGATGACGCTGCGCCAGATCGTCTACTCATCGTACGACATGCACCTGCACACCGACTATGACCCGCAGGGCCAGACCTCGGTGCTGGAACTGTCGCGCGAGATCAACGACAGCAAGCACGTGGTGCCGCARTCGCCGCTGTCGCGCTGGCCGAACACGTTCAGCCACATCTTCGCGGGCGGCTACGCGGCGGGCTACTACAGCTACAAGTGGGCCGAAGTGCTGTCCGCCGATGTCTACGCCGCGTTCGAGGAAGCCGGACAGCTGTCCGGCAGCGTGCTCGATTCGGCCACTGGCGAGCGGTATCGGCGCGAGATCCTGTCGGTGGGCGGCAGCCGCCCGGCGATGGAATCGTTCGTGGCCTTCCGTGGCCGCGCCCCGCAGATCGACGCGCTGCTGCGTCACGGAGGCATGGCGGCGTAATCGTCACATTTACTTCCCGCTTCGCTGACCAGGCGCCCGGCTCATGGACTTTCCTTTCCCAATTCGTCAGGAATGTCCGCCGGGCGCTTGCGTCTGCAACCGGGAGGTCTTGCTTGACGATCCCCAGGCCGACCATCGCATCCTGCGGCTGACGCAGCAGGAGGAAAAGAAGCTCGTGGCMCGGCTGGAGCAGCTCACCTCGCTCGAGGAACTGCGGCACATGGAAGCCCGCATGGCCGAATTGCTTGGCATCGAGGTGACCATCACGCCGAGCGCGAACGAAGTCCGCACGACGCGCGGCTTCCGCATCGAACTGGCCGACCGCCCGGGCCTGTGCCGCAAGACCCGCCAGAATATTCCCGCCGCGATTCGCCGCTGCATGGACGCCCATCCGGAAATCGCCTACGCCATCCTCGATCAGGGCGACCTGCTGGGTGGCGGTTTGGGCGAATGAGCCTCCCTCCCCGACTAATAAGAACACTCCACACCGAACAACGATGAGAATCGCCTCCTGGAACGTCAACTCCCTCAAGGTGCGCCTGCCCCAGGTGCTGCAATGGCTTGCCGCGCAGGACGCCGCCGGCACGCCCATCGACGCGCTCTGCCTCCAGGAACTCAAGCTGCCCGACGACAAGTACCCGCTGGCCGAACTCGAGGCGGCTGGCTTCCATAGCGTCTACACGGGCCAGAAGACGTACAACGGCGTGGCGATCGTCGCCCGTGACGGCACCATGCCGGCCGCCGCCGACGTGGTGCGCAACATCCCCGGCTACGAGGACGCCCAACAGCGCGTGGTAGCCGCCACCTATGGCGACGTGCGCCTGATCAGCGCCTACTTCCCCAACGGCCAGGCGCTCGATTCGGACAAGTTCGTCTACAAGCTCGACTGGCTCCAGGCCATCACCGGGTGGCTGCGCGAGGAAATGACGCGCTACCCCAAGCTGGCGCTGCTCGGCGATTTCAATATCGCCCCGGAAGACCGTGACGTGCACGACCCCGCCAAGTGGGAGGGCCAGAACCTGGTCTCGCCCCAGGAGCGCGACGCCTTCAAGGCGCTGATCGCGATGGGCCTGGTCGATTCGTTCCGCCTGTTCGAACAACCGGAGAAGATGTTCTCCTGGTGGGACTACCGGATGATGGGCTTCCGCCGCAACGCGGGCCTGCGCATCGACCACATCCTGCTGTCTCCCGCGCTGGCGGCGGCCTGCACGACTTGTGGCATCGACAAGGAGCCGCGCCGCTGGGAGCAGCCGTCGGACCATACGCCGGTCGTGGCCACGCTGAAACTCGACTGAACGGCGCGGCTGCGGCATCATCGTCGGATGACTGCGCCCCCGCTTTCCCCACCATCCCCGCCATCCCCTAAACCGGCGGCGGATGCSGGCAATCGCCTGCTCCGGCTGTTCCCATGGCGCCACCGCGTAACGCGGGCCGCGCTGCGCGCCGATCTCATCGCCGGGCTGCTCGGCGCCGTGCTGGTGCTGCCGCAGGGCGTGGCGTTTGCCACGCTGGCCGGCCTGCCACCGCAGTACGGCATCTATACCGCCGTGGTGCCGTGCATCGTCGCGGCGCTGTTCGGTTCGAGCTGGCATGTGATGTCGGGGCCGACCAATGCCAACTCGCTGGCGCTGTTCGCCATGCTGAGTCCGGTGGCGTTCGTCGGCAGCCCAGCCTACATCGCGCTGGCGCTGGCCGTGACGATCCTCGTCGGGGTGTTGCAGCTGGCGGTGGGTGCCCTGCGGCTGGGGTCGCTGGCCAACTTCATCTCGCCGTCGGTGCTGCTCGGCTTCACCTGCGGCGCGGCCACGCTGATCGGACTCTATGCCTTGAAGGACCTGTTCGGGCTGGCGGTGCCCACCGGCACCAGCGCGTTCGGCGTGGTCCGCTTCCTGTTCGAGAATGCCGCCACGATCAACTGGAGCGCCGTGATTGTCGGCGCGGTCACGCTGGCGGTCACGCTGGTGGTGCGGCGCATCTCGCGCCGGCTGCCGTTCATGCTGATCGGGCTGGTGGGCGGCTTCGGCGTGGCGCTGGCGCTCAACCATTGGGATGGCGCGCACCATGTGAACGTGGTCGGGCCGATTCCGTCGGCGTTGCCGCCCTTCCAGGTGCCGGACATCAACTGGCGTACCGTGCCGGACCTGCTCGGCATTGCCGCCGCGCTGACCATTGTCGCGCTCGGGCAGTCGATCTCGATCGCCAAGGCTGTCGCGGCGCGCTCGGGCCAGCATGTGGATGCCAACCGCGAGTTCATCGGCCAGGGGCTCTCCAATATCGCGGGCGGATTGTTTTCCAGCTATATCTCGTGCGGCTCGCTGAACCGGTCGATGCCGAACTTCGAGGCCGGCGCGCAGACGCCGCTGGCGAGCGTGTTCTCGGCGGTGCTGCTGGTGGTGCTGGTCATGGTCAGCGCCCCGCTGCTGGCGCAGATCCCGCTGGCGGCCATCGCGGCAATGCTGCTGCTGGTGGCCTGGGGCCTGCTGGACCTGGCACGGCTGCGGCGCATCGCCGACCTCTCGCGCACGGAGTTCGCCATCGCGGTGGGCACCTTCGCCGCTACGCTGGTGATCCGGCTGGAGATGGCGGTGCTGCTCGGCACCATCCTGTCGCTGGTGGCCTACCTGTACCGCACCTCGCGTCCGGCCGTGCGTAGCCTCGTGCCCGACGCAGACGATCCCGGCCGCCGCTTCACCCCGCTCGACGAACTCCGTCGCCCGCAGCCCGAATGCCCGCAGCTGAAGCTGCTACGCATGGAAGGCGCGATCTACTTCGGCGCGGTGCAGTACGTGACGGACCGGCTGCACTGGCTGCGCACGGTCAACCCCGGCCAGACGCGCCTGCTGGCGATGACCAAGAGCATGAACTTCATCGACCTGGCCGGCGCCGAGATGTGGGAGACGGAACTGGCCGAGCGGCGCGCGGCCGGCGGCGACCTCTACTTCCACCGTCCGCGCACGCAGGTGCTGGAGACGTGGGAGCAGACCGGCTTCACCGACAAGCTCGGGCGCGACCACATCTTCCAGACCAAGCGGCAGGCGCTGCACACGATCGTCCGGCAACTGTCCCCGGAAATCTGCGCGCAATGCCACGTGCGCATCTTCGAGGAATGCGCACAGCAGCCCGGCGGCGCGGAAGCGCCCGCACCGGTACCAGCRGATGCCGAAGCGGCTSACGCACCGGAGACCGGCACGCAGGAAACCGCCAAGACCTAGGCCCTGAACCGGTAGGGAAAACGTAGAAAACTAAGGGATGTAGCCAGAATGTGCGCCGGTCGGCCGGTAGGGAAACCGTGCCGAAACCGGCGGCGGAGGGTTGCTGCCGTCGCCTTACACGGACGCCGTTGCCGACGCCATCAGACTGGYGCCACGTGGGCGCGCTTCACCACGACCGGCTGGGGCACGCCCTGCTCGATCAGTACCACGGCGGCGCGCTCGATGGTCTCGCGACCGGCGTGGAACGCCTCTTCCAGCGACAGCACCTGGTCGGCACTGAAGCCTTCCCACAGTGCCTCGCGTGTCACCACGCAGGTCACTTGCTCACCATCGACAATCGCGTGGAACAGCAGGCCCTCATTATTGATGTCGTAGCGATCTTGCTCTTGGAATTTGATTTCCATCATCACAGCCCTCCATATGCAAGTGGAGAAGCATCCTAACATGGCTCGACGCCAATCGTCTGCGATCCCCTGCACTGTGCCATGTGAATGCGATTCGTCTCACTGACCAGCGCGACGGGATGCAAGTTCCGTCGGCATGGCGCCGAGCGCAACAGGGTCGCACGGCGACATGACAATGCCGTGAGCGCCACTGGCGCGGGGCCATGCATGGAATATTTGACAACGCTGAAAACGGTGATAAAATCTCGGTCTTCGTTGGGGCGTTAGCTCAGTTGGTAGAGCAGCGGACTCTTAATCCGTAGGTCGAGTGTTCGAGTCACTCACGCCCCACCAGCGAATTCAAAAAGCCCGGAATCAGCAATGATTCCGGGCTTTTCTTATTCTTGGTCCGCCTGCATCAATCCGCGCCGGCCGCCCGCTCGAACAGCGTGCGCGCCAGCCGGCGGTGATCGCCAAGCACCACGGGCAGGTCGGCCGTCAGCAGTTCGCCGTCGCGCACCACCACGCGGCCGTTGATGATGCTCGTGGCCACATTGCCCGGCGTGCAGAAGACCAGTGCCGCCACCGGATCATGCCCGGCGCCCGCGTAGCCCACGCCCGACATGTCGAAGGCGACGATGTCCGCCGACATGCCCGGGGCCAGCGCGCCGATATCGTCACGGTTCAGCACCCGCGCGCCGCCGAGGGTGGCAATCTCCAGCGCCTCGCGCGCGCTCATCGCCGCCGGGCCGAAGCCCACGCGCTGCAGCAGCATGGCCTGGCGCGCCTCGCCCAGCATATGGGCGCCATCGTTCGATGCACTGCCGTCCACGCCCAGGCCCACCGGCACGCCGGCATCCCGCATCCGGCGGATCGGCGCGATGCCGGACGCCAGCCGCATGTTCGAACACGGGCARTGGGCCACGCCCGTGCCGGTGCGCGCGAACAGCGCCACGCCCTCGTCGTCCAGCTTCACGCAGTGCGCGTGCCAGACATCGTGACCGACCCAGCCCAGCTCCTCGGCGTACTGCGCCGGCGTGAGGCCGAATTTCTCGCGCGAATAGGCGATGTCGTTGTCGTTCTCGGCCAGGTGGGTGTGCAGGGAGACGCCGTAGTGGCGCGCCATGACCGCCGACTCGCGCATCAGGTCACGCGAGACCGAGAACGGCGAGCACGGCGCCAGCACCATGCGCAGCATGGCGTGGCGGGAATCGTCGTGATACTGCTCCACCAGCCGCTGGCTGTCGCGCAGGATGGCGGTTTCCGACTCCACCACCACGTCCGGCGGCAAGCCACCCTGGCTGCGCCCGACGCTCATCGAGCCGCGCGCCGCGTGGAAGCGCATGCCCATCTGCTGCGCCGCCTCGATCGAATCATCCAGCCGCGACCCGTTCGGATACAGGTAGAGGTGATCGCTCGTCGTCGTGCAGCCGGACAGCATCAGCTCGGCCATCGCCGTCTGCGTGGATACGCGGATCATCTCCGGCGTGAGGTGCGACCACAGCATGTAGAGATTGGTCAGCCACGAGAACAGCTCGGCATCCTGCGCGGCCGGCACGGCGCGCGTCAGGCTCTGGTACATGTGATGGTGCGTATTCACCAGCCCCGGCATAACCACGTGGCCGCGCATRTCGATGACTTCGGCGCGGCCTTCGTCGGCCATGCGCCGCCARGCTTCCGGGAGATCCGCGGTGGGGCCGACCCACTCGATGGCGGGGCCGTTGGCGACCAGCGCGCCGTCCGCGATTTCGCGGCGTTGCGTGTCCATGGTCACGAGGACATCGGCGTGCTGGAGGATCAGGGTCATGGCGTAGGTGTATCGAAGTTGCGGACACCCCGGAGTCTACTGGCGCCAYCYAKYGCRCCAAAGCGTCAAATTTCGACGTAGGTGTCCACAATTTGTGGACAGGTCGCCGCGCAAGAGCCCACCAAGTCAGCGGAACAACCCGTCCAGCGCTGCGCCGATGGCCTGCGCCATCAACTCGCCCGCCGCGCTCATCGGCCCGCGCGCCCGCGCCACCAGCCGCAGAGTCTGGCGCTGCAGGCCCCCATCGCGCAACGGTACGAAAACCAGCGCGCCGCGCGCGCGGTCTTCCATCACATCAAGCGGATTGAGTAGCGCCACGCCGCCGCCGGCCGCCGCCAGGCGCTGGATCAGCACCACCGAGGTCGATTCCACAGCGGGTGTGACGTCGATCGATTGGCGGGCGAAGGCGTCGTCCACCAAGGCGCGGATCGACAGTGTCGGCGCGGGCAGGATCAACGGATAGCCGGCCACCTCGGCGAGCAGCGCGGAGGGCTGCGCGGCCAGCGGATGACCGGGCGCGACCACCGCGCCAATCGACCAGTCACGGCTCGCGGCCACGCGGAAGGCGGCCACTTCGGGCAGGTCGTAGCCGAGCCCGAGGTCAGCATCGCCCTGCTCCACCGCGGCGACGATGCCGTCCACCGGCAGATCCGCCACGCGCACGGCGATGCCCGGATGCTGCTGGCGGAAGTCGTGGACGAGCGAGGGCATCAGCGCGCCGGCCAGCCCGGAGGTGGTGGCCACGGTAACCATGCCGCGCCGCGCGCCCTTGATCTCGGCGATGCGCGCCTGGAGCGCGTCGTGCTCGCGTAGCGTCTGGCGCACATGGGCGAGCACCATCTCGCCCAGCGGCGTCAGGTGCAGGCGTTTGTGGATGCGCTCGAACAGCGGCGCGCCCAGTTCGGCCTCCAGATCGAGGATCTGGCGATTGATGGCCGTCGGCGCCACATGCAGATGCTCGGCCGCGCGGCGGATGGAGCCGCGCCGGACCACCTCGTCGAAATACCGCAGAACGCGCGCGTGCATGGAGATGCCCGGAAGCCGAAGTGCGCGCATTGTAATCCGCTGGCATTGCGGTGCAAAAAAATGCGCCGAGGGGCTTGCGTCGTATTCGGTACCTTGCTACAATCTTTTTCTTCGTTGGGGCGTTAGCTCAGTTGGTAGAGCAGCGGACTCTTAATCCGTAGGTCGAGTGTTCGAGTCACTCACGCCCCACCAGCGAATTCAGAAAAGCCCGGAATCCACAAGGTTCCGGGCTTTTTGCTTTGCATCGACGTTTTTGCTTCGCCTCAGCGGCATTGCGCCGCACTTTCCCGCCCGCCACCGGGTTCTCACCGATTTCCCTGCAGAACCCTTTCAGGGTTGAATGCCTGTCAACGCACATCACGGAACGAAGTTCCGTATTGCGGAACTAGACAATACCGGAGGCATCTCTTGAAAGCAGTTCTGAAAGCGGGCGCGGCCGTCGCCCTGGCCATGCTGGGCCTGGCACAAGCGGGCATCGCCCACGCGCARGCGTATCCCAACAAGCCGATCCGCCTGATCGTACCGTTCGCGGCGGGCGGCACCACCGACATCGTCGGCCGCGCCGTGTCCGACGCACTGGGCCGCGAGCTGGGCCAGCCCGTGGTGGTGGAGAACCGTGGCGGTGGCGGCGGCGCAATCGGCGCCGACGCGCTGGCCAAGTCCGCGCCGGACGGCTACACGCTCGGCATCGCCACCGTGAGCACGATGGCGACCAACCCGGCCACCAACGCCAAGAATCCGTACGATCCGATCAAGGACTTCGCGCCGATCACCAACCTGGTGAACGTGCCGAACGTGCTGACCGTGAACCCCAAGGTGCCGGCGAAGAATCTCAAGGAATTCGTCGCACTGCTGAAGGCCAACCCGGGCAAGTACAGCTACGCCTCGGCCGGCAAGGGCAGCATTTCGCACCTCGATGGCGAGCTGTTCAAGTACATCACCAAGGCCGATATGGTCCACATTCCTTACCGTGGATCGGGCCCCGCCCTGAACGACACGCTGGCCGGCCAGGTCAACGCCCAGTTCGACAACCTGCCGTCGTCGATGCCCTTCATCCAGTCCAGCCGCCTGCGCGCGCTGGCGGTCGCCGCGCCCAAGCGCGTGGAAGGCCTGCCTGACGTGCCCACCTTCGCAGAGGAAGGCATGAAGGACATGAACAACATGGCCTGGTACGGGCTGGTGGCACCGGCCGGCACGCCGCCGGCCATCGTCGCCAAGATCCACGATGCGGCGATCAAGGCACTTCAGGACCCCGCCGTGAAGAAGCGCCTGCATGACAGCGGCGCCTATCCGGACGGCAACACCTCGCAGCAGTACGCCGCCCAGATCAAGCGCGAACTGGACCTCCGCAAGAAGATCGCGGTGGACCAGAACATCACGCTGGAGTAATACCTGCCTCCCCTGCCGCCACCGTGGTGTGGCGGCAGCATCGCCCGAGCGCAGGATCTACAAAATTGCTGGCTGCTGCACGCGCACCCCGGTACAGTAGTAACAAAGCCATTTTTCTCATCTGCTGTATCTGTACGGAATCTGACGACCTCCGACGAATTCCCGGATATGGCGCATTACCTGCGAGGATTGAAGATGCTGAAGAAGACCGTACCGACCCTGATCATTGCTGCGCTGGCCGGCCTGGGCACCATGCAACTGGCGCACGCACAGAAGAACTACACGGACGGTGGCGACATCCACAGCGGCAGCCATACCAAGAAGGCCAGCCCGCACGCCAACACGGCCAAGTCCGGCAAGTTCGACCCGTACACCGACGGCGCGAAGAAGTCCACGCAGACCGATCTCGCCCCGAAGAAGGCCGATCCGTACACGGACGGCGCCAAGGTCGGCAAGGCTGACCCGTACACCGATGGTGCGAAGTCCGGCAAGCCTGACGTCTACACCGACGGCGCCAAGAAGCAGTAAGCGACCCAGGTCGTCGTTTTGCGAAAGCAGCCCGCGCATGTCGCGGGCTGTTTTGTTTTTGGGGCCACACGCCCCCGCCACGAGGTGCGCACGGCACCTCGTGCAAAAGGCTGATTAGGACTTACCCGATCTGTCACACCCATGTCCATACATTACTGATAGTGTCTCGCCTACCGGATGACCCGCCCACTATCAGAGGCAGGCAGCGGTGCCGCCCGGGCCGGCCAATGCACCGGCCCATGCACAGACGATGCAAGCAGGCGGCAAACCCAGATTGGGAGACCTGAGCCAATGCAGCCGAAAGCACTCGAAATCAATGAGCCGATCGTGCTCGCGCTTGTCGACGCCGTGACCGCGTGGCAAGCCGCCCTCGAACAGACCTTGTCTGTCTCGGGGCTGACCTATCCGAAATGGCTGTTGCTGCGCGCCATCCACACYGGCACCTTCCGCCGCGGATTGCCGTTGTCGGCCGCCGTGTTCATGGACGTGGCCCAGACCGAACGGCTGCTCAACGAGTTGCGCGAGGAAGGCTGGCTGGCGTTCGAGGCCAATGGCGCCCCGCGCATTGCGGCCAGCGCCGCCGCGCGGCTGGACCGTGCCGGCCAGGGCGTGAAGGCCCTGCACTCGGTCTCGGTGGGCCAGTTCAATGCCGAGGAGCGCGTGGCGCTGACCGGCCTGCTGCATCGCATGACCGGCACGCTGCAGGACCATGCCGAGCGCCATCGCCGCAATGCCGCATGGGAGCGCTCCGAAAGCTCCGTGGTCGTACCGCCCGAGGTCGGCCGCGCCGCGCTGCGCGCCGTGGCCGCCTGACCCGCTTGCGCTTCATCTGATCCCCGGGCGCCTCGCCCGTCTCAACCTGCCCGCTGACGTGTTTTGTCACCCGGGCAGGTCAAAACTTTCCTACAGTATGAGCATGCACCGGCACACGCCGAGGAGATGCCATGCCTCCGGAAAACGAAGAAAAAGTCGCGCAGTTGCTGGATGACSTCGTCGCGCTCGCGCGCGAGCGGCTCCCCGCCGCCACGTTCGAGGTGCTGGAACCCCTGCTGCGCCACTACTACGACCTGGCCGATGCCGAGGACCTGCTCGCACGCAACGTGGCGGACCTCTACGGCGCGATCATGGCCCATTGGCAGACCGCCCAGAAGTTCGTGCCGGGCACCGCGCGCGTGCGGGTCTACAACCCGAAGCTCGAGGAACACGGCTGGCACTCCGACCATACGATCATCGAGATCGTCAACGACGACATGCCGTTCCT
This sequence comes from Cupriavidus sp. KB_39, assembly GCF_052114485.1. NCBI lineage: Bacteria > Pseudomonadati > Pseudomonadota > Betaproteobacteria > Burkholderiales > Burkholderiaceae > Cupriavidus > Cupriavidus sp. KB_39. The sequence continues at coordinate 158,224 of NZ_JBFREV010000010.1, forward strand.
CGTCGATTCGATCACGATGGAGATCAACCGGCTCGGCCTGACGCTCCATTCGACCATCCACCCGGTCTTCAACATCTGCCGCGATGCCAAGGGCACGATCCTGCGGGTGGGCCTGGGCGGGCGGAACGACGCCGRCCCGGCCGGCAACACCACCTGCCGGCTCGAATCGTTCATGCATTTCGAGGTGGACCGCACCGGCGAAGGCGCCCGGCTGGAAACGCTGCGCRCCGGCATCGCCCGCATCCTCGGCGATGTGCGCGCCGCCGTGGAAGACTGGCCGCGCATGCAGCAGGTGGCCGAGGACACCGTCGCCAGCATGGGCCGCGCGCCGGACGCCGCGAGCCCGGAATCGGTGGAGGCCCGCGCCTTCCTCGAATGGCTGCTCGACGACCATTTCACCTTCCTCGGCCAGCGCGACTACGAGCTGGTGCCACGCGACGGCCAGTACTTCCTGCGCGGCGTGCCGGGCTCGGGCGCGGGCATCCTGCGCGAAGCGCTGCGCGATCCGGGCGAGGACGACCTGACCCCGCTGCCCGCCGCCGCCGCGAGCGTCATCGAAGGGGCCTCGCCAATCTTCCTGACCAAGGCCAACTCGCGCGCGACCGTCCATCGGCCCGGCTATCTCGACTATGTGGGCGTGAAGCTGCTCGACGCCAACGGCAAGCTGTTCGGCGAACGGCGCTTCGTGGGGCTGTACACGTCCACGGCCTATATGGTCAGCACCAGCGAGATTCCGCTGGCGCGGCGCAAGTGCGCCAACATCCTGGCGCGCGCCGGCTTCCTGACCAAGGGCCACCTGTACAAGTCGCTGGTCACCATCCTCGAGCAATATCCGCGCGATGACCTGTTCCAGGCCGACGAGGACGAGCTGTTCGAGATCGCCATCGGCATCCTGCGGCTGCAGGAGCACCAGCGCATCCGGCTGTTCGTGCGGCGCGACCGCTTCGACCGATTTATCTCGTGCCTGGTCTTCGTGCCGCGCGACAAGTACAACACCGACCTGCGCCAGCGCATCCAGAAGCTGCTGGTGGAGGCGTTCCATGGCACCAGCTGCGAGTTCACGCCGCTGCTGTCCGAATCCCCGCTGGCGCGCATCCAGCTCACCGTGCGTGGCGAGCCGGGCACCATGCCCGAGGTGGACACCCGCGAGCTGGAAGAGCGCATCGTGCAGGCCACGCGCCGCTGGCAGGACGACCTGGCCACCGCGCTCCACGTCAGCCGGGGCGAGGAACAAGGCATCGTGCTGCTGCGCCGCTACTGCGACGCCTTCCCCGCCGGCTACCGCGAGGACTACGCTGCCCGCACCGCCGTGCGCGACATCGAGCTGATGGAGCACGCGCGCCAGCACCCGAGCGGCCTCGCCATGAACCTGTACCGGCCCATCGAGGCCGCGCCGGGCGCGTTCCGCTTCAAGGTCTTCCGCGCCGGGGAGCCCATCGCGCTKTCCCTGAGCCTGCCGATGCTCGAACACCTGGGCGTGCGCGTGGACGAGGAGCGCCCCTACCTGATCGAGCCCGATGCCGGCGCGCCGGTGTGGATCCACGACTTCGGCCTGGAGATTGCCGCTGACCCCGAGGGCCGCCCTCTGGACGTGGAGATCGAGCGCGTGAAGCCGCTGTTCGAGGACGCCTTCGCGCGGGCCTGGAACGGCGAGATCGAAAACGACGATTTCAATCGGCTCGTCCTACGCGCCGGGCTGGCCGCGCGCGACGTGACCATCCTGCGCGCGTTTGCCAAGTACCTGCGGCAAGTGGGCTCGACCTTCAGCAATGCCTATATCGAGCGCGCGCTGACCAGCAATCCGAATATCGCCGCGCTGCTTGTGGCGCTGTTCGTGGCCCGCTTCGACCCTGCCGTGGCCACACCGGGTGACGAGACGCGCACCCAGCGCCTGCTGGCCGAGATCGACGCCGCGCTAGACAAGGTGCCCAACCTCGATGAGGACCGCATCCTGCGCCTGTTCCTGAACGTGATCGCGGCCACGGTGCGGACCAACTACTTCCACCGCGACGCGGAGGGCCAGCCGCGCCCCTACGTCTCATTCAAGTTCAATCCGGCGCTGGTGCAGGGCCTGCCCGAGCCACGGCCGATGTTCGAGATCTGGGTCTACTCGCCGCGCGTGGAGGGGGTGCATCTGCGCGGCGGCCGGGTGGCCCGGGGCGGGCTGCGCTGGTCGGACCGGCGCGAGGACTTCCGCACCGAGGTGCTGGGCCTGATGAAGGCGCAGATGGTGAAGAACGTGGTGATCGTGCCGGTGGGCTCGAAAGGCGGCTTCGTGGTCAAGCGCCCGCCGCCCGCCACCGACCGCGACGCCTATCTGGCCGAAGGCGTGGCCTGCTACCAGACCTTCCTGCGCGGGCTGCTCGACCTGACCGACAACCTCGTCTCCGGCGACATCGTGCCGCCGCCCGAAGTGGTGCGCCACGACGAATCGGACCCCTACCTCGTGGTGGCCGCCGACAAGGGCACCGCGACGTTCTCCGACTACGCCAACGCCATCTCGGGCGAGTACCGCTTCTGGCTCGACGACGCCTTCGCGTCGGGCGGCTCGGTCGGCTACGACCACAAGAAGATGGCGATCACCGCGCGCGGCGCGTGGGAGAGCGTGAAGCGCCATTTCCGCGAGATGGGCGTTGATATCCAGACCACGCCGTTCACGGTAGTGGGCATCGGTGACATGTCCGGCGACGTGTTCGGCAACGGCATGCTGCTTTCTCCGCACATCAAGCTGCTGGCCGCGTTCGACCATCGGCACATCTTCCTCGACCCGGACCCCGACTGCGCCAGGAGCCTGGCCGAGCGCGCGCGGCTGTTCGCCCTGCCCCGTTCGAGCTGGGCCGACTACGACACCGCGCTGATCTCGGCCGGCGGCGGCATCTATCCGCGCACGGCCAAGACCATCGCGCTCACGCCCCAGGTGCAGGCGGCGCTGGGGATCACGACCAGCACGCTGTCGCCGGCGGACCTGATCCACGCGCTGCTGATGGCGCCCGTCGACCTGCTCTACAACGGCGGCATCGGCACCTACGTCAAGGCTGCGTCCGAGACCCATCAGCAAGCCGGCGACCGCACCAACGATGCGGTSCGCGTGAACGGCGCCGAACTGCGCTGCAAGGTGGTGGGCGAAGGCGGCAATCTCGGCTTCACCCAGCTTGGCCGCATCGAGTTCGCGCGCAAGGGGGGCCGGATCAATACCGATGCCATCGACAATTCGGCCGGCGTCGATTGCTCCGATCACGAGGTCAATATCAAGATTCTGCTAGGCATCGTGATGGCCGACGGCGAGATGACCATCAAGCAGCGCAATACGCTGCTGGCCGAGATGACCGACGAGGTGGGCCTGCTGGTGCTCCAGGACAACTACTACCAGACCCAGGCGCTCTCCGTGGCGGGCCGTCAGGCCACGGAACTGCTCGACGCCGAGGCGCGGCTGATCCGCTGGCTCGAGCGCGCGGGCCGGCTCAACCGTCCGCTCGAATTCCTGCCGCCCGAGGACGAGATCGCCGAACGCAAGGCACTCGGCGCGGGGCTGACGTCGCCCGAGCGTGCGGTGCTGCTGGCCTATAGCAAGATGTGGTTGTACGACGAGCTGCTGGTCTCGGACCTGCCCGAGGACGCGCTCGTCTCGACGCTGTTGGCCGACTACTTCCCCGAGCCGCTGCGCGTGCGCCATGCCGAGCCGATGCAGCGGCATCCGCTGCGGCGCGAAATCCTCGCCACGCACCTGACCAACATCCTCGTGAACCGCGTCGGGCCKACCTTCGTCCATCATCTGATGGAGGAGACCGACGGGCGTCCGGCCGATATCGTGCGCGCCTGCCTGCTGGCGCGTGACGTGTTCGGGCTGTCCGGGATCTGGGCGCGCATCGACGCCTTCGACAACCGCGTGGACGACGCCATCCAGGCGCAGATGTTCGGCGCGCTGGCGCGGCTGCTCGAGCGCGCCACGCTCTGGTTCGTGCGCTACCTGCGCGGCGGCGGCACGGTAGAGCCCGGCGCGACGCGCTTCGTCGAAGCCGCGCGCTGGCTCACGCCGCAACTGCCCAAGCTGCTGCCGCCCGAGGGCGCAGAGGCCATGGCTGAGCGGGCGATGACGCTGATCGAAGCCGGTGTGGACGACGACCTCGCCCTGCGCGTGGCCGCCAGCGATGCGGCTGCGGCCGCGCTCGACGTGGCCGAGGTTGCAGCCGCCTGCCAGCGCAGCCTGGACACCGTGGCAGCGGTCTACTTCGCCCTCGATTCGGAACTCAATTTCGGATGGCTGCGCGAGCGCGCGTTCTCACTGCCGGCGGACACACACTGGGACCTGCTCGCCCGCACGACCACGCTGGAAGACCTGGGGCGGCTCAAGCGCGCGCTGACGACCAGCGTGCTGGGCCAGTCGCGCGAGGTGGAGGACGCCCCGGCGCTGATCGAGGACTGGCGCAAGAGCCGACAGGTGGCGCTGGACCGCTTCGCACAGATGCTGGCCGACCAGCGCGCGTCGGGCGCCACGGGGGCCTCGGCGTTGTCGATGCTGTCCGTTGCGGTGAAGGAAATCGGCTTGCTGGAGCGCGCCTGACCGGCCCCAGGCGGCGRGCGCTGATTGACGGCTAGCGACGGCTAGTGGCTAGCCGTCAGCGCTCGTCGATGTCGATGACATCGTCATCGTCGTCCATGTCGCGCAGCGCGGGCAGGTCGTCGTCTTCGGCGCCGTCAAGGTCGTCGCTGCCGTCGCCGCGCGCGCGGAACTCCAGACCCAGGCGGAGGAAGAGGTCGAACGCATCGGCCAGCAGGTGCTTCTGACGCGGCAGCAAGCTCGCGTACGGCATGTCGTAGATCGACTGGTGCGTGCCGCGCGCCCCCTTCAGGCCGCGGTCGCGCGCAATGTCGGACAGCAATGCGGCGAAGCCGGACAGGTCCTGCGCGGCCAGCGCGGCATTGAGCACGCGGGCAATCACTTGTGGGGATGCACCTGACCATCCAATGAGCTCGGCATTGGAGGCGGCGTCGTGGGATAAGTCGCTGATGTCCATCTCCGTCTTAACGGTCCCACAGTCGCCGGCTTGAGGCGTCTTGCTTTTCGCCATGCGCGTCGACCCCCTTTACGTCGATCAGCTCCGTCGAGCTTTCGGCGGCGCGSCATCCGCGCCCGAGGCTTCGCGCCGGAGTTGCTTGTAGTCGATGCTGCCGTCCGCACGATGCGAGGCCATCAGGCGGTTGCGCGCGCCGCAGAGCGGGCAGCGGAAGATGGGGCCCTGCCCCTCGTTCTTGATCACCACCTCGGCGGGCTTCCAGCGCGCACCACAGGGTTGGTTCTGACATACAAACATCACGGACTCCAAAAGACGCTGCAAATCGTAACACGTGTGTCTGTCGCGTCACACCATGCAGGGCCGCCATTTKGCCCCTACCTTGGCGGGATAGCGGGCGTCACAGCGGCGTTATGTTGAGAATAGATTGGGATCGATCAGGCCACGAAGCGTGCTTCGTTTTACCGAATCTGCGACATCAGCCGTTGTTCTGGACCCAGTGCCGTGCCCAGGCGCCRGCCGCCATGCGTGCCTCGGCAGCGGTCGGATACGTGGCCGGCGGACCGCCCGCCTCCTGCACTATCGCGCCGGCCTCCCAGATATCGCACCAGGCCTTGTACCGTGCCGGAGCGAGCGCCTGCCAGAACAGGTGCACCACGAAGCCGCGGTATTCGAACATGTCCGCGCCGCTCTCCGGCGCCGCGGACGGTGCCCGGGCGGCATCCTCGACGGGCGAGGCAGCCGGCGAGACATCCGCCGAGACATCCGGAGACAAATTCGCGGACACATCGGTCCGTGCGCGAGACATGGCGCGCATCGCGCACAGGCTCGCGGCCATCGCGCCGACCAACACGCCCGCGCCAAACCAGCAGGCCCTGAGTTCACGTTGCCCCATCGCGCCCTCCCGCAGCGATGCTCTCCTATGGCGAGACGCGCAGGAGAATCGGAGGTTCCCTGATTTCAGGTTATACCAAAGCGACCTGCACGGTGCATTCAAACGGCGCCGCCGCAACCCATAATGAAAAACGCCGCGCCGAGAAAATCGGGCGGCGTTTCTTCGTCGGGGGATTACGTACGGAACGCGCCGTTCATTCGAGGAGTTTCACCACCGTGGTCAGCAGCCAGCCAACCGCCATACAGGCACCGACCCAGCCGGTGCCGATCAGGAAAACATCACGCCAACTCATGACTCACCCTGCGTTTCAAATCATCGTCCTAGGCTAGGCCACGATGCCGCGTGAGGGAACGCAGGAAATGTAAAGAAGTTTTGCGACGCATCAAGCGCCGGGCGCGAAACCCGTGCGCAATGCCAAAGAAAAACCCGCTTGGTTTTGACACCAAGCGGGTTCCTTGTCTGGTCGGGGCGAGAGGATTTGAACCTCCGACCACCTGCACCCCATGCAGGTACGCTACCAGGCTGCGCTACGCCCCGAAGCAAAAGATTATATCAGCAACAATCGATCGGTGGCTAGTCATTGGCACGGCGCATTGCAAAATTATCCATGCCGCGCGATCTCTTTCAATTGCGCCAGCAGGTTTTGCACTGCCACCAGCTCGCCGCGCAAAGTATTGAGATCGACCGACAGCACAGGCGCCGTGGCGACCGGCACCACCGACKCGGTCTCGCCCTCCTCCAGTGGCACGCCCAGGCCATGATGGCGACCATCGTCGAGGCGGTTGCGCGCCCCGTTGATGGTGAATCCCTGCTCGTACAGCAACTCGCGGATACGCCGGATCAGCAGCACTTCGTGATGCTGATAGTAACGTCGATTGCCGCGCCGCTTCACCGGCTTGAGCTGGGTGAACTCCTGTTCCCAGTACCGCAGCACGTGCGGCTTGACGGCGCAAAGCTCGCTCACTTCGCCAATCGTGAAGTAGCGTTTTGCGGGAATCGGCGGCAGCGCAACGCGCTCGCTGGATTTTTCCGACATGCGATGGGAAGTCAGGCGTCAGGCCGAAAGGCGCGACTCGGTTGGCGCGACATGCGCGCGAGCATTGCAGGATACAGACTGCAAGTGCCGTGGGCAATCCACCGTTCGAGGCAGGAGGCGTGGCGTGGCGTGTCGGACAGCCGCGACGCGCCGGGAGGCGCCAGCGCGAAACGCCAGCGGAAAACTCCCAGCAGCGGACCGTCAGCCCGGCACAGCCAGATCGGCGCGCTCCTCGACCAGGCCCTTGAGTTTCTGGCTGGCGTGGAACGTCACCACGCGGCGCGCGGTGATGGGGATGATTTCGCCCGTCTTGGGGTTGCGGCCTGGACGCTGCGGCTTGTCGCGCAACTGGAAGTTGCCGAAGCCGGACAGCTTGACGCTGTCACCATGTTCCAAGGCTTCACGAATCACGTCGAAGAAGGCTTCGACCATGTCCTTGGATTCACGTTTGTTCAGGCCAACCTGGTCGAACAGCATCTCTGCAAGTTCGGCCTTCGTGAGGGTGGGCACTTCGGTCGCGCGGGCTTCCGGCGATGCGTCGTCCAGTGAGGCGGCGTGCCGGTCGCTGACCTCGCCCAGGTCTGCAGCATTCATGGAATTCGCGTCTCGATCGTTCATTCTTGATCGCTCTTCTGAGGTCTGTCTGGCGATCCGCCCGGGAGCTGTGCCCGGACGCCCCAGGTTTCAGCGACCTATCCGCGCAGACGGGCCGAGAAGCCCGCTGCCAGCGCATCGATCATACAGCGCACCGCGCTGTCGACCGTCTCGTCCTGGAGGGTCGCCCCAGTATCTTGCAACGTCACACGGAACGCAAGGCTTTTCTCGTCAGCCCCGATGGCGGCCGAAGCCGCCTTCGGACGGAACTCGTCGAACAGCACCAGGCTCTGCACGTAGTGGCCAAAACCGCCTTGGTCCAGCGCCGCGCGCATCGCATCGAGCAGGTCCTGCACGCGCACCGACTGCTTGACCACCACGGCCAGGTCGCGCACGGCGGCCGGGAACTTCGAGATCTCTGTGTACGCCGGCAGACCGACGTCGCGCAGGGCATCAAGGTCCAGCTCGAAGGCCACGGGCGCTTGCGTCAGCTCGTATTCCTGGAGCCAGCGTGGGTGCAGCTCGCCCACCACGCCAACCGGCTTGCCGTCCACGATCACRCGCGCGGCGCGGCCCGGATGCAGCGCGGGATGCGCCACCGGCTCGAAACGCGCCGTACGCGGATGGAACAGCGACTCCACGTCGCCCTTCACATCGAAGAAGTCCACCGGACGCGTGGCGATACCCCACTGCTCGTCGAATGCCGGGCCGTAGGCGATGCCGGCGGCCACCATCGGCTGGTGATAGCCAGCCACGGTCAGGCCGCCATCCGTCACGTTGCCGTCGCGATGGAACACGCGGCCCACTTCGAACAGGCGCACGCGCGCGGCCTTGCGGTTGAGGTTGTAACGGACCTTGTCCACCAGCCCGCCAAGCAGCGTCGAACGCATCACGGCCAGCTGGCTCGCGATCGGGTTCAGCAGGCGGATCGGGTTGTCGTTGCTGGCGAAGTCACGCTCCCACTTCTCTTCCACGAAGGCGAAGTTGATCACCTCCTGGTAGTCGCGGGCGGCCAGCGCGTGACGCACCACATGGGTAGAGCGGCGTGCCTCGTTGGTCGGACGCATCTCGCTCTCGGCGATCGGCGGCAGCGTGGGAATCCGCTCGAAGCCATAGATGCGCGCCACTTCCTCGATCAGGTCTTCCTCGATCTCGATGTCGAAGCGGTAGCTCGGCGGCGTGACGGCGAACACCTCGCCCTCGGCGCCTTCCGAGCGCGTGAACGGCAGGTTCAGGCGCTGGAACACGTCGGCGATGGCGGCCGAAGACAGTTCGATGCCCAGCACGCGCTCGGCACGCGCCACGCGCAGGCTCACCGGCTTGCGCTCGGGCAGGTTCACGACCTGATCGTCCACCGGGCCGGCCTGGCCGCCGCAGATGTCGAGGATCAGCGCGGTAATGCGCTCGATGTGCTCTACCGTCGTGGCGTAGTCCACGCCGCGTTCGAAGCGGTGTGCGGCATCGGTCGAGAAGTTGTAGCGGCGCGCGCGGCCCTGGATGGCGTTCGGCCACCAGAATGCGGCTTCCAGGTAGATGTTGGTCGTGTCCAGCGACACGGCGGTGCTGTCRCCGCCCATGATGCCGGCCAGGCTCTCGATCTCCTTGTCGTCGGCGATCACGCCCACCTGCTCGTCCACGTCGACCGTGTTGCCGTTCAGCAGCTTGAGCTGCTCGCCCTTGCGGCCCCAGCGTACGTCCAGCCCGCCGTGGATCTTGTCGAGATCGAACACGTGGCTCGGACGGCCCAGCTCCAGCATCACATAGTTGGAGATGTCCACCAGCGCCGAGATGCTGCGCTGGCCCGAGCGCTCCAGGCGCCGCACCATCCACGCCGGAGTGGCGGCACGCGCGTTCACGCCRCGGATCACACGGCCCGAGAAGCGGCCGCAGAGGTCCGGCGCCGAGATCTTCACCGGCAGCTTGTCRGCGAGCGTGACGGYCACCGGCTTCATGTCCGGCAGCGTCAGCGCGGCGCCGGTCAGCGCGGAAACTTCACGCGCCACGCCGTGGATCGACAGGCAGTCCGCCTTGTTCGGCGTCAGCTTGATCGTGAAAATCTGATCGTCCAGATCCAGATACTGACGAATATCCTGGCCGACCGGGGCRTCGTCCGGCAGGACCATCAGGCCGCCGTGATCCTCGGACAGCTTCAGCTCGCGCGCCGAGCACAACATGCCGTAGCTTTCCACGCCACGCAGCTTGCCGATCTTGATCTCGAACGGCGCGCCGCCCGCTTCCGCCGGCGGCAGCACGGCGCCGACCATCGCGCACGGCACCAGGATGCCGGGCTTGACGTTGGGCGCGCCACAGACGATCTGGAGCGTCTCGCCGGTGCCGGCATCGACCTGGCAGACATTGAGACGGTCGGCGTTGGGATGGCGCTCGGTGGCCAGCACACGGGCCACGACGATCTTGCTGAACGGCGGCGCGACGGGGCCAACCTCTTCCACCTCGAGCCCGGCCATGGTCAGGCTGTGCGACAGCGCGTCGGTCGAGATCTTTTCAGGATTGGCGAAAGTACGAAGCCAGGATTCCGAGAATTGCATGGCGCTTCTGATCCGGTAGGTATTCTGTGATGTTCTGTGACGATGGGCGATGCGGCCTGGGACAGGTCAGGCGAACTGGCGCAGGAAGCGCACGTCGCCTTCGAAGAACAGCCGCAGGTCGTTGATGCCATAGCGCAGCATCGTCAGGCGCTCGAGGCCGGAGCCGAACGCGAAGCCGATATAGCGCTCGGGGTCGAGGCCCATGTTGCGCAGCACGTTCGGATGTACCTGGCCCGATCCCGAGATCTCCAGCCAGCGGCCGCTGCCGAAGGCCATGTCGATTTCCGCCGACGGCTCGGTGAACGGGAAGTACGACGGGCGGAAGCGCACCTGGATGTCATCGCGCTCGAAGAACTTGCGCAGGAAATCGGTGTAGACGCCCTTCAGGTCGGCAAAGCTCACATGCTCGCCAATCCACAGTCCTTCCACCTGGTTGAACATCGGCGAGTGCGTAGCGTCGCTGTCCACGCGGTAGGTGCGGCCCGGGCAGATCACCTTGATCGGCGGCATGTCCTTGCCGGCGTACTTCTGCACGTGCATGCGGGCGTAGCGCACCTGCATCGGGCTGGTGTGCGTGCGCAGGAGCAGCAGCTTGTCGTCGCTGTCGCGGCCGTCCACATAGAACGTGTCCTGCATCGAACGGGCCGGATGGTTGTCCGGGTTGTTCAGCGCGGTGAAGTTCATCCAGTCGGTCTCGATCTCCGGACCATCCGCCACGTCGAAGCCGATGGAGCCGAAGATCTGCTCCACGCGCTCCCACGTGCGCATGACCGGATGCAGGCTGCCGCGCGACGTGGCGCGGCCGGGCAGCGTCACGTCGATGGCCTCGGCGGCCAGACGCGCGTTCATCAGCGCATCAGCCAGCGCCTGGCGGCGCGCTTGCAGCGCACCTTCCACCTGCTGCTTGATCTGGTTGATACGCGCGCCTTCGGTCTTGCGCGCCTCGGGGTCGAGCTTGCCCAGGCCCTTGAGCAGCTCGGTCAGCGCCCCGGTCTTGCCCAGGAAGCGGGCCTTTTCATTTTCCAGCGTGGCGTTGTCGTTGGCRGCGGCGAAGGCGGCCTGTGCATCGGCGACGATTTGATCCAGATCCAGGGACATGACGGCAATCGTGGAAAGGGTTAGCACTGTGTGCGGTATCTCATTTCGGGTGCCGTTTCAGTGCGCATGACACGGCATTCGAAATGAAAACGGGGCTCGGTGAGGAGCCCCGTTTCAGCAGACCTGGCGGTCGGCGCTTGCCGGGAAGCGCCCTGGGGCGCTTCCGCAGCCGGCATCAGGCAACGGAGGCTTTCACCTGGTTGACGATGGCGGCAAAGGCAGGCTTGTCGTGGATAGCCATGTCCGACAGCACCTTGCGGTCCAGTTCAATCGAAGCCTTCTTCAGGCCGTTCATGAACACGCTGTAGGTCAGGCCATGCTCACGCGTTGCCGCGTTGATACGTGCAATCCAGAGCGCGCGGAACACGCGCTTCTTGTTGCGACGATCGCGGTATGCGTACTGGCCAGCACGCATGACCGCCTGCTTGGCGATACGATAGACGTTATTGCGACGGCCGCGGTAACCCTTGGCAGCGTCGATGACTTTCTTGTGACGGGCCCGTGCAGTGACCCCACGTTTGACTCGAGGCATGTATTACTCCTTTCGTTGTCGTTGGGTTATGCGTAGGGCATCATCGCGCGAACCGACTTCAGGTTCGTCTCATGGACGTCCTGGGTGCCGCGCAGTTGACGCTTGTTCTTGGTGGTCTTCTTGGTCAGGATGTGACGCTTGAAGGCCTGGCCGCGCTTGAACGAACCGTTCGGGCGCGCCGTAAAGCGCTTGGAGGCGCTTTTCTTGGTCTTCATCTTAGGCATGAAAAACTCCAGCTCTATGACATGCATGCAGGTGGACGGCTCACGCCGACGCTTGCAAGACCCGCATCCACTTGTTTTTGTACGCAGCCACGGGGACCGCATACTGTTTTCCGCGCAGCACGACGCCGGCATGCACCTGGCACCCCGGCCGTCGCCCCGCGCGAGAATTACTTCTTCTTCTTGGGGGCCAGCACCATCACCATCTGGCGGCCTTCCATCTTCGGCATCTGCTCGACCTGACCCAACTCCTCCAGGTCCGCCTTCAGACGCTCCAGCACGCGCGCACCGATTTCCTGGTGGGCCATCTCACGGCCGCGGAAACGCAGCGTGATCTTGGTCTTGTCACCATCTTCCAGGAAACGCTTCAGGTTGCGCAGCTTGACGTTGTAGTCGCCATCATCCGTGCCAGGGCGGAACTTCACTTCCTTGACCTGGATGATCTTCTGCTTGAGCTTGGCGTCATGGGCGCGCTTGGCTTCCTCATACTTGAACTTGCCGTAGTCCATGATGCGGGCCACGGGTGGAGCCGCGTTGGGCGCGATTTCCACGAGATCCAAGTCCTTGTCCTCGGCCAGGCGCAATGCGTCCATGAACTTGACGATGCCGAGCTGCTCGTTATCAACCCCTACCAGGCGCAGTTCCGGCGCGCTGATCTCACGGTTGATACGGTGACCTTTGTCTGTAGCGATGTTCCGTTACCTCAAGAAGACAAAAAAACAAGCCGTGCTCAGCACCCTCAGGCCTTGTTGGCAACGTCCTGTTGGAGACGTTCCACAAACGCGGAGACGGGCATCACACCCAGATCCACGTTGCCACGGGCACGCACGGCCACTTGACTGGCATCCTTCTCCTTTTCGCCCACTACCAGCAGGTAGGGAATCTTCTGGAGAGAATGCTCGCGGATTTTATACGTAATTTTCTCGTTACGCAAATCGGCCTTGGCCCTAAACCCTTGTTTTTGCAAGAGTTGCACGACGCTTTCGGCATATTCCGACTGCGAATCGGCAATATTCAGGACCACCACCTGCTCSGGCGCGAGCCAGGCGGGCAAGGCACCCGCATGGTTTTCGAGCAGGATGCCCAGGAAGCGCTCGAACGAACCGAGAATGGCGCGGTGGAGCATGACCGGACGCTTGCGCGAGTTGTCCTCGGCGACGTATTCAGCACCCAGCCGCTCCGGCAGCACCAGATCCAGCTGCAGCGTGCCGCACTGCCACGAGCGGCCGATGGCGTCCTTGATGTGGTATTCGACCTTCGGGCCGTAGAAGGCGCCCTCACCCGGCAGCTCTTCCCACTCCACGCCGCAGGCACGCAGCGCCAGGCGCAGGCCTTCCTCGGCGTGATCCCAGATCTCGTCCGAACCGGCGCGCTGGGGCGGGCGCAGCGACAGCTTGACCGCCACGTCCTTGAAGCCGAAATCGTCATAGATCGAGAACGCGAGTTCGTTGAACGCCTTCGCCTCTTCCACGATCTGCGCTTCCGTGCAGAAGATGTGCGCATCATCCTGCACAAAGCCGCGCACGCGCATCAGCCCGTGCAGCGCACCCGACGGCTCGTTGCGATGGCAGGCGCCGAACTCAGCCAGGCGCAGCGGCAGGTCACGGTACGAACGCAGCCCGTGGTTGAAGATCTGCACATGTCCGGGGCARTTCATCGGCTTGATCGCGTAGTCGCGCTTCTCCGATTCCGTGACGAACATGTTCTCCTTGTAGTTCTGCCAGTGGCCGGACTTTTCCCAGAGCGAACGATCCATCACCTGCGGCGTGCGGACTTCTTCGTACTTGGCCTCGCCCAGGCGGCCGCGCATGTACTGCTCCACGGCCTGCCAGACCTGCCAGCCCTTCGGGTGCCAGAACACCATGCCCGGCGCTTCCTCCTGCAGGTGGAACAGGTCGAGCAGCTTGCCAAGCTTGCGGTGATCGCGCTTCTCGGCCTCTTCCAGCATCGTCAGGTAGGCGTCCTGGTCTTCCTTCTTCGCCCAGGCCGTGCCGTAGACGCGCTGGAGCATCTCGTTGTTCGAATCGCCGCGCCAGTAGGCACCGGCCACCTTCATCAGCTTGAAGACCTTGAGCTTGCCCGTGGACGGCACGTGCGGGCCGCGGCACAGATCGACGAAATTGCCTTCGCGATAGAGGCCGATTTCCTGATCCGCCGGAATCGACGCGATGATCTCGGCCTTGTACTTCTCGCCCATCGACTCGAACAGCGCCACCGCCTCGTCGCGGTTCCACACTTCGCGCGTGACTTTCTCGTCCTTGCGGGCCAGTTCCGTCATCTTCTTCTCGATGGCGACGAGGTCTTCGGGCGTGAAGGGGCGCTTGTAGGCGAAGTCGTAGTAGAAACCGTTGTCGATGACCGGGCCGATCGTCACCTGCGCCTCGGGATACAGCTCCTTGACGGCGTAGGCCAGCAAGTGAGCCGTCGAGTGGCGGATCACGTCGACGCCATCGGCGTCCTTGTCCGTGACGATGGCGAGCGCGGCGTCACGGTCGATCCGGTAGCTCGTATCGACGAGCTGGCCATCGACCTTGCCGGCGAGTGCCGCCTTGGCCAGGCCCGAGCCGATGCTCTGGGCCACTTCGGCCACCGTGACGGGGCCGGGGAACTCGCGACGGGAACCGTCCGGCAGCGTGATTGCGATCATCTTGCACCTTTTGAGGGGTCCGCTCGCCGGCATTCTGCGCCTTGGCGGGCGGATCAAAGTCAAAGTCTGCGGCAGCGGCGAAGCCAGCCACCATTTGTTTCTTGCCGCGCATCGCGGACGATGCGGCAGCTTATCAGGCCGCTGGCGAACGACAGACGAAAAAAAAACGCGGCCAAGGCCGCGTTTTTCTCAATCTACCCGGATCACCCCGGGGCGAAGGCGCACCTCGACTACTGTCGCTAACCAGCGGAAGTAGTTCGAGTTGTCTTGTTCATGATGCGTTTCCGTGCCTGTAGAAGTCGATCGGATCTGCCGTCACGCCAGCCTTCGATGCCGACGGGGTAATACGTATTTTTACTGCTTTACTGCAATTCGTTGGTAGGCTCGATTGGACTCGAACCAACGACCCCCACCATGTCAAGGTGGTGCTCTAACCAGCTGAGCTACGAGCCTAGCGAAGCCGCAAGTATAGCATCACTTTCTTTTCGCCTGCAACACCCCTTGTACATCTTCGATGATGGAAAGCGCACGTTGCAGCTGCGTGGCTTCCGAGACCTCGGCCGTGAACTGCATCTTCGCCACGCCCTTGCTCGAAAGCGTCTTCACGCCGGTGACGTTGATCTTCTCGCGTGACAGCACTTCGGAGATATCGCGCAGCAGGCCCTGGCGGTCCACCGCTTCCACGTGGATGTCCACCGGGTACACGGCATCGCTGCGCTTGCCCCATTCCGTCTGGATCACGCGCTCGGGCGCGCGCGACGACAACTGCTGGAACGTATGGCAATTGCGGCGATGGATCGACACGCCGCGCCCGCGCGTGACGAATCCGACAATCTCGTCCGGCGGCGCCGGCTTGCAGCAGCGCGACATCTGCGTCATCAGCGAATCCACCCCCACCACCAGCACGCCGCTCTTGGCGCCGCGCGCCACGCTGGTCGCGCGGCTCTTCTTGGTGACGGCCTCTTCCTCGTTGAATTGCGGCTGGGCCTCGCCCTCCGGGTGCCGCAGCGCATGCTCCACGTGACGCAGGCTGAACTCCTCCTTCGCCACCGCCGCGAACAGGTCCTCCGGCGTCTTGAAGCTGAGCCGGCTGGCCAGGTCGTCGAGGTTGACAGCCGTCTTGCCCTCGCGCTGCAGGGTTTTTTCGATCAGCGCCCGGCCCTGCGCGATGGTCTCCTGTGAGTCCAGCGCGTTGAACCACGCGCGCACCTTGGACCGCGCCCGGCTACTCGCAAGATAGCCAAGTTCCGTGTTGAGCCAGTCGCGCGACGGCCCGCCCTGCTTCACCGCCACGATCTCCACGGTCTGCCCGTTCCGTAGCGGCGTGTTCAGCGGCACCATCGCCCCGTCCACGCGCGCGCCACGGCAGCGGTGGCCGAGATCGCTATGCAGGTAATAGGCGAAGTCCACCGGCGTAGCGCCCTGCGGCATCGCCACCACGCGCGCCTGCGGGGTCAGCACATAGATATGGTCGTCGATGGCCGCATGCTTGAGTTGCTCCCACGGCGAATCCTCGTGCGCGACCGAGTGGTCGGCATCGTCCTTCCACGCCAGCAACTGGCGCAGCCACGCGATCTTCTCGTCGTAGCGTTCGCTGGCCGAGAACTGTCCGCTGTAGCCCTTGCTGCCGGCTTCCTTGTAGCGCCAGTGCGCCGCCACGCCGTATTCGGCGAAGTGGTGCATCTCCTGCGTGCGGATCTGCACCTCGAACGCGCGGCCATCGTCGCCGATGACCACCGTGTGCAGGGACTTGTAGCCGTTGGACTTCGGTCGGGAAATATAGTCGTCGAACTCGCGCGGAATCGGCTGCCAGATATGGTGGACGATGCCGAGGACCGTGTAGCAATCCTTGATGTCATCCACGATCACGCGGAACGCGCGCACATCGTACAAATCGGCAAAATCGAGTTCCTTGCCGCGCATCTTCTTCCAGATGCTGTAGATGTGCTTGGGCCGGCCGGTGACCTCGGCGGGGATGCCGGCCGAGGCCAGTTCCGACTGCAGCCGCTCGATCGCCTGCGAGATATAGCTCTCGCGCTCGATCCGCTTCTCGTCTAGCAGTTTTGCGATGCGTTTGTAGGTATCGGGCTGTTCGAAGCGGAAAGCAAGGTCCTCCAACTCCCACTTCATCTGCCAGATCCCGAGCCGGTTGGCCAGTGGCGCGTAGATGTCCAGCGTCTCGCGCGCCACGCCCGGCAGCGGCATGTTCTTGGTCTGCGCGAGCCAGCGCAGCGTCTGGAGCCGCGAGGCCAGCCGCACCAGCACCACGCGGATGTCCTGGGCGAAGGCCAGCAGCATCTTGCGCAGCGCCTCCACCTGCTCCTGGCGGGCGGCGACTTCGGATTTCGACGATTCCGAGACATCGGTCTGCGACACCGCGATGGCGCCGATGCGCAACAGTTGTCGCACGCCCTTCACCAGCCGCGCGACTTCCTCGCCAAAACGCGGCTCGATCTCGGGCTCTGTGTCCGGCACGAAGGCCGCCATCGCGAACAGGCAGGCCGCGGCGCGCGCGGCGTCATCCACGCGCAGGCCGTCGAGGATGCGCAGCATCCCCTCGGCGTGAGACAGGACGGTCTCGCCGGTGGGCAGCATCGCGGGCGTCGCCCCGTCGGCGGTCTCCCGCACGAAAGCCAGCGCGCGCTCGACCAGCCCGGCATCGGGCACGCCGGCGACCTGGCTCGTGAGATCGGTGGACGTCACCATGTCAAACCATCCACCATCAATTCAGGGCGGCCGTCACCACCACTTCGATCAGGTAGTCGGGGTTGCCCAGCTTCGCCTCGACGGTGGCGCGGGGCGGCGTGTTGCCCTGCGGCACCCAGGCGTCCCAGACCTCGTTCATCTCGCCGATGCGGGTCACGTCGGTCAGGAAGATCTGGCACGACAGGATGCGCGTCTTGTCGCTGCCGGCCTCGGCCAGCAGGCGGTCGATATGGCCCAGCACCTCGCGCGTCTGGCCGCGCAGGTCCGCCTTGGGGTCCACTTCCGGCACCTGGCCAGCCAGATAGACCACGCCGTTGTAGACCGCGTACTCGGAGAGGCGCGCGCCCACATGGGCGCGCTTCAGGGCATTGGTACTCATCGCAATTCCATTAAGTTCGGGATAGGATCCGGCTCGGCCTCACGTGCCCAGGAAGAAGTCCCGGGCGATGGCTACCTGGGCCGGATCGATAAATGTCGGCGCATGCCCCACATCGGGGACTTCCACCGTGGAAACCTGTTTGCCACGTGCCTGCATCTCGGCCATGGTCTCGCGCAGCAGGAGGTCGGACTGCGCGCCGCGCACCACCAGCGTCGGGCCCTGGATGGCCTCGAACATCATCCAGAGCGCGGCCTCGCCGGCCAGCACCATCTCCGGCGTGGTCTCCTTGAACGGCACCGCCAGCGCGGGATCGTAATGCAAACCCCATTCCATGCCCTCTGCGGCCTGCACCGGCTTCAGGATCGCGCCGTTCAGCTCGCGCCACTGCTCGGGCGTGTGGCGGCCGAACGAGGCGCTGATGGTCTGGAGATAAGCCAGCCCTTCCTCGAAGGTCTTGAACCGCACCGGCAGCCCGAGGTAGGCGCCGATGCGCTCCACCGCCTGCGGGGCCAGCCGGGGRCCGACGTCATTGAGCAGCAGCTTGCGGATCGGCGACTTGGGCAGGCTCGCCAGCCCCATGCCGATCAGCCCGCCCATCGACGTGCCGAACCAGTCCACCTGCTCCACGTTGAGCCGGGCGATCAGCGTGACCATGTCCGAGACATATTGCGGCACGATGTAGCGGCGCGGATCGGCCAGCCATTCGGAGCGCCCGCGTCCCGCCACATCGGGGCAGATCACGCGATAGTCGCCAGACAGCGCGCGCGCCACGGTATCGAAGTCGCGCCCGGTGCGGGTCAGTCCATGCACGCACATCAGCACGCGCGGATTGGCCGGGTCGCCCCACTCGTGATAGGCCATGCGATGCAGGCCGGCGGGACTGATGCACTGAACGAAGCCGAGGCGCGGGCTGGAAGACATCTGAACTCCCTGCGAGAGTGGGGACTACGTTTCGGGGGCAAATGCTGGCCGCAATTCTCAGCAAATTACGACCCCGCTCCGGAAGATTCCGGGCGTTTGGGCAAAGCAGGATTGTACGCCCTGCGAGTACAATGCCACAGCACATCACCCCCCTACTCCCGACGGAGGCTTACATGCTCAAAGGCAAGACGGCACTGGTGACTGGCTCGACCAGTGGGATCGGACTCGGCATCGCGCAGGCACTGGCGGCGCAGGGCGCCAACATCATCGCCAACGGTTTTGGTGACGCGGACGGCGCAAAGGCGGAGATCGCGCGCGCGGGCAGCGGCATCCAGGTGGGCTACCACGGCGCGGACATGAGCAAGGCGGCCGAGATCGAGGACATGATGCGCTACGCCGAGCGCGACTTCGGCGGCGTGGACATCCTCGTCAACAACGCGGGCATCCAGTTTGTCGCGAAAATTGAAGAATTTCCGACGGACAAGTGGGACGCAATCATCGCCATCAACCTGACCTCGGCCTTCCACACGACGCGGCTCGCGCTGCCGTCGATGAAGGCCAAGAACTGGGGGCGGATCATCAACGTGGCTTCCACGCACGGGCTGGTGGCGTCGGCGGAAAAGTCCGCCTATGTGGCCGCCAAGCACGGCATCGTCGGTTTCACCAAGGTTACAGCGCTGGAAACCGCGCAGACCGGCGTGACGGCCAACGCGATCTGCCCGGGCTGGGTGCTGACGCCGCTGGTCCAGAAACAGGTGGAAGCGCGCGCGGAGCGCGAGGGCATTCCGATCGAGCAGGCCAAGCGCGAACTGGTGATCGAAAAGCAGCCGTCCGGCCAGTTCGTAACGCCGGAGGAACTGGGCGCGCTGGCCGTGTTCCTCTCCAGCGAGGCCGCCCGCCAGGTGCGCGGCGCGATCTGGAACATGGATGGCGGCTGGGTGGCGCAGTAAGGCCGACCCGGCCCCCGCCCCAAGACACAAAAACCCCCGCCGGCTTGCGCTGGCGGGGGTTTTTGTTTTTGCGGCAAGTGATTCGCTTACAGCAGCGTCGCGCCCGTCTTCGCCTGGATTTCCTCGCGGCTGACGCCGGGCGCCGTTTCCACGAGCTTCAGGCCATCGGAGGTCACGTCGATCACGCCGAGGTCGGTGATGATGCGGTTGACCACGCCCACGCCGGTCAGCGGCAGGTTGCAGTCGGCCATGATCTTGATGTCCTCGGTGCCGTCCTTCTTCTTGGCGGTGTGTTCCATCAGGACCACCACGCGGCCGACGCCGGCCACGAGGTCCATCGCGCCACCCATGCCCTTGACCATCTTGCCCGGGATCATCCAGTTGGCCAGGTCGCCGTGCTGGCTGACCTGCATCGCGCCGAGGATGGCCAGGTTGATGTGGCCGCCGCGGATCATCGCGAACGAGTCCGCCGACGAGAAGATCGACGAGCCCGCCAGCGTCGTCACGGTCTGCTTGCCGGCGTTGATCATGTCGGCGTCCACTTCGTCCTCGGTCGGGAACGGGCCGATACCGAGCAGGCCGTTCTCGGACTGGAGCCAGACCTCCATGCCTTCCGGCACGTGGTTGGCCACCAGCGTCGGCAGGCCGATGCCGAGGTTCACGTAGAACCCGTCCTGGAGTTCGCGGGCCGCGCGCGCGGCCATTTCGTCACGTGTCCATGCCATGATGTCTCTCCTTACTTGGCACGCACGGTGCGCTGTTCGATGCGTTTYTCGGGGGTGGCGTTCAGCACCAGGCGYTGCACGAAGATGCCCGCGAGGTGCACGTCGTCCGGATCGATCTCGCCCACTTCGACGATTTCCTCGACCTCGGCCACGGTGATCTTGCCGGCCATCGCGCACATCGGGTTGAAGTTGCGCGCGGTGCGGCGGAAGACCAGGTTGCCGGCCTTGTCGGCCTTGTAGGCCTTGACCAGAGCCACGTCGGCGGTCAGCGAACGCTCCATGACGTACTGCTGGCCGTCGAATTCGCGGATTTCCTTGCCGTCGGCCACGATGGTGCCCACGCCGGTCTTGGTGAAGAAGGCGGGGATGCCGGCGCCGCCGGCGCGCAGCTTCTCGGCCAGGGTGCCCTGCGGCGTGAATTCCAGCTCGAGTTCGCCGGCCAGGTACTGGCGCTCGAACTCCTTGTTCTCGCCCACGTACGACGAGATCATCTTGCTGATCTGGCGCGTGGCCAGCAGCAGGCCCAGGCCGAAGCCGTCCACGCCGGCGTTGTTCGAGATGCAAGTGAGTTGCTTGGCGCCGCTGTCGCGCAGGGCGCCGATCAGCGCCTCGGGGATGCCGCACAGGCCGAAACCGCCCACGGCGATCGTCTGGCCGTCGCGCACGACGCCCGCGAGCGCCTCCGCGGCACTGGCGTAGACCTTGTTCATGTTTGCTCCTTCCTCGGTAGTCCGGCGGGGATTCTCCCCGGATGGGGGCGGTCCCTCGGCATTTTGGTCCCACGGGCGCCATGCGCCACGCCGGGAAATTGTAACGGTACAATCGGCTGTCAGCCGGGTGACTGGCTGGCGTCCGCTGCCGACCGCAAGCATACGTCAACGGGTGCCGGCAGCGCCATTACGTAAAAGTACATAAGGGACAATGCCCCCCATCGACTACCAGACCGCTTTCCAGCTCGCCCCGGTGGGGCTGGTGCTGTCCCGCGCGCGCGTGATCGAGGACTGTAACGACGAGGTCTGCCGGATCTTCCACACCACGCGCGACGCGCTGGTGGGCGAGTCCTTCCAGGTGCTCTACCCCACCGCCGACGAGTTCGAGCGCACCGGCGCCCGCATCGTGCCGATCATGAACACCAAGGGCATGTATTCGGACGAACGGATCATGAAGCGGGCCGACGGGGAACTGTTCTGGTGCCATGTCACCGGCCGCGCGCTGGATCGGCACGAGCCGCTGGGGGCGGGGATCTGGACCTTCGAGGATTTGTCGCAGAAGCGGCCGGTCACGGCCGATCTGACCGCGCGCGAGCGGGACATCGCCGCGCAGCTGGTGGACGGCAAGACCAGCAAGGAAATCGGCAAGCTGCTGTCGATCAGCCCGCGCACGGTGGACATCTACCGYGCMCGGCTGATGAAGAARTACGGCGCSCACACRGCGGTGGACCTGGTRCAGCGGCTGGTGAAYCACTRRGGGGCGTTGCMCCCCCGCCGGATCAGGCGATCAGCGCCCGGATGGCCTCGGGCACCGGCACGGACTTCTCCGCCGCGTAATCGCTCCACACCACCTTGGCGCCGCCCTCGGCCCAGATCACGTCGGGCAGGTCCGTGCGGCGGATCTCGATACGCGTCTCGAAGCTCGTGCGGCCAACCTGGCCCGCATAGACGCGCAGCTCGATGTCGCCCGGGAATCGCAACTGCTTCAAAAACGTCATGTGCGCGTTGATGATGACCGGCCCCTGGCCGTTCTCATCCTTGCCGTTCCGGCCAATCGACCGGAACCATTCGATCCGCGCCTGCTCCAGGTACTGGAAGTAGACCGTGTTGTTGACATGGCCCATGGCGTCCATGTCGCCCCAGCGGATGGGCATGACGTAGGTGAAGACGTGTTTCATCGCAAATCCCGGACGCTATCGTTTATCGCTTGGAAATCGCCGTTTCCGCCTTGGCGACGAGGTCCGAGCCAATCTGCTTCTTCCACTTGTCGTAGACCTTGACCGTGGCCTTGCGGAACGCGTCGTGCTCGGCCGGGCTCAGCTGCGTCACCTTCACGCCGTGCTGCTCCATCTCCTTCCACGCCGGCGCGCCGGATTCCACCAGGCCCTTGCGGGCCAGCGCGATTTCCTGCTTGCCGGCGTCGATGGCGGCCTGCTTCACGATTTCGCGGTCAGCCGGGGTCCACGATTCCCAGATCTGCTTGTTGACCACGAAGATCAGCGGATCGGCCACGTAGCCCCAGGTGGTCACGTACTTCTGGCCCACCGTGTACAGCTTGGCGGCGGCGAACACGCTCTGTGGGTTCTCCTGGCCGTCCACTGCGCCCGAGGCCATCGCCGGCTGCGCATCGGCCCAGCTCATCTGCGTGGGGTTGGCGCCCAGCGCGTTGAAGGTCTCGATGTACAGCGGCGAGCCCACCACGCGCAGCTTTAGGCCCTTGAGGTCTTCCGGCTTGCGGATTTCGCGCTTCGAGTTGGACACCTCGCGGAAGCCGTTCTCGCCCCAGGCCAGCGGCACCACGCCGGCCTTTTCCAGCGTGGCGAACATCGACTTGCCGACTTCGCCCTGCGTCAGCGCGTCCAGCGCCTTGTAGTCGGGCATCAGGAACGGCAGCGAGAACAGGTTCAGCTCCTTCACCTGCGGCGACCAATTGATCGTGGAGCCCACGGCCATGTCGATCACGCCCTGGCGGATGGCGGAGAACTCGCGCGTCTGGTCGCCGGCCACCAGCGACGTGCCCGGATACAGCTTGATATTGATGCGACCGCTGGTGCGCTGGCGCACCAGGTCAGCCCAGATCTCGCCGCCCTTGCCCCACGGGAACGCGGGGCCCAGCACCARCGACATCTTGTACTCGGACTTGTAGCTCTGGGCCATTGCACCGGCCGGCGCCAGGGCGGCGGCGGCAATCGTGGCGGCTACGGACAACATCAGGGCACGGCGTTTCATGCGGGAATCTCCTCGTCAGTTTCTAGTTTGATTTCGATCAATAGCCCAGGTAGTCGGGCAGCCACGTGGCCAGCGGCGGATAGGCCAGCACCATCAGCATGGCGATGAACATGGCCAGCAGCATCCAGATCACCCAGGGCACGGTTTCCTCCATGCGCACGCGGGCGATCCGGCACGACACCATCAGGTTCACGGCCAGCGGCGGGGTGAACTGGCCCAGCGCCACCTTGAGCGTCAGCACCACCCCGAACCACACCGGGTTCCAGTGGAAGGCATTCGAGATCGGCAGCAGCAGCGGCACGAAGATCAGGAAAATCGAGATGCCATCCAGGAACATGCCCACCGTCATCAGCAGCAGCACGATCAGCGCCAGCACGCCGTATTCGCCCAAACCGGAATTGGCGATGGCATGGGCCAGCGGGTCGATCACGCCGAGCGTGGACAGCGCGTAGGCGAAGATGCCGGCCAGCGCCACCACGAGCAGGATCACCGCCGAGGTCTCGGCCGCTTCCTGGAAGATCACGAACAGGTCGCGCAGGCCGATGCTGCGGTAGATCACCATGCCGACGAACAGCCCGTAGACCACGGCCACCACGGCGGCCTCGGTCGGGGTGAACCAGCCGGCACGCATGCCGCCGAGGATCAGGAACGGCGCTACCAGGCCCCACGCCGCCTCGCGCAGGCTCTTCCAGAACGGCGGACGCGGCAGCGCGGCCTCGATCTGCCCCATATTGTGCTTGCGCGCCAGCCACACGGCCGGCACGATCAGCGCCACGCCAGCCAGCACGCCGGGGATCAGGCCCGCCGCGAACAGCGCCGGCACCGAGGCGCCCGGCACCAGCACGCTATAGATAATGAAGGCGACGGATGGCGGGATCAGGATGTCGGTAGCCGCCGCCGCGCCCACCACGGACGCGCTGTACGCCGGCGGATAGCCCGCGCGCGACATCGCCGCGATCATCACGCCACCCACGGCCGCCGCGTTGGCSGGACCGGAGCCCGAGATGCCGCCGAGGAACATCGCCACGAGAATCGCCACCAGCGGCAGCATGCCCGGGCCACGTCCCACGACCGCAATCGCGAAGGTGACCAGCCGCGCCGCCACGCCGGAGCGGTCGAAGATCGACCCCACCAGCACGAACATCGGAATCGCCAGCAGCGGATATTTGGCCAGGCCGGCGTAGAAGTTCTGCGGCACGGCCAGCAGGCCGAACATCTGCGTATCGAGGTTGGACAGGCCGATGGCAACCAACCCGCCCAGCCCCAACGACACGCCGATCGGCACGCCCAGCAGCATCAGGCCGATAAAGACCACGAACAGGGTAATGGCGACGAGCGTCATTGCACGCCCTCCCCGCCCTGCTCGCTCAGCGCCCGCAGCGCACGGACATTGCGCCAGGCCAGCGCCAGCGCGCGCAGCACGATCGCCACGGAAAACAGCGGGAGCCAGATCGAGTACCACCAGCTCGGCACGCCAATGCCGGGCGAGGTCTCGCCGAACGCGTATTCGTCCCAGGTAATCCGCACGCCGAGCACCGCCAGCGCCAGGAACATCACCGCCACGCCCAGCGCGGAGACGATGGCCAGCCGCTTCTGCCGCGCAGCGCTGCCCCGTTCGAAGAAGAACTCGATGCGGATATTGCGGTCGCGCGCCACGGCGGCGCTGCCGGCCACCAGCGCCAGCACGATCATCAGGAAGACCGAGAACTCCTCGGTCCAGGCGAAGGATTCGTCGGTGAAGTAGCGGACCACCACGTTGGCGAACGTGATGGCCACCAGCAGCACCATGACGATCACGCCAATCCAGTCCTCGATGCGCGGCGAAATGCGGAATTCAGTGTCGCGGGCTTCGTCGGCGGCTTCGGGAATGATCACCGAATCCACGACGTGTTGCGGCACGGCGTCGCGCCGTGCCTCATTGTCTTGCACCATCTCCCCCGGCCTCCGGTCCGGGCCGCTCGGGCCATTGCGGCCACTACGGCATATTTCTGATTATTTATGTAAGGACTTCATTCGAAACCAGCGGCGATTATGCCAACTCTGGCCTCTCGCGGCACAACTTTAGACGCGCAGGGGACCGGATAAGCCCTGCTCGGCCACGCGCCCGCCCCGCCGCGCTTGTGGCGCGTTGCGGGGCCGGCATCAGGATTGTGCGGTATTCGGCAATTCCTGTCGTTGACGGCTTGCTTCAGATCCTGCTCAGACCATGCCGTCGTCCGCCGTGACCACCGCCCCGTTGATGAAGCGCGAGGCATCGGACGCCAGCAGCAACAGCAGGCCGTCGAGGTCCTCGGGCTGGCCCAGCCGCTTGCGCGGCAGCATCTGGATCAGCTTCTGGCCCGCATCGCTTTCCCAGTGATGATGGTTGATGGCGGTGTCGATGTAGCCGGGGCAGATCGCATTGGTGTTGATGCCATGGCGCGCCCATTCCAGCGCCATCGCCTTGGTCATATGGACCACGGCGGCCTTGCTCATGCAGTACACGCCGATCTGCGACAGCACCTTCAGCCCAGCCACCGACGCGATATTGACGATGCGCGCCTGCGGCAGCGGATTGCCCTGTTTCTCGGCGCCCTTGGCCCGCGCGATCATGCGCTTGGCCACTTCCTGGGCCACGAAGAACGCGCCGCGCGTGTTGGTGTCGAAGACGAAATCGAAGTCCTCGGCCGTCACGTCGGTGAGCTTCTGCGTGGTGGAGACGCCCGAATTGTTGACGAGGATATCGATGGCGCCCGCCTCGGTCTCGGCATGCGCCACAGCGGCGCGGATGCTGTCCGGGTCGGTCACGTCGAGCCGCACCACGTGGGCACTGCCACCATCGGCCTCGATCGAGGCACGCAACTCCTTGAGTCGCTCGGTACGGCGCGAGGCCAGTACCACCTTGGCGCCAGCGGAGGCCAGAACATTGGCGAAGCGCGTGCCCAGCCCGCTCGAGGCACCGGTCACCAGCGCGACCTTGCCTTCCAGATTGATCGACAAACCCATAATTACCTCGGTGTGGAGGCATCCGGCCGGGGCCCGATGCGTGCCGCCAGCCCCCATCTGCTGGGCGAAAGGCAGCATACCAAAAAAAAGAACGGTCGTTCCAAAAAATATCTTGCCTGAGGGTGTCGAGTCCCGGACAATGCCGGAGATTCTAAGAACTTGGCCCCTAAAGGGAAAGAGGAAAAACGCCTAGATCCTCACCGGGGCCCTCACAGATCTCCACAACCGCAGCTCCCCCGCCGCATCGCCGGACCACGGGCTGCAAGCTCGCGGCAGTATTGCCGCCCAGAAGAAACAGAGGGTTAGAGACAATGGATCAGCAACAGCTCCTGGAGCAATTCGGCCCACGCGAAGCCATGGAGTACGACGTCGTCATCGTCGGCGGCGGTCCTGGCGGTCTGGCCACAGCCATCCGCCTGAAGCAGCTGGCGGCGGAAAAAGGCGGCGACGTCAACGTATGCGTGCTGGAGAAAGGCTCCGAGCCGGGCGCGCACATTCTCTCGGGCGCCATCATGGACCCGCGCGCGCTCAACGAGCTGTTCCCGAACTGGAAGGAACTGGGCGCACCGCTGAACCAGCCCGTCACCGAGGACAAGTTCCTGTTCCTCAACGACACYGGCTCCAAGGGCGCTCCGCTGCTGCCCGAGTGCTTCCATAACGAAGGCAACTACATCGTCAGCCTGTCGAACTTCGTGCGCTGGCTCGGCCAGCAGGCCGAGTCGCTGGGCGTGGAGATCTTCCCGGGCTTCCCGGCCGCCGAAGTCCTCTATAACGATGACGGCTCGGTCAAGGGCGTGGCCACCGGCAACCTCGGCATCAACAAGGAAGGCGAGCCGACCGAGAACTTCCAGCTCGGCATGGAGCTGCACGCCAAGTACACGATCTTCGCCGAAGGCGCGCGCGGCCACCTCGGCAAGCAGCTGATCGCCAAGTACCAGCTCGATGCGGGCAAGGATCCGCAGAGCTACGGTATCGGCCTGAAGGAACTCTGGGAAATCGATCCGGCCAAGCACCAGCCGGGCCTGGTGATCCACACGGCCGGCTGGCCGCTCGACCCCGCCACCTACGGCGGCTCCTTCCTCTATCACATGGAGGACAACAAGGTGGCCGTGGGCTTCGTGGTCGGTCTCGACTACACCAACCCGTGGCTGTCGCCGTTCGAGGAATTCCAGCGCTTCAAGACGCACCCGGAGATCCGCAAATATTTCGAAGGCGGCAAGCGCATCGGCTACGGCGCGCGCGCCATCACGGCCGGCGGCCTGCTGTCGCTGCCGAAGACGGTGTTCCCGGGCGGCGCGCTGGTCGGTTGCGACGCGGGCTACCTGAACGCCTCGCGCATCAAGGGCAGCCACGCCGCGATCAAGACCGGCATGATGGCCGCCGATGCCGCCTACGACGCACTCCAGGCCGGCCGCCAGCACGACGAGCTGACCGCCTACCCGGCCGCGTTCGAAGCCAGCTGGCTCCACAAGGAACTGCTGCAGGCCAAGAACTTCAAGCAGTGGTTCAAGAAGGGCCGCACCACGGCCACGCTGATGACCGGCATCGAGCAATGGCTGCTGCCGAAGCTCGGCATCCGCAACCCGCCCTGGACCATCCACCGCGAGAAGCCGGACCACGTCTACCTGAAGCCGGCCGCCGACTGCCCGAAGATCGAGTATCCGAAGCCGGACGGCAAGCTCACGTTTGACCGCCTGTCCTCGGTGTTCATCAGCAACACGAACCACGAGGAAAACCAGCCGGCCCACCTGACGCTCAAGGACCCGAGCGTGCCGGTGGACATCAACTGGGAAAAGTACGCCGGCCCCGAAAGCCGCTACTGCCCGGCTGGCGTGTACGAGTTCGTGCAGAACGATGAAGGCAAGGAGCGCCTGCAGATCAACGCGCAGAACTGCGTGCACTGCAAGACCTGCGACATCAAGGACCCGACGCAGAACATCGTGTGGGTCACGCCGGAAGGCCCCGGCGGCCCGAACTACGTGGGGATGTAAGCCAGGGCGCGCAGCGAATGCGCGCCTGAGCGAAAARAGCCGGCCAGTGGCCGGCTTTTTTTATGCTCGATCGGCAGTCAGACCTGCAATCGGGTGCTGGTCAGCAACTGCTCATAGATGAAGCACTGGAGCAAGGTCAGCTCGCGTTCGCCCAGCGCGTCGAAGGCGACGCCAAATGCCGGAAACTCGTCATCCTCCGATGCGGACGGCGCGCTGCGCACCCAGCCATCGACAATGACTTCGGCGTCGAGCGACGCCGTACGCAGCTGGAAGCTCAAACGCACCTTGCGGCCCACCGGCGGCGCCGGGTGCGAGGTCTGCACCAGCGCTCCACCCGTGCTCAGATCGGACAGCAGGCCAAGCCGCGCCAGGCCGCTGGCGACATGGGTATCCACGTCGGTATCGACCAAGTCCGGTGCGACTTCCATCGACGGCGCAYCCACCTCCCCCACGCCGTTTTCCACCAGATACGCGGCCAGCCGTGTCGGCACGCGCGCGGCGCTGCGCACCGGCATCTGCTCGGTCTGCGCCGGCGCGGACAGCACCAGGTAGCGGAACGGGCTGCGGCACACGGCCGTGATCGTTGACGTGAAACTGTGGATCGCCTGCCCCGAGAAGCCGCGCAGCAGCACGGTCTCGCCGGCCTGCACGGCCAGATCCCGGCCGCCAAGCGTCGGCCAGGTCACGAACAGGCCCTGATCGATGAAGCCGATCAGGCGGCTGGCGGCGGCGCGCGAGGCGTCGCCGGGCGTCTTCACATGCAGCAGCGTGCCCACCTGCAATCCGAGCGGGCCGGCGGCGAGCCGTGCCAGGCCGGTGCCATCGGCTTCGTTGCCGGCTTCCGGCATGTCGTCGGGACGGCAGACCGTGCCGTGGCGGAAGACGAGCGCAAGGTCACGCGCGTCCGGAATGACGCTGCCGCTGCCGAGCACGAGGTTGCCTTCGCCGTCATGTAGCGACCAGGGCAATGGCTGGCCGACGGGCAGGTCTTGCGGAGAAAGTTGGATCATGGCCTGAGTCTCCACGATGTAATCAGTCACTATCGACCGCCGGCCGCCAAGCTTGACCCCTCCTCCGGGGCAGAAAGTGTAAAACTCGCGCAAACCCGGCTTGACGCTGGGCGGCGGACCCGCCAGAATCGGCCGGATCGATGAAAGCTGTCAGACAGCCTGACACCTTCTACGCCCACCCCCCATTCCAATGGACCCCCTGTCCCGCCCCGCCTCGCTTGCCAGTCGCCTCGCCCAGACGCTGCGCGATGACATCGCCGCCGGCCGCTTCGCCGCTGGCGCGCGCCTGCCCGCCGAATCGGCGCTGGCCGATAACTTCGAAGTGAGCCGGCCCATCGTCCGCGAGGCCATCGCGCTGTTGAAGGCAGATGGCGTAGTCGTCACGCGCAAGGGCTCCGGCGCCTATGTATCCGAAACGCCGGGCGGCCAGGTCTGGCGCGTGGCGAGCCAGCCTGATGGGGGTCCGACACTGGCGCAGTTGTTCGAGCTGCGCCGCGTGGTGGAGACCGCCTGCGCCGAGATGGCGGCCATGCGCCGCACCGCTGCCGACCTCGCCGCCATCCGGGGCGCGCTGGCCGCGATGGCCGCCCATGCCACCGATTTCCCGAGCGCAGCGGCGGCTGACATCGCCTTCCATCACGCCATCGCCCACGCCACGCACAATCCCTGCTTCACCGGCCTGACCGATTTCGTGAGCCAGCAGTTGCTCGTGGCGCGCCAGCATGCGTGGGAGAACAGCGCGAGGCTTACCGCCACCCAGGGCACGCCGCGTGCCGCCGATGCCGAGCATGCCGCGCTGGTCGAAGCCATCGCCGCCGGCGACCCGGCCGCCGCGCGCGCCGCGGCCCGTGCGCACCTGACGGCCGCTGCCGCCCGCATGGGCTTGGCCTGAAATTCGAAGATTTCCAAGACATTCCGAGACAAGACACCAAGGAGAGCCCCAGATGGAACAAGTAGATTGCGTCGTGATCGGCGCTGGCGTGGTCGGGCTGGCCGTGGCCCGCGCGCTGGCGCTGCAGGGCCGCGAAGTCATCATCCTCGAGGCCGAAAACGCGTTCGGCACCATCACCAGCGCGCGCAACAGCGAGGTGATCCATGCCGGCATCTACTATCCGAAAGGCTCGCTCAAGGCGRAACTGTGCGTGCGCGGCAAGGCGATGCTGTACGACTACTGCGCCTCSCACCACGTGCCGCACCAGCGCTGCGGCAAGCTGATCGTGGCGACGAGCGCCGCGCAGGTGGCCACGCTCGAGGGCATCCGCGCCAAGGCCGAGGCCAACGGCGTGCACGACATGCAACTGCTGAGCCGCGACGCGGCGCGCGCGCTGGAGCCTCAGCTCGAATGCCATGCCGCGCTGCTCTCGCCCTCCACCGGCATCATCGACAGCCATGGCCTGATGACCGCGCTGCTGGGCGATGCCGAGAACGCCGGCGCGATGCTGGCCGTGCAGTCATCGGTCCGCACGGGCGCAGTGACGGCTGAAGGTATCCGGCTGGAGGTAGAAGCGGAGGACGGCGCGACCACGCTGCTAGCACGCACCGTGATCAATTCGGCCGGCCTGACCGCGCCGGACCTGGCGCGRCGCATCGACGGCATCCCGGCCGAACACATCCCGCAGCAGTACTACGCCAAGGGCTGCTACTTCACGCTGGCAGGACGCGCGCCGTTCTCGCGGCTGATCTATCCCGTGCCGGAGGCGGCCGGGCTGGGCGTGCACCTGACGCTGGATCTGGGCGGGCAGGCGCGCTTTGGCCCCAATGTGCGCTGGATCGACGAGATCGAATACAGCGTGCCGCCGCACGATGCCGACAGTTTCTATGACGAGGTGCGCCGCTACTGGCCCGGGCTGGCCGATGGCGCGCTGCAACCGGGCTACGCCGGCATTCGCCCGAAAATCAGCGGCCCGACCGAGGTGGCGGCCGATTTCCGCATCGACGGCCCGGCCACGCATGGTGTGCCGGGACTGGTGAACCTGTTCGGGATCGAATCACCGGGGCTGACCTCGTCGATGGCGATTGCCGAGCGGGTCACGCAGTTGCTGGCCTGAAAGTTCGGGCGGACGCGGGCCGGCTCAGGCTGGCGCCCGCTCGCCGCGAAAACTCAGCGCGGCGCAGCAGGCCCCGGCCAACGCCGCCGCTGCGGCCAGCCCGAAGGTGTGCGATGGCGTCAGCGTCTTCCAGGTCCAGCCCATCGCCAATCCGCCCAATGTGCCGCCCACGCCATACGATATGCCGGTGTAGAGCGCCTGCCCCCGCCCCTGCAGCGGGCCGGCGAACCAGTGCTGGAGCCGCTTGAGGCTGGCGCTGTGGTGCGCGGCGAAGGTCGCGGCGTGGAGCACCTGCACGACGGCCATCAGCCACACATACTGACCGAAGTAGCCGGTCATGCCGAAGCGAATCGCCGCCAGCACGAAGGTGCCGGCCAGGATCGTCCGCAGCGCCAGCCGCGCGAACAGCCGGCCCTGGTAGAAGAAGAACACGATCTCCGCGACCACGCCGATGGTCCACATCGCGCCGATGGCGAGCTTGCTGTAGCCCAGCTGCTCCAGATAGAGCGAATAGAAGACGTAGAGCGCTGCGTGCGCGAACATCATCAGGAAGGCCGAGGCAAGGAACCACGCCACATCCGGCCGCCGCAGCAGAGGCAGCGCGGGCGGCGGTCGCACACGGGGGCCCTCGT
The DNA here is from genome assembly GCF_052114485.1 of Cupriavidus sp. KB_39. Taxonomy (NCBI): domain Bacteria; kingdom Pseudomonadati; phylum Pseudomonadota; class Betaproteobacteria; order Burkholderiales; family Burkholderiaceae; genus Cupriavidus; species Cupriavidus sp. KB_39. The sequence goes on from NZ_JBFREV010000010.1 coordinate 190,091, forward strand.
CGGGCGCGTCGCGCATGCCCATGACCACAATGGCGAACAGCGCCAGCGTAGCGCTGGCGAGCCACGGGAAAGCGACCATGCCGAAGTGCTCGAACAACGCGCCGCCAGCCAGCACCGCGCCGATGAACCCGACCGAGCCGAACATCCGCACGCGGCCGTAGCGGTGGTCGAAGGCGCCATGACGGCGCAGCGTGGAAATGGTCAGCGCATCGCCCAGCGGCGACATCGCGCTGGTGATCAGGTTGAGCCCGATCATCATCGCCATCATGCCGCCATAGCTGTGCACGCCGGGCACCATCAGGAAGGCCAGGAGCGCTGACACAGCGGCCAGCCGCAGCAGGCGCACGCGCGTATGGAGGACATCGGACAGCCAGCCCCAGAGGTAGGGGCCGACGATGCGGCTCAACTGGAAGCACGCCATCAGCACGCCGATCTGCACCGGCGAGAAGCCACGGTCCGAGAAGAACAGGCTGACGTACGGCGAGATGACGCCTACATAGGCGTAGTAGCCGAGATAGAACAGCCCAAAGCGGAAATAGGTGGCCGGGTCGATCGAACCCGGCACGAAGGCGCGCTCCGGGGCGGCGTCAGCCGGGGCGCGGCCCAAGTCAGGACTTGTCGGGGGTCGGCAGGTGTGCCGCGATACGCGGCGTCTCCACGCGCACATCGCCGCACTGGGCGCGGTGGCGCAGCGCGTGATCCATCAGCACCAGCGCGAGCATCGCCTCGGCGATCGGCGTGGCGCGGATGCCCACGCACGGATCATGACGACCAAACGTTTCCACAGTCGCCTGTTGGCCGGCCTTGTCGATCGACTCGCGCGGCGTGCGGATGCTCGACGTCGGCTTGATGGCCAGGGACACGGTGATGTCCTGCCCGGTGGAGATGCCGCCGAGCATGCCGCCCGAATTGTTCGACCGGAAGCCCTCGCCGGTCAGTTCGTCGCCATGAACACTCCCGCGCTGGGCCACGCTGGCGAAGCCGGCGCCGATCTCGACGCCCTTGACCGCGTTGATGCCCATCATCGCGTGGGCGATGTCCGCGTCGAGCTTGTCGAATAGCGGCTCGCCCAGACCAACCGGCACGCCGCTGGCCACCACCTCGATACGCGCGCCGACCGAGTCACCGTCGCGGCGCAGGGCATCCATATAGGTTTCGAGTTCCGGCACGATGTCCGCATTGGGCGAGAAGAACGGGTTCTCGGGCACGTGCTTCCAGTCCTGGAACGGCACTTCCASCTCACCAAGCTGGGACATGTAGCCATGGATCTCGGTGCCGTACTGYTCGCGCAGCCATTTCTTGGCCACGGCGGCGGCCGCCACCACGGGKGCAGTCAGCCGCGCCGACGAACGGCCACCGCCACGATAGTCGCGGATGCCGTACTTGTGCCAGTAGGTGTAGTCGGCGTGGCCGGGCCGGAAGGTCTCGACGATATTGCCGTAGTCCTTGCTGCGCTGGTCGGTGTTGCGGATCAGCAGGCAGATCGGGGTGCCCGTGGTCTTGCCCTCGAACACGCCGGACAGGATTTCCACCTGATCGGCCTCCTGGCGCTGCGTCACGTGGCGCGAGGTGCCGGGCTTGCGGCGGTCCAGGTCGCCCTGGATATCGGCTTCCGTCAGGGCAAGGCCCGGCGGGCAGCCGTCGACCACCGCGCCAATCGCGGGCCCGTGCGATTCGCCGAACGTGGTGACTGTGAAGAGCAGGCCGAGGGTATTGCCGGACATGATGGAAACCGCGCTGGAATTGGGGACGGCCTACATTGTAAGGCCATTGGCGGCCACTGTCGGCGCCGCCGGGGAYTCGGACATGGGCGCGAACACCCCGCTGCCGACGAAATCGGGATAGAAACGCGCCCGCATCCG
>NZ_JBFREV010000011.1:0-132826 GCF_052114485.1 Cupriavidus sp. KB_39
ATTGCCAACCCACTGCGCTTCCAGGGCCAGTATTACGACCAGGAAACCGGGCTCCATTACAACCGGCACCGGTACTATGATCCGGTAAGCGGGCGGTWTGTSAGCAAGGACCCGATTGGGCTGGAAGGCGGGATTAATGCCTACGCGTATGCACCGAATCCGGTGCAGTATCTCGATCCCCTCGGACTTTCAGCCCTTGAAAAGACAACAACTTTCTACCATGCAGGGGATATTAAAGGGGGAATTGATCCTGCAAGGAGTCGCGCAAATCTGGATTTTAACCCCGCAGGAAAAAGAGGATTTTATGTGACGACAGATAGGGCGCAAGCAGAGGATTGGCGTTCAAATAAGCGCCCAACCATTACCACGTTTGCCGTTCCGGATGCGGAATTACAGAAATTGAATATAAAAGTATTCGATTTTGCAGACTCGGAGTGGGCTGATTTTGTCACGCGAGGCCGTAAGGGTACGCTTTCTCATGGGTACGATGCGGTAAGCGGGCCTATGGTTAAAAACCCACTAGCAGTAAAAGAGAGTGGTGCTTATCCGAAAAGTAGTGGCTGCCAGATGGCAGTTTTTTCCGCAAAGGCGATTTCAATATTTAATGCATCCATGAGRGAGGATTGTTAGTCATGATGGACGAAGGAAGGATTGTCGATGGTATTCGAATCATTAATGACAAGAACCCGAGGGAAGTCGTTATTTTCAACTTTCATACGTGGGTGGAGATTATCGCGGGACTTATGGTCAAGTATGGTGGAAAAAATGAGGTCGAAGCCAAGACCATTCTTCTTGAGTCGCCCTTAGTAGAAAACGCCCTGAAAAACTATATGGCTGTAGTTTTACGTGCCCATGAGGTAGATTATCATTGGGCGATGCTCTATGCCCATGGGGAGGGATATTGGTTGAGGGGAATCGACACAAACGAACCGGAAGGCTATAAAGAATGGGATGCCCAGTACAGAAAAGACCGCARCCTCAAAGCCGAAAGCTTCGAATTTGACGATGACGCACCAACCTAGCATTGCTGATGCAGATTTTCCGCGAAGGGGATCTTGATTTTCGACAAAGCCAACAGGAGGACTGCTAGGATGGACGAACGCAAAATTGTCGATGGCATCGTCATCATCGATGACCACGATCCCCGGCAAGGCGTCGTTTTTAATTTTCGAACCTGGGTGTCAATCATAAAGGCAATCATGGTTAGATATTCGGAAAAGAGCGAGTGCGAAGCCGACAAAATAATTATGGATTCTTGGCTCGTGAAGAGGGCTCTAGAGGATTATATGGCCATTGTCGTACGGGCACATGAACTCGATTATCATTGGGCTATGATACTCGTTCATGGGGAGCGCTATTGGCACAGGGGGATAAGTGAGATCGAGCCAGATGATTTCTGGGAGTGGGAGGCGGRATATAAAAGGGATCACAACCTGAAACAGGAGAGCTTCATTTTCAGACATCCACCAAAAAATCCCCCCGTGACGCAACACCCCTGCTAGGCGAAGGCGTATCGTCGAAACGCGTCGCAAGACGCGCTGGGCCCACTCTGGCCAAAGCCGACACTTTCCCGACGACGGATCCTTAGTTCTCGTCTGCGAAACCGCCGACATTACCCGATACTCATCACCACGAGGCAGGCAATAGCGATGTAAACAGGCGCCATGCCAGTGTCCGAAGATCACCGTATTTTCCGCTTGGAGCGGGGGGCTGCGCTTGATATTAAAGGTAGTCAAGCCTACAGATGAAGTGCGTCGGCTTTTTTACGCGTGGGCGTAAAGCTTTCGCATGGATATGATGCAGTAAGTGGCCTCTTGGTAAAAAATCCCGGTGCCGTAAAAAATGGTGCGCACCCTGTGGCTAAAGGGTGTCAGTTTGCAATTTCCTCGGCGAAAGCCGGTGAGATGTTCACACAAAATCGGGGAGGGTTAGTGCGATGGATGAAGACAGGATCGTGGACAGCATCTTGGTTGTTGATGATGAGGATCCAGGGGGATGTCATTTTCATACCTGGGTCTCGATCATGGAGGCAATCATAGCGAGATATGCATTCAAAACAGAGGCTGAGGCGAAATGTCTGGTGCGCTCCTCATTTGGTGGGGCTCTGAATGGTCATATGGCTATTGTTATGCGTTCGCGCGACCTTGAATATCATTGGGCGATGCTGTTGGCGCATGGTCCGCAATCTGGATGAGGGTATCGACTCGCGTGAGCCCGAAGGTTTTTGGGGTTGGGAAAAGCAATACAGAAAAGAGCATAACCTGCAGGRCCGGAGCTTTGTGACAGTGACGAATCGCCGGAGTAGCGTAACAGGCGAGAAATTGCAAATAACGAGAGTGATGAGCTAGCAATGGATGAAAGCAAAATTGTCGATGGTATCGTCATCGTTAACGACCGCGATCCCAGAGAAAGTGTTGTTTTCAATTTTCGTTCCTGGGTGGCTATAATTAGGGCCATCATGGTGAAATATGCGGGGAAAACGGAAGACGAGGCCGACGCCATACTAATGAATTCCTGGCTTGTGGAAGAAGCTTTGGATGACTATATGGCCATAGTCGTACGCGCTCATGACCTCGACTATCACTGGGCCATGATATTAGCGCACGGTGAGTGTTATTGGTGGAGAGGTATCGACTCCAGGGAGCCGGAAGGCTTTTGGGAGTGGGAGGAGCAGTACAGGGTGGACCACAACCTGGAATCGGATGACTTTATTTTTAGTGATGAGGAGCCAGCGCCTCCGATCGCAACCGATGCGAAATAGGGCGGAGCGCCCCTCACGCGCCAGCCCGCCCACGCCCACATCCCTACGACGGATCCTTAGTTCGCGTCCGCGAAACCGCCGACATCACTCCAATTCCCAGTACCACCAAGCAGGCAATACCGATATAAACCGGAGCCAACCCAGCGATGCTGAGGCCCCAGGCGATGCCGCCGACAAGCAGCATGAGCCCGATGAGATAGAGCGCGAAGGACATGAGTGACACCTCCCAGACAGAAAGTGGTGGCATCCGCGCGTGTCGTGCGGATGCGCCTGTCTGTCAATGTAGGCAAGGTGCCTGCCGGCCGGGATCGGTCGATGACCTAGCCTTGCGTAGGCCGGTTCTGACTACCGCCGGGTTGGGACCGGCGGTGTGATGCGTATGTAACTCAGCCGGCCGCCAGGCTCACGCCGCTTGCGGCGTTCTGCGCGCGGCCGTCGCGGCCATACATCTCGTTGGGGCCCGAGCCGCCCTGGCGCAGCACCTGGATGGCTTCCTGCGTRAATTCGAGGTGGGCGTTGACGATGGCGCCGTTCAGCGCGTTGGCGTCCTTGGCCTTGCTGGCGAAGAACACCACCTTGCGCCACGCTTCGGTCACGTCCGCGTCCACCAGCCCGCCCACGAGCAGGCCCGCCGGGCCCACGCGCAGGCCCAGCGCAATCATCTGCGCCTCGCGCGCCGCGGTAGCGCGYGTGAGGCCCTGAGCCAATTCCATCTTCTGGTTGAGCAGCTCGCTCAACGCCTGGAAATCCTGGCGTTTGATGGCGTCGCGCTCCTCGGCGAGGGTGCGGCCAAATGCGGCGATGGCGTCAGCTTCGAGCTTCAGGGTCTGGATCAGGGCTTGGCTCATGTCAGGGAGTTATTGGCTTTCGCCTTGGCTCAACTCGCGCAGCGAAGCGAGCAAGCCATCGGCGATCTTGCTGGGATCGATCTTGATCCTTCCTTCCGCGATTGCCTGGCGGATTTCCTCGACCTTCGCGGTATCGATGTCGTCGTCGGTCTCATTGACCAGGCGCGAACCGATCTCACGTACTTGCGCGGTCAGCGGGCTGACGCGCACGCCGGTCAGGGCGCCGGAAGTCGCGGACGAGGCGGCACCGTTGGCGGCCGGACGGGCTGCGCTGTCGGTTGCCGCGGCATCGGCGGGCAGGGACGGAGTGGATTGGTTGATCTTCACGGTGAAATCCTTGCTGGGTTCCCTTGGCTTATCGGATGTTCCACCCGGAACTTTAGGGTTTTTGCATCCTGATCAGGGTTGGGCGGCATTCTCGCACGCGCCGCCTACGCCTGCTCTTACTTCCTGCTTCCTCGGGAATCCAGGCGACTACTTCAGGCTTCTTCCGTTAAAAAAGTGACGCTTGCTACTGCAGGACAATCGTGTCGCCGCTCCGGACGACGCCGCTGACGACCTGACCGTTGCGCAGACGCACCTGCACCGAATTGCCGGTGGCGGCATCGGCCAGCACCTTGCCTTCACTGGTGAGCTGGAACGAGTCACCTTCGACGGTCACGTTGACGGTCTGGCCCGACTTCACGGCAATCGACTTCTTGAGTAGATCGGTGCGCATGGGCGAGCCGGCCGCGATGCGGTTGGCTGCCACGGCGCCGGCTACCTGTGTCGGATCCGTCACAACGGCGCGCGGCAGCGCGGCCAGGTCGCCCTGGCGCATTTCGAGGTCTGCGGCGCTGATGGTCTCGCCGGGGGCCATCGCGCGGGCCGCCACATAGTAATCAGTCAATACCGACACCCGGGCCTGGACGTAGCGCGTCCAGGGCCGGTCGCCRCCGCAGCGCACGCCCACGGCCACGCGGCCCCATGGGGCGGCGCCGGACGGCAGGAACGGGTCGGGAAGGATGCAATCGGGCGCGCGGCCGCCCGAAGGCGGCACCACCTGCACGCTGACCTTGCCCGGCAGGCCGGAGGCCTGGCGCAGCAGGAACTGTTCGACGACCACGCGTACGGGGTCGTCGGCAAACGGGGCGGGAGCCGACGGCGACGCCACCGGCGTGACCTGGGCGGGCGCGGCGGCGGACGGCKGGGCCAGCGCGAAGCCGGCCAGCGCCATCAGCCCGGCGGCGGCCTGGCGAGTGAGGTTCATAGGGGTCATCCCAGCAAGGATGGGGGCGGCGGCACGGGCGGGTCCGCGCGATGTCGCCACACAACATCGGAAATACAACAACGAATCTGTGGGGCAATTGTAGGCAGCCTCGCGCGAAGGGTCGGCGCGAATTGCGCGGATTTCTCGGTCCTATTCGCACGATTGGCGTGACAGGCCGGCCCCTAAGATGGCAACCCTGAAGAAGCCCCCGACCGGGATGCGTATACGTATTCCCAGGTCTACGGCAGTTTTCTCCCCGAAGTTGAAGCCAGAGCAGGAAAGGCAGACATGATCGACAGACTCGATGCGGCGTTGCGCTTCCAGCAGGAAGCCCTGAGCCTCCGGACCCAGCGGCAATCGGTGATTGCCTCGAACATCGCCCACGCGGACACGCCGGGCTACAAGGCACGCGATTTCGATTTCGCCAGCACCCTGGCGACGTCGGTGGAGCGCGGCCGCCAGAGCGAAGGCATGACGCTTTCCACCACGCAGGTGCGCCATCTGCCGGGCCAGGCGCCGACTTCGGGCAGCGCCGACCTCGACTACCGCATTCCGCTGCAGTCGAGCATGGACGGCAACACCGTGGAAATGGACACCGAGCGCGTGGCGTTCGCCGACAACACGGTGCATTTCGAAGCCGGCCTGACGGTCATGAGCAGCAAGATCAAGACGATGCTGTCGGCGATCCAGAGCTAACCAGGACCGACCATGCCCAGCATGAACATTTTCGACGTGGCCGGCTCCGCCATGGCCGCGCAGTCGCAGCGGATGAACGTGACGGCCTCCAACCTGGCCAACGCGGACAGCGCCGTGGCGCCGAACGGCCAGCCGTATCGCGCCAAGCAGGTGATTTTCGAGATGGCGCCCACGCCCGGCCAGTCCGATGTGGGCGGCGTGCAGGTGGCCGGCGTCATGGAAGACGCCGCCCCGGCACGGATGGTGCACAACCCGTCGCACCCGCTGGCGGACGCCAACGGGTACGTGACGATGCCCAATGTGAACCCGGTGGAAGAGATGGTCAACATGATCTCGGCGTCGCGTTCGTACCAGGCCAACGTGGAGGTGCTCAACACCGCCAAGACCATGATGCTGAAGACGCTGACGATCGGTCAGTAATCCACAACTTTTCGAATCCTTCCAGGAACCGCCGGAACCGACACCATGACGACCACTTCTTCCGTCAACAGCAACTCCGCCGTCAACGACGCGCTCAAGGGCGGCAGCTCCAGCGCGGCAGATCTTCAGAACAACTTCCTGAAGATGCTGGTGACGCAAATGAACAACCAGGACCCGCTCAACCCGATGGACAACGCCCAGCTCACCTCGCAGCTGGCGCAGATCAGCACGGTGAGYGGCCTGCAGACGATGAACGAGACCCTGACCGCGCTGCTCTCGCAGACCGCGGCCAGCCGCGCGATGGACTCCGCCAACCTGATCGGCAAGACCGTGATGGTGCCGGGCAACGCGATCACCGTGGCAGACGGCGTGGCCACCAAGATCGGTGTGGACGTGCCGTCCACGGCTGACTCGGTGACCGTGCAGGTGCTCGACAAGAACGGCAACGTGGTCCGCAACATCGACATGAAGGGCCAGACCGCCGGCGTGCACGACATCGCCTGGGACGGCAAGAACGACCAGGGCAACGCCGTGGCCAATGGCGAGTACACCTTCAAGGTGTCCGGCACGGCCGAGGGCAAGGATGTCAGCGCCATYGCGCTGGTCTACGGCAAGGTCCAGTCCATCAGCGGTGACAGCACCGGCGTGCTGGTCGAACTTGGCGACGGCAAGACCGCCAACGTCGACGACGTGCGCCGCATTTCCTGATCCACTTTTACGTATCACCCGGTCCGGCATACGCGCGGGCAATTCACGAACGACAGCCTTATTAGGGGAAAATCATGGGTTTTGGTCAAGGGGTAAGCGGCCTGAACGCCGCCGCGTCCAACCTGGACGTGATTGGCAACAACATCGCWAACGCCAACACGGTTGGCTTCAAGCAATCCACCGCGCAGTTCGCGGACGTGTACGCGGGTTCGAAGATCGGCCTGGGCACGCGCGTGAACGCCGTGGTGCAGTCGTTCACGAACGGCAACATCGCCTCGTCGGGCCGTAACCTGGACGTGGCCATCAGCAACGGCAACGGCTTCTTCCGCCTGACCAATACCGATGGCTCGGTGTTCTATTCGCGCAACGGCCAGATGAACCGCCTGGACGATGGCCGCCTGGTCAACGCCACGGGCCTGCAGGTCACGGGCTACCCGGCTGGCACCACCGCCGGTGGCGTGGCCCCGCAGCCGATCACCATCAGCAACGCCCAGATGCCCCCGCGCGCCACGCAGACCGTGACGGCGCAGTTCCAGCTCGACTCGCGCAGCACCGTGCCGACCACGGCCTTCGCCAGCGCCCCGGGCGCGCTGCCGACCTCGGACATGTTCAACTACAGCACGGCGATCAGCGTYTATGACTCGCTGGGCAACAAGCAGCAGGTCACCGCGTATTTCTCCAAGTCGGCTGCCGCGCCGACCGTGCCGGGCGGCACCAACTGGAACATGTACCTGACCGATTCCGCGGGTAACACGCTGGCCGGCATGCCGGTCTCGATGGCCTTCGACAGCAACGGCGTGATGCAATCGACGACGCCGGCGAACCCGACGCTCGCACTGCCGGCCGCCAACGGCGCCGCCGCGCTGACCGCCAACCTGAACCTGACCGGTTCCACGCAGTTCGGCTCGGACAACGATCCGAAGAAGATCGTGCAGGACGGCTACGCMTCGGGCGCGCTGCTGGGCTTCTCGGTGCAGGAAGACGGCACGATCCTCGGTTCYTACTCGAACGAGAAGACGCTGTCGCTGGGCCAGATCGCCATGGCGACGTTCGGCAACGTGGAAGGCCTGAAGCCGGAAGGCGACAACGTGTGGTCCKCCACCGGYGCMTCGGGCCAGGAACTKCTCGGCACGGCCGGYGGCGCCATGGGCACGCTGAAGTCCAACGCCGTGGAAGAGTCCAACGTGGACCTGTCCGGCCAGCTGGTCAACCTGATCGTCGCGCAGCGTAACTATCAGGCCAACGCGCAGACCATCAAGGCGCAGGACACCGTCCTGCAGACCCTGGTGAACATCTGATCCACGCTGATCTCTCCGCCGGAACGCCGACATGGACCGCATGATTTACACCGCCCTCTCGGGCGCCAAGCAGATACTCGACCAACAGGCCGCGGTATCGAACAACCTGGCCAATGCCTCCACGCCGGCGTTCCGCGCGCAGATCAACCTGTATCGCGCTGTACCGGTGGTGGGGCAGGAGACGCAGACCCGCGCCTTCACGCTGGCCTCCACGCCGGGCGCCGACATGAAGGCCGGCCCGCTGACGTACACGGGCCGCGACCTCGACGTCGCCCTGCAAGGCAACGGCTGGCTGGCGGTGCAGATGCCCGACGGCTCCGAGGCGTACACCCGCGCCGGTGCGCTGCAAATTTCGGCCGACGGCCAGCTCCAGACCTCGGTCGGCCGGCCGGTGCTGGGCGATGGCGGCCCGATGGCGGTGCCGCCGGGCGCCACGGTATCCATCGGTACCGATGGCACCGTGGTGGCGCGTGGCCCGGGCGAGGCCGCCAATGGCCTGGCCCAGGTCGGCAAGCTGCGCGTGGTATCGCCGCCGCCTGAAGGGCTGGCACGCGGTGACGACGGCTACTTCCGCCTGCGTCCCGGCGTGAACGCGCTGGAGCAGGACCCCACCGTGCGCGTGATCTCCGGCGCGCTGGAGGGCAGCAACGTGAATCCGGTGGAGGCGATGGTCGACATGATCGCCAACGCGCGCCGCTTCGAAATGCAGATGAAGATGATTACCGGCGCCGATAGCAACGACCAGCGGGCCAACGCGCTGCTGTCCAACAACTGAAGCGCGTTGCGCTGACACAGAACTCGAAGGAAAACCATGATCCGCTCACTCTGGATTGCAAAGACCGGCCTCGATGCGCAGCAGACGCAGATGGACGTGATCTCGAACAACCTGGCCAACGTGTCCACCACGGGCTTCAAGCGCAGCCGCGCCGTGTTCGAGGAACTGATGTACCAGACCATCCGCCAGCCGGGCGCGCTGTCGTCGGACCAGACCGTGCTGCCCTCGGGCATGCAGCTGGGTACCGGCGTGCGCCCCGTGGCCACGGAACGTATCCACACGCAGGGCAACCCGACGCAGACCGGCAACGCGCGCGACGTGGCCATCATCGGACAGGGCTTTTTCCAGGTGACGATGCCGGACGGCACCACCACCTACACGCGTGACGGCTCGTTCCAGGTCGATCCGAACGGCCAGCTGGTGACCTCGAGCGGCTTCGTGCTGAACCCGGCCATCACGCTGCCGGCCAACTACACCTCGGTGAACGTGGCCCGCGACGGTACCGTCACGGTGATGCAGCCGGGCCAGACCAACGCCGCCACCGTCGGCCAGATCCAGCTCGCCACGTTCCCGAACCCGGCCGGCCTGGAAAGCCTGGGCGAGAACCTCTACGCGCAGACCGATGCCTCGGGCGCACCGAACACCACCGTGCCGGGCCTGAACGGCGCGGGCACGCTGCAGAACAACTACGTTGAAGCGTCGAACGTGAACGTGGTCGAGGAACTGGTCAGCATGATCCAGACCCAGCGCGCGTACGAAATCAACAGCAAGGCAGTGCAGACGTCCGACCAGATGTTGCAACGCCTGACCCAGATGGGATGATGGGAGTGACCATGGCCGCCAAGCTGCATCGCCTCGGTGTGTTTGCCCTGTACGCCTTTGCCGGCCTGGCCGTGCTGGCGAGCGGCGGCTGCGCACTGATGCCGAAGGAGCCCCTCGTACAGACGCCCACCACGGCACGCGCCGAGCCGCGCGCCGTGGGCGCGCCCACGGGTTCCATCTTCGCCTCGTCCTACGCGGGCAATCCGCTGTTCGAGGACCGGCGGCCACGTAACGTTGGCGACATCCTGACCATCGTGATCAGCGAGAACGTCAACGCCAGCAAGAACTCCGGGACCAATGCCAGCCGCACGGGCAGCACGACGTTGTCGTTCGACGCCGTGCCGCGTGCGCTGGCCGGGCTGTTCAGCGCCAGGTCGAATGCCGATGTCAACGGCAGCAATGCCCTGAAGGCCAGCGGCGGCGCCACCGCCGCCAACACCTTCAACGGCACCATCACCGTCACGGTGCTGGAAGTGCTGGCCAACGGCAACCTGGTGGTGTCCGGAGAAAAGCAGATGGCCATCAACCAGGGGGCGGAGTTCATCCGCTTCTCCGGCGTGGTCAATCCGCGCACGATCACCGGCGACAACGCAGTGCCGTCCACCCAGGTGGCGGATGCACGGATCGAGTACACCGCCAAGGGATACATCGACGAAGTGCAGAACATGGGCTGGCTGCAGCGCTTCTTCCTCAATGTCTTACCGTTCTGATCCCGCCATGTTTCTGCCTCCGATGCCTTTCCACAAGCCAGGCTCGCTATTGGGCACCCCGCCCGGCCTTCCTACCCGCTGGGGTCGYGCGGTCTCTCTTCCGCGCCTGTTGCTCGCGCTCGCGCTGGTCTTCGGACTGGTGGGCGCCGGCACGGCGCATGCGGAACGCCTGAAGAACCTCGTCACGTTCCAGGGCGTGCGGGACAATCCGCTGATCGGCTACGGCCTGGTCGTGGGGCTGGATAACACCGGCGACCAGACCATGCAGACGCCGTTCACCACGCAGAGCATTACGAACATGCTMTCGCAGCTCGGCGTGACATTGCCCGCCGGCAAGAACATGCAGCTGAAGAACGTGGCCGCCGTGATGGTGACCGCCACGCTGGCGCCGTACGCGCAGCCCGGCAGCCAGCTCGACGTGGTGGTCTCGTCGATGGGTAACGCCAAGAGCCTGCGCGGCGGCACGCTGCTGATGACGCCGCTCAAGGGCGCCGACGGCCAGGTGTACGCCATCGCGCAGGGCAACATGCTGGTGGGCGGCGCGGGCGCGTCGGCCAACGGCAGCAAGGTCCAGATCAACCAGCTTGCCGTGGGGCGTATCGCCAACGGCGCCGTGGTGGAACGTGCCGTCGCGGCCTTCCAGCCCGAAGGCGGCTACATGAACCTGGAACTCAAGGATACGGATTTCGGCACCGCCGAGCGCGTGGTCGACGCCATCAACCGCAACCTCGGCCCCGGCACCGCCGCCGCCATGGATGGCCGCGTGGTGCAGGTGCGCGCCCCGCAGGCGCCGACGGCACGCGTGGGCTTCCTCGCACGGATCGAGAACCTCGACGTCACCCCGGCCAAGGCCGCCGCCAAGGTCATCCTGAACGCCCGCACGGGTTCCATCGTGATGAACCAGGCGGTGACGGTGGAAGACTGCGCCGTGGCGCACGGCAACCTGTCGGTGGTGATCAACACSCAACCGGTGATCAGCCAGCCGGCGCCGTTCAGCAACGGGCAGACCGTGGTGGCACCGGTGTCGCAGATCGACCTCAAGCAGGGTGGCGGCTCGCTCCAGATCGTCAAGGCGGGCGCCTCGCTGGCCGCGGTGGTCAAGGGCCTGAACGCGCTCGGCGCCACGCCGGCCGACCTGCAGACCATCCTCGAGGCCATGCGTGCCGCCGGGGCGCTGCGCGCGGAACTGGAGATCATCTGATGTCGGGCGCCACGCTTTCCTCGCAGACCGACGTCTCGCAGCGCTTCGCGCTCGATACGCAGGGCTTCGAGGCGCTCAAGAACCAGGCTCGCGCCGGCAACAACCAGAACACCCTGCAGGCGGCCGCCAAGCAGTTCGAGGCCGTCTTCACGCAGATGGTGCTCAAGAGCATGCGCGACGCCACGCCGCAGGACGGCATGTTCGACAACGAGCAGACCAAGCTCTACATGTCGATGATGGACCAGCAGCTCTCGCAGCAGCTGTCCTCGCGCGGCATTGGCCTGGCCGATGTGATGATCCGCCAGCTGGCGCGTGCCACGGGCACGCAGCTGCCGGACACCATGGCCGCGCCCGGTGTGGGCGGCCGCCCGCAGGATGGCCAGATGGCGGCCCTGCTGGACAGCCGGGGCGCCACCGACGCCGACGGCCCGCCGCCGATCGGCACGGTGCTGCCCGGCAATGCGTGGAACCCCACCGCCGGCGTGCGCCAGTATCAGGGCCAGGCGGACTGGCAGCAGAACGGCCAGTCGCAACTGGGCCAGCTCCCGGACGACTCCCCCGAACACATCAGCAACTTCGTCAACCGGCTGGCCGCGCCGGCCATGGCCGCCTCGCGCGCCTCGGGCGTGCCGGCCAAGCTGATCGTCGGYCAGGCCGCGCTCGAATCGGGCTGGGGCCGCCGCGAGATCACCAACCCGGATGGCTCCACCACCTTCAACGTGTTCGGCATCAAGGCCGGCGCGAACTGGAAGGGGCCGACCGCCGAGGTGCTGACCACCGAATATGTCGATGGCCAGCCGCAGAAGGTGCGGGCCCGCTTCCGTGCCTACGGCTCCTACGACGAAGCGTGCGCTGACTACGCGCGGCTGCTGACCACCAACTCGCGCTACGCGGGCGTGGTGGCCGCCAACAGCGCGGAAGAAGCCGCGCATGGCCTGCAGCGCGCCGGCTATGCCACCGATCCGGCCTACGGCGAGAAGCTGGTCCGGATCATGAAGAAGGTTTCGACCTGACGGATGGGCGGCATGGCAACGCATACGCCGCCCAATCTCCCGTCCCACGCTTCGCGCGGCCCGCTTTCGGTCGCGCTATTGGCGCTTCCAGACTACGTCTTCACGCAAGTGATCGCTCACAACATGCGCGCCGGCCAACACGTGGAAATGGCCGATGAGACGCTAAAGTCCCGCGTGGTTCGCGCCGTTAACTTGCTCATCCACCGCCGCCGGCCGCACGCCGAAGGCTACCAACAGATCCGGGGTCAGACACATGTCTCTCTTTAATATCGGTCTTTCGGGCCTGAACGTGGCGCAGAACGCGCTGACGACGACCGGCCACAACTTCAGCAACGCAGCTACCGCGGGCTATACGCGCCAGAACACGATCATCGCGTCGGCGGGCGGCCAGTACACCAGCTCGGGCTTCTACGGCCAGGGCTCCAACACCATTACCGTGCAGCGCGTGTACGACAGCTTCCTGACCGGGCAGCTGCGTGGTGCCACGTCGGCCAGCGCCCAGCTGGCGACGTACGCGGACCAGCTCTCGCAGATCGACAACCTGCTGGCCGACCAGAAGGGTGGCCTCTCGCCGCTGATGCAGAAGTTCTTCGCCGCCGTGCAGGCCGTGTCGGACACGCCGGCAGACACCGCCGCGCGCCAGAGCCTGCTCTCGGCCTCCCAGGCGCTGGCCGGCCAGATCAAGTCCTCCAGCGACTACTTCAAGCAGCTCCAGGACGGCCTGAACACGCAGATCAAGTCGACGGTGACGCAGGTCAACGACTACACCAAGCAGATCGCGAACCTGAACAAGGAAATCACGCGCATGACCGCCGCCGGCGGTGGCCAGCCGCCGAACGATCTGCTCGACCAGCGCGACCAGGCCGTGGCGATGCTGACCGAACTGGTCGGCGCCAAGGTGGTGGTGCAGGACGGTGGCACGTACAACGTGTTCGTCGGCAACGGCCAGCCGCTGGTCATGGGCAGCGATTCGTACGACATGGTGGCGCAGCCCTCGGCCACCGACCCCGGCCGCACAACGGTGGGCTACACGCTGCTGAGCGGCAACATCATCGAAGCCCCCGAGGGCTCGGTGACGGGCGGCTCGCTCGGCGGCATCCTGAAGTTCCGCTCGGACTCCCTGGAGCCGGCGCAGAACGCCATCGGCCGTCTCTCGCTGGCCATCGGCCAGACGTTCAACGACCAGCACAAGCTGGGCATCGACCTGAACGGCGCCATCGGCACGGACATGTTCTCGCTGGGCTCGCCGGTGGTCTACGCCAACAAGAACAACACCTCGGCGGCGATCGCCTCGGCCACCATCACGAACGCCGGCAACCTGACGACCAGCGACTACGCGCTGAAGTTCGATGGCACCAACTACACGCTGACGCGCCTCTCGGACAACAAAGTGGTGGCCTCGCAGGCGGGCGCCCCGACCGCCGCCACGCCGATGGTCGTCGATGGTGTCTCGATCAGCCTCAGCGCGCCGATGAACGCCAACGACTCGTTCCAGATCCAGCCGACGCGCAACGCCGCCGCCAGCTTCGGGACGCTGATCACCGACCCTGCCAAGGTAGCCGCGGCTTCCCCGGCGCGCGCGGACGTCAACAAGAACAACACCGGCACGGGCACCGCCAAGCTCACCAATGTGGCGCAGGGCTTTGCACTGCTGGCGAAYGCGCCGATCACGGCCACCTACAACAGCGGCACGGGCACCTACACGTTCACCAACGCGCTGGGCGCGGCAGTCGTGCCGACCAGCACCGCGCCCAACGGCACGGGCACCGACGTGACCTTCAACGGCATGACGTTCACGTTCAACGGCGCGCCGAATAACGGCGACACCTTCACGTTGGCCAACAACACCGGCGCCGTGGCCGACAACGGCAACGCGCTGGCGCTGGCCAAGCTGCAGACGGCCAAGACGATCAACGGCACGTCGAGCTTCAACGACGCCTACGCGCAGCTGGTCAACGACGTGGGCAGCGCGACGAAGTCGGCGACCATCGCCTCGACCTCGCAGGACAGCATCACCAACCAGATCTATGTGGCCCAGCAGTCGGTCTCGGGCGTGAACATGGACGAGGAAACCGTGAACATGCTCAAGTTCCAGCAGCTGTACCAGGCGAACGCACGCGTGATCCAGACGGCCAGCACGCTGTTCGACACCCTYATCGGCATCGGCGCGTAATCGCGGCGGCCAACGATCTCAACGGATACGAAGGAATCTCGCCATGCGCGTCGCAACCTCTACCCTGTACCATCAGGGCCTGGCCTCGATGAACGGCCAGCAATCGGCCCTGCTGCACGTGCAGCAGCAGCTCGGCACCGGCCGCCGCATCCTGACGCCGTCCGACGACCCCGTGGCCGCCACGCGCGCCCTGGGCGTGTCGCAGTCCGGTGCAGTGAACACGCAGTACACCACGTCGCGCAGGCAGGCCACGGCCTCCCTCGGCCTGGAAGACAACACGCTGGCCACCGTCACCACGACGATCCAGAACATCCAGACCATGCTGGTGAACGCCGGTAACGGCACGCTGAGCGACAACGACCGCGCGTCGCTGGCCACTGCGCTGCAAGGCCAGTTCGACCAGCTRATGGGCCTGGCCAACGCCGACGACGGCAACGGCAACTACATCTTCGCCGGCCTGCAGTCGGGCACCGTGCCGTTCTCGCTCAACGCGGCGGGCGGTGCGATGTACCAGGGCGATACCGGCCACCAGCTGCTGCAGGTGGATGCCGCGCGCCAGATGGAAGCGGGCAACAACGGTTCGGAAGTGTTCATGAGCGTCACCGGCAACGCCGGCTACGTGCTCAAGGGCAATTCGGCCAATACCGGCACGGGCACCTACAGCGCGATCTCGGTCACGGACCCGACCGACCCGCTGTACGGCCACTCGCTGACGCTGACGTTCCAGACCGACGCCGGCACGGGCAAGATGCAGTACAGCATCATGGACACCACCACCGGCACCGCCGTGGGCACCCCGACGGACTACTCTGAAAACGTGGCCATCAAGGTGGCAGGCGTGTCGTTCTCGGTGAAGGGCGTCCCGGCAGACGGCGACACCATGACCGCCAAGCCGGCGCAGCAGGCCGGCGCGGACGTGTTCGCAAACCTGAAGGCCGTGATCGACGCGCTGAAGGCCCCGATCAACACCGGCCTGAACCAGGAAGCGGCGAACGCCAACCTGCAGAACGTGATCGCCACGGGCATCCGCCAGTTCAGCAACTCCCTGGACAACGTGCTGACGGTGCGCTCGTCGGTGGGCTCGCGCCTGAATGAAGTCGACGCGCTGGACACCATCGGCGAGAACCGCGCGCTGTCCAACGCGCAGACCCTGTCGGGCCTGCAGGACCTGGACTACGCGGCCGCCATCAGCGAGTTCTACCAGCGCCAGACCGCGCTGCAAGGCGCGCAGCAGTCGTTYATGCAGATCCAGGGGATGAACCTGTTCAAGTTTCTGTAAGTGGGAGCCGGGCCGCTAGTCGGCCCGGTGGAAAGCGCTTCGTTGAAAGCCAGCCAATCGGCTGGCTTTTTCATTTTCCCTTGTCTTTGGTCATGCGGGCCACCAGATGTCGGACCAGATGCCGGACCAGATGCATCGGCCCCAGCAGCTTCGAYCCTAGCATCGCGTCGATGTCGGATCGGGCGGKCTCCAKGAACGGCTTGAATACCAGTGAGGCGGCTGTCGTGACCAGGTGATCGATCTTGGGGATGGCGCGAGCCAAGGCTTCGACTTCGGACTCGACCCCAATATCGACACGATGCGTGGTAACCCCTGCCTCAACACGGGTCAGTTCGGCATTCTTTCATCCGCGCGTAGCGTCAGAACCCRGACGCCGTGTCGAGTTACGGCGACTGTGTGCTCGAACTGTGCGGACAGCTTTCCGTCACCCGTCACCACAGTCCAGCCGTCGGCTTCCGTRTGAACCGCATGCCGCCCCTGATTGATCATCGGCTCGATGGTGAACACCATGCCTTCTCGCAGCACCAGACCCGTGTTCGGCTTTCCCCAATGCAGGACCTCTGGGGGCTCGTGCATTTCTCGACCGATGCCGTGCCCGCAGTATTCCCGCACGACTGAGTAGCCATTGCGGCGAGCATGTCGCTCAATGGCATACCCCACATCACCTAGTCTCGCGCCTGGGCGGACGGCTTTGATTCCTTTCCACATCGCTTCATACGTTACGCGCACGAGTTGTTTGGCAAGCGGAGAGACTTCGCCGACCAGATACGTCTTACTGGAATCCGCAATGTAGCCATTGTTCTCCAGCGTGATATCGAAATTCACTATGTCGCCGTCCTGGAGGACCTCCGCGGGGGACGGAACGCCGTGGCAAACGACGTGGTTACGGGAGGCATTGAGGGCGTAGGCGTACCCGTACTGCCCTTTGCTGGCTGGGCGCGCGTGGAGTTCGTCGACAATGAAGTGGTCCACCAGATCGTTGACCTGCATGGTGGACATGCCGAYCAGATTCAGGCGATCCAGGCGAGAAAAAACCTCTGCCAATAGCCTGCCCGATTCGGCCATCAGGGCAATTTCCCCAGGTTCCTTGGTCACGAAGCCACCTTCAAGCTTTGCGCAACAACACCCGCAGCCCGCAGTTCGCGAGTGACGATCTCATTGAAGCTTTGCGTGGGATTCATTTCGCACAGCATGCCAATCTTCATCCAGAACGCTGCCTGAGCGTTGATAGACCGACATGACACGCCGCTTGCCTTGCGCAACTGATCATGCAGCTCGCCATCGATGTTCACGATGCCCATAGTGCCATCCATATATGAAACATATAYGAATCATATAGGCAATCGCGCCGGCGACGCAAGCCCTGTGTCGCTCCACTCCTGGTCAGCCCAACAGAATCCGCGGCCAAGAGCGGACGACCATGTGGGCGTCACGCCGTGGTGAGCCGCTCCTTTGCCAGCCTCGTGCCTGCTGCCAGCGCCTCCAGCTTGCGCCACGCCACATCCCGACCCATCGGCGCCAGGCCGCAATTCGTGCACGGGAACAGTCGCTCCTTCGGCACGAACTCCAGCGCCCGGCCGATGGTGTCAGCCACTTCCTCGGGTGTCTCGACCACGTCGCTGGCCACATCGATCACGCCGACCAGCACGTCCTTACCGGCCAGCAGCCCCATCAGGTCGGGCGGCACATGGGAGTGGATGCATTCCAGGCTCACCTGGTCGATGCAGCTGCGGGCCAGCGCGGGGAACACCGTCTCATACTGGCGCCATTGGTCGCCCAGGGTGCTCTTCCAGTCCGTATTGGCCTTGATGCCGTAGCCGTAGCAGATATGCACCGCCGTCGTACAGGTCAAGCCCTGCGCCGCGCGCTCGAGCGCCTGCACGCCCCAGTCGGCGGCATCCTTCATGTAGACATTGAAGGCGGGCTCGTCGAACTGGATGATGTCTACGCCGTCGGCCTGAAGCGCCAGGGCCTCCTGGTTGAGCAACTCGGCGAAGGCGAAGGCCATCTTGACCTTGTCGCCGTAGAAGCGGTCCGCCACGGTGTCGACGATGGTCATCGGGCCGGGCAGGGTGAACTTCAGCTTCTTCTTCGTGTGCGCGCGCGCCAGCTGTGCTTCGAAGGCATGCACGCGGCCCTTCAGGCGCAGGGCCGAAACCACCTGCGGCACCATCGCGTCGTAGCGGTTGTCGCGGATGCCCATCTTCACCTTGTGCTCGAAGTCGATGCCCTCGACCTGCTCGAGAAATCCGTGCACGAAGTGCTGTCGCGATTGCTCGCCGTCGCACACGATGTCCAGGCCTGCGTCTTCCTGGGCCTTGATCCACAGTAACGTCGCGTCGGCCTTGGCCTGGCGAAGCGCGTCGCCTTCAGCCTTCCACTGAGGCCAGAGTTTGTTTGTTTCAGCCAGCCAGCCTGGCTTCGGCAGGCTGCCGGCGATGGAGGTTTCAAACATCTGAGGATTCCTTTCAAGCAACGATGGGTGTGGCAAGCRTACTTCGGGACCGTTTTTCCCGATCAGCCACGGGACGGCGTGTTATGGGGTCAGAGCGCGAAATTGGCAGACCATTGATCAAGGACGTTCTTGTACGGCTTGATGAAGTTCTCCTCCGCAAATTTCCCCTGCTGGACAGCCAGCTGGCTGCGTTCTTCCCGGTCATAGACAATCTGCGTCAACGAGTAATCCTGGTTCTTCAGGCTCGGTTGATAGCGTTTCCCTGCTGCAGAATTGGCGTTGTAAATCTCGGGGCGATAAATCTTCTGAAAGGTTTCCATTGTGCTGATGGTGCCGATCAACTCGAGATCTGTGTAGTCGCCCAGAAGATCGCCGAAAAAGTAGAAAGCCAAGGGTGCAACGCCATTCGGAGGCATGAAGAAACGAACCTGCATCCCCATCTTTGCGAAGTATCGGTCGGTCGAGGACAGTTCATTCTGTTGATACTCGACCCCAAGTACGGGGTGCTGGTTTCCGGTCCGCTGATAGGTCTTGCTGGTCGAGGCGCTTATGGAGATGACAGGCGGCTTGTGGAAGCGCTCCTTGTAAGTGCGCGAGGCAACAAACTGCTTGAACAGCTTTCCATGCAAGTCACCAAAATCGTCTGGCGTGCGGAATTCCGCTCGATCAACGTTGTACCTTGGAAGCAAGACGCTGAAGTCGTAATCGCGTACGTAGGAGGAGAAGTTATTCCCCACGATGCCGTCGATGCGTTTGTGCGTTTTCTTGTCGAGAATGCAGGTTTTCAGTATCTCGATCAACGGAAATGCATCGTTGCCGCGCTTGGCGTCGACACTCATCTCCACGGAGATGATCTCGAGCTCGACAGCGTAGCGATCTCCGGTCGGATTGTCCCAATGCGCCAGGTCATTGAAGCGATTGTCAATCATCCTCAACGTGTTGCGCAGATTCTGTTGCCTACTCTTTCCCCGGGCCAGGTTGGCAAAATTGGTGGTTACGCGCGTACTGTCCGATGGCTGATAGTTTTCATCGAAAAGAATGCTCTTGAGGCTAAAGGCAAGTTCTTTGTTCATTGCGATCCAGTGACCTAATTTTTGAGAGAAGTCGATTCTTGTTTCAGGCCACAACCACTTCCTCGGCCAGAGCGGGCCTTGCGTGGCGCGTCAGTTCGACCAACGGCAGTGCCCGTTGGATCGCCAGCCTGGCCCGCTCGATGAGGGCCTGGTTCTGCAGGCGGTAGTCGACGAAATCCTTGTCGGTCGCGTAGACACCCAGCGGCAATGTGCGCGCCTGGAAGAAGCTGAACAGCGGCCGCAACTGGTGGTCGATCACCAGGGCATGGCGCTCGCTGCCACCGGTGGCAGCCAACAACACAGGCTTGTCGATCAAGGCGTCCTGATGAATGAAGTCGAAGAAGTGCTTGAACAGTCCGGTGTAGGAGCCGCGGAACACCGGTGTTGCCACCACCAGGACGTCAGCTTGCTCAACCGCCGCAAGTTCCCGCTCCACCGTGTCGGGCAAGTGGGTGCGCCAGACCGCRCCGGCAAGCCGCGGTGCGAGCTGACCCAGTTCAACCAAGCGCTGTTCGCACGGAAGTTCGTCTGCGATCAGGTCTAGCAGGTGCTCTGCCAGGGCTGCAGACTTGGAGGGGCGTTGTAGCCCGCCGGAAACCGCTACTAGACGGAGTGGACGTGTCATTTTTGCTTTCATCTGTTGCGAGGCTCACGCGACATGCCAATCGTATGGATGTGCATCGATGAAGTAAAATGGCTTTATTTCAACAATMCATGAGCAGTAGTCATGTGAGTTATCGGGCGCACCCGCCGGGTCATCCCGCTCTCACGCCTYCGTGCTCCCCAGATCAGCATGTGCGCTTTGTAACCGTCCGTTACGGGTAGAATGCGCACCGCGGCACGTCCCCTGTGCCGCCCGTGATTGCAGGTGCCCGCGATGCKCGTGGGTTAAACGGGAAACAGGTACGTCGCCGAGCCGCGACCAAGCCTGTGCTGCCCCCGCAACGGTAAGCAGGTTCGGGAACTGTCATGTCGATCCATCGGATCGGCGGCCACTGCGCGATTGTCATCGTTGTCATCGCGTGGGAAGGCGACGGATTCCCGGGAGCGCACGCTCCCCGCCTGTCAGCCCGGATACCGGCCTGTTGTCATCATCGAAATCTTTCGCACGGACGGGGTCGTCCGGCTTCACGATGACATACAACTTGTTCGCGCATTCCGCTGGCCGCCCGCGCTCGGCCCAGATTTCGTCACGCCCTGCGCGTGGGCGTCGACCGCGCGTGCTGGCCGCATCACTTGGTGCCGTGGCCGGCCTTAATCTTCCCTGTGCTTTCGCACAGGAAACCTCCGAACAGAAGGACACGTCACTGCCGCCCGTGGTCGTCAGTGAGGCCGTCTATCCCGGCCTGGCGCTCTCGAAACCCGAATACACGGGCAGCCGCATGGGCCTGACGCCGCTCGAGACGCCGGCCAGCGTCGAAGTCATCAGCGGCGAGACCATCCGCGCGCGGGGCGACCAGAGCGTGCGCGAGGCCGTGACCCGGGCAACCGGCATCACCGGCAATCCGTCGCCGGGCAACGGCGGCACCTCGCTGACCGCGCGCGGCTTCGCCGGGCAGGGCTCGGTCATGCAGCTGCTGGACGGCACGCGCATGTACGTGGCCTCCGGTACGGTGACCTTTCCGTTCGATACGTGGTCGGTAGACCGCATCGAGGTCCTGCGCGGCCCCGCATCGGTCATGTATGGCGAAGGGGCGATCGGCGGCGTGGTCAATGTGGTGCAGAAGAAGCCGATCCGAGGCCCGATCGAGAACGAACTCCAGATCACGGGCGGCACCGAGAAGACCGCGCGCGTGGCCTTCGACAGTGGTGGCAAGGTCAACGACAACCTGTCGTACCGTTTCKCCACGGCCTACAACCGGACGGCTGGCTGGGTGGATCGGGGCGATGCCAACAACCTGATGGTGTCGGCGTCCGTGCGGCTGGACGTGAATCCGGAATTCAACCTGACGCTGTCCTATGACGACGGCACCCAGCATCCGCAGCAATACCTCGGCACGCCGCTGGTCAACGGCAGCCTGGACCGCTCGCTGCGCAAGAAGAACTACAACGTTGGCGATGCCGAGATCAGCTATCGCGACCGCTGGACGCGCCTGAGCGCCGAATGGACGCCGAACGACCGCGTCACCGTGCGCAACCAGTTCTACTACCTGACCAGCCACCGTCACTGGCGCGACAGTGAGACCTTTACCTATCTGCCGGCCACCTCGCAGGTGCGCCGCGGGGACTATCTGGAAATCCTGCACGACCAGGAGCAGGTGGGCAACCGCGCCGACATGACGGTGCGCAGCAAGCTGTTCGGGCTCGATAACACCACGACGGTGGGCTTCGACGTCAACAAGGTCAACTTCACCCACTCGAACAACTCGCCCTATGACGGCACCTCCACCGTACCGGCGCGTGATTTCGATCCGGGCCTGTTCTTCAGCCCGCCGGGCGTCGTTACCTCGCCGCGCTTCCGCAGCAACACCACGCAGTACGCGCTGTTCGGTGAGCACCGTATCGCCCTCACGCCGCAGTGGTCGGTCATCGGCGGGGTGCGCTTCGACCATGCCGACCTGACGCGCACCGACCTCGTGGCCGGCTCGGCCTGGGACAAGACCTTCGCCAACACCACGTGGCGCGTGGGCACCGTCTACCAGTTCACCCCGAGCCTGGCCGTCTACGCCCAGTACGCCACCGCGACCGATCCGCTCGGCGCGCTGATCACCACGTCCGACGCGCAGCGCAACTTCAACCTCGCCACCGGCATGCAGGTGGAAGTGGGCATGAAGCAGGCGTTCTGGGGCAATCGCGGCGAATGGACCTTCGCGGCGTACGAGATCCGCAAGAACGACCTGCTTTCGCGCGATCCGGTCAATCCGACCATCACCCAGCAGGTGGGCGAGCAGTCGTCGCGCGGGCTGGAAGCCTCGGCGAGCGTGGAAGTGCTGCGCGGTCTGCGCCTCGACGTCAACGGCACCGTGCTGCGCGCGCGCTATGACGACTTCAACGAGTCGGTCGGCGGGGTGCTGGTCTCCCGCGCCGGCAACGTGCCGACGAGCGTGCCGCAACAGGCCGCCAACGCGTGGCTGACGTGGAACTTCATCCCGCAATGGACGTTCGGCGCGGGCCTGCGCTATGTCGGCGGACGTTACGCGGACACGGCCAACCGCGTGCGCGTGCCGAGCTATACGACGGTGGATACGGCGCTGTCGTGGCGTGTCTCGAAGCAGGCGGCGCTGACGCTGCGCGTCTACAACCTGTTCAACAAGGACTACGCCGAATCGGTCTCGAACGGGGGCCAGCAATGGCTGCTGGGGCGTCCGCGTTCGGCGGAGTTGTCGGCCAACTTCTACTTCTGAGGCCCGGGCGATGTGGCGCAAGATCCGGCGCTGGCTGTACCTGATCCATCGCTGGATGGGCATCGCCGGCTGCCTGTTGATCGCGATGTGGTTCGGCTCGGGGCTGGTGATGATGTACGTCGGCTTTCCCGCGCTGACCGATGCCGAGCGGCTGGCCAGCCTGCCGCCGCTCGATGTGCGTGCCGTGGCCACGACGCCCGATGCGGCGATGGCGGCGGCGGGGCTGTCCAGCTTTCCACGCAGCCTGCGGCTTGAGATGGCGGGCAGCCTGCCCGTCTATCGCATGGTTGATGGCAAGGGTCAGCCCCATACCGTGGCGGCCACCGATGGSCGCGTCATCGAGCGCGTCGATGCWGCCACGGCGCAGGCCACTGCCCAGCAGTTCACCGGCAAGCCTGCGCGCTGGATCGAGACCGCCGAACGAGACCAGTGGACCGTGCCGAATGGCCTCAACGCGTGGCGTCCGCTGCATCGCATCGCCATCGATGACGGACACGGCACCGAGCTGTACRTCTCGGCGAAGACCGGCGAGATCATGCGCGATACCGATCGCGCGGAGCGGTTCTGGAACTGGCTCGGCTCGGTGCCGCACTGGCTGTATTTCACGCCGATCCGCAAGGACCCGCCGCTGTGGCGGCAGGTGGTGCTGTGGACGTCCGGGCCCTGCGTGGTGGTGGCCATCACGGGAATCTGGATTGGCTGGCTGCGGCTACGCGTGCGGCGGCGCTTTGCGCACGGCAGCATGGCGGGCGTCTCGCCGTACCACGGCTGGATGGCCTGGCATCACATGGCCGGGCTCGTCGGCGCGCTGTTCCTGCTGTTCTGGCTGATCTCGGGATGGCTCTCCGTCAATCCTAACCAGTGGTTCAACGGGCGCAGCTTCGACGGCGCGGCCCTGCAGCGCTACGCGGGGCATGCCGGGGCCTCGTTCCCCGCGCCGGACTGGCGTGCCACGCTGGCAGACCGCAGTGCGCGCGAGGTCCGTATGGTGTGGGTCGGCAGCACGCCCATGTTGCAGGTGGCCGCCGGCAAGGGCGTTGTCACGGTGCTCGATCCGGGCAGTGGTGCGCCAGTGCGCTGGGACCCGGGCATGCTCTCGCGTATCGCCGGCACCCTGATGCCGGACGCTAAAGTCGTGGCCAGCGTCATGCAGGCCGAGGCCGACACCTACTGGTACAGTCACCACAACGCGCGCAGGCTGCCCGTGTTGCGCGTGACCTTCGACGACGCCGACAACACCTGGGCCTATGTCGATCCCTCGACGGGTCAGGTCATCGGCCGCAGTGACGACAGCCGCCGTCTCTATCGCTGGCTGTTCAACGCCGTACACAGCTATGACTTCGTTTCGCTCACGCAGCATCGCCCGTCATGGGATGTGGTGGTGTGGGTGCTGTCGCTGGTGGGTCTGGTGATGTCCGTCAGCGGGGTGGTCGTGGGCTGGCGGCGGTTGCGCCGCTGACTCTCGCCACCCCTTTCCATTTTCAACTTTCAAGCACCAGGTGATTCCATGCAAACCGCAAAAATTCCCGCCACGATCGTCACGGGCTTCCTGGGCAGCGGCAAGACCACCTTGCTGCGCCATATCCTCGAGAATGCCAACGGGCGCCGTATCGCTGTCATCGTCAACGAATTTGGCGAGCTGGGCATCGACGGGGAAATCCTGAAGGGCTGCGGCATTGGCTGCGACGAGCAGGGCGAGCCCACCGGCCAACTCTATGAACTGGCCAACGGCTGCCTGTGCTGCACCGTGCAGGAAGAGTTCTTCCCGGTCATGGAACAACTGCTCGAGCGCCGCGACCAGATCGATCACGTGCTGATCGAGACTTCGGGTCTGGCGCTGCCGAAGCCGCTGGTGCAGGCATTCCACTGGCCGAGCATCCGCAACGCGTTCACGGTGGATTCGGTGGTCACGGTGGTGGATGGCCCCGCCGCCGCCGCCGGCCAGTTCGCCGCGAATCCGGTGGCGGTAGACGCGCAGCGCCGCGCCGATCCGAACCTCGATCACGAGTCGCCGCTGCACGAGCTGTTCGAAGACCAGCTCGCCAGCGCGGATCTGGTCATCCTGAACAAGACCGACCTGATGGATGCCGCCCAGRTTGCCGCAGTGGAGGCGCTGGTACGGCCCGAGATTCCGGCCGAAGTGAAGATCGTGCCGGCGCAGGCGGGGTCGCTCGATGTGAACAGCCTGCTGGGACTGAACCGCGCGTCGGAAGAGACGATCCACCWGCGCGTKGATCATCATGGCAGCGCGGACGACGCCGACCACGCCGATCATCATCACGATGAATTCGATTCGGTGGTGGTGGAGGCTGGCACCGTTGACCGCGAGGCATTGGTTGGCGCGCTCCAGAAGCTGGTGGCCGACCACACGATCTATCGCGTCAAGGGTTTCGCCGAACTCCCGGGCAAGGCAATGCGACTGGTGCTGCACGGCGTGGGRCAACGATTCGACAGCTACTTCGACCGTGCCTGGCGTGCTGACGAAGCGCGGGGCACGCGCGTGGTGCTGATCGGCCAGGAACTGGATGGCGCCGCGTTGCAAGCCGCGCTGGATCAGGCGCTGGCCGGCTGAACCAGAAAACGCTGTATTCCGATGTGGGCGGAAGTTGGGTGCTTTCACGCGTGCCGGGTCGGTGACGCGCTGCGATACGCGCGCCTGATGGCGTTACGTCGTTCAGTTGGGGGCGAGCTCCGCTGAACGGCGGGCCAGTTCGATGAAGGCTTGTACGTAATCGATCTCGATGTCGCTTTCCCGCGCGCCAAGGAAGATCTGCTTGGCGACGCCATGCGGGCCCAGCCGTACCGCCGTGACATCCATCTTTTCCGCATATTCGGCCACCAGCCAGCGCGGSAGGGCCGCGATGCCACGCCCGCTGGCCACCATCTGCATCATGATGTCCGTGGTCTCGATGGTCTTGTGGCGCTTGGGCGTGACGCCCGCCGGCTGCAGGAACAGGTTGTAGATGTCCAGGCGRTCGGTGGCCACGGGATAGGTGATCAGCACTTCGTTCGTCAGCGCGTCGGCGTCTACGTGGGGCAAGCCGGCGAGCCGGTGGCCGCGATTGACGACCAGCACCTGCTCGTAGTCGAACACCGGCTCGAAATGCAGGCCGGGCTTGTAGAGTGGATCCGGCGTTACCAGCATGTCGATCTCATACCCGTACAGCGCGCCGATACCGCCGAACTGGAACTTCTGCTTGACGTCGACATCCACGTCCGGCCATGTCGATAGGTAGGGCGAGACGATCTTGAGCAGCCACTGATAGCAGGGATGGCACTCCATGCCTATCCGCAGCGTGCCGCGCTCGCCCTGCGCAAACTGGTGGACCCGTTCTTCGGCCAGATCGAGCTGGGGCAGCACGCGGTTGGCCACCGCCAGCAGGTAGGAGCCCGCCTGGGTCAGCCGCAGACTGCGGCCTTCCCGCAGCCAGATGTCGGTACCCAACTGCAACTCGAGCTTTTTCATTGCATGGCTCAGTGCCGACTGCGTCAGGCACAGCACCGAAGCGGCCGCTGTCAGGGAGCCCTCACGGTCCACTTCCCGGATGATTGCCAGGTGAATGCGTTCAAGCATGATTGAKATTCATGTATTTTTGAATAACGATCATTTTACTTCATTGATTGGCCTTCCTACAATCGGACATCGACGATCTCCTCCGTGATCCAGATCGACGATGAGTTGCTCGACGCGTTCGACGACTTCAAGTATCCGAACGAGATCGGGCTGCGAAGACGCTGCGCGCGCAATAGTCGGCAAGGCTGTCGCGGCCCAAAACAAACATCCCCGCCACGGCGGGGATGTTTGTTTTGGGCTCGGCTATCAGACGTCAGGCATGCCTGACGCCGCGTCGCTCCTCCAGCCGCCGCTGTGCCAGCGTGGCAAACAGCAGACCAAGACCTGCCCAGAGCGTGGCCTGGATACCGAAGGCGGCCATCCTGAAGCGCCACAGCAGGACGGCTGAGAATTCGTCGGGGATCTCGTTGACTTCCGGCAGCAACCCTTGCGCCAGCAGCGCGATGACCACATAGATGGCCGCCGCGCCCAGCGTGGCGTGCCAGGTGCCGTGGCTCGCCGCAAGCTTGCGGGCAACGATGACCGCAATCACCATCGCCGCCAACGACAGGGCGATCATGGTGAAGAACAAGGCGGTGCGAAGGCCGATCGTCGAAGGATCGCCGATGGCCGGCGGATTCGGTGGGTATTTGATAAACGGCACCAGCACGGTCGCGATGTAGCCAAGCAGCGCCATCAGCACGGACGTCGGGCGCGCGCCCAGCTTGCCAATCCGGCCGTAGACAAAGGCGAACGTCAGCGCAAACAGGCCACCTACCGCGCTGCCGAAYACCGCCAGCCCGACAAACAGCCCGAGCCCGGCCTGTACGTCACGGCTGACCAGTTCGGGCATCTCATGCTGGTGGCTACCGCCCATTGCCTGCTCCATCCGCGCTTCGTACGCGATGGCGCCCTCCACCTCCGGTTCTCCAACGACCTTGGCAACACCGAATGCCAGCAGGCTCGCCAGGAACCCCGCGATCATGCCGCGGACCAGAAGACTTCTCACCATGGCGGCGCGTCCTCAGTGACAGGGAAAGCCGAGCAGGTGACGTCCGTCGTGCACAAACTCATGCACATACATCGTATTGAAGATGGCGGCGGCACCTTCCTCCACGCCGACGAAGTAGATCGCCAGCAGCAGGAGCATGCTGCCAAAGATGGCCCAGGGCAGCAGYTCGGRAACCGGGATGGATACCGGCTCGATGGCCGGCGAAAGGGTGGCGCTTGCGTGCATGRCAGATCTCCTTGAGGATGACGCGTCCCGTAACGGATGGATGAGGCGTTGRGGAGGTCTGACTTGGCAGCCTGCTTCGTCGAAACGACGCTTCAGATTGCGATACAGTGGCGCGACCGTGCCGGATTCCAACCGGCTTCTCCCCAGCGCATATGCGTGCATTCTAATCGACTGGACGACCTGACACGTGACAACCCGCCTGACATTGCTCTGCGTACCGGCCACGGCAGCCCTGCGCGCCGGGCGGTTTCCGGCCGACGAATCCCTGGATCCCGGACAGGCCGACGACGTGGCCCGGCTCGCCACCGCGCTCGGGGCGCCAGACCAGGTGCTCWGCAGCCCGGCACGCTGCGCACGGGAGGCCGCCATGGCGCTGGGCCATTCGCCGATCATCGAACCCGCGCTGGGGGAGGTCGACTACGGCAGATGGTTGGGGCGCTCGCTCAAGGAAATCGGCATTGCGGAACCTGCCGCACTGTCWGCCTGGTTGTCCGATCCGGACATGGTCGCGCACGGCGGGGAATCCCTGTCCGCGTTTTGCGAACGTGTGCGGCGGTGGATGGGGCCCTATGCCAGCCCCGCCTCGCACACGCTGGTCGTCACGCATGCSAGCGTCATCAAGGCCATCGTCCTCCATGCATTGGAGGCGCCGGTGAGGRCCTACTGGCAAATCGACGTTGCGCCTTTGTCCACACTGACGCTGTCAAGACRGCAAGATCGATGGCGATTGTCTTTGGGTGAATCGCTGCGGTTTCACCAGTAGCCAAGCACCTTCCACCAGACGGTGCCGACCACCGCGAAGATCAGCAGTTCGACCACGCACATCACAAAGCCAACGCGCCACCAGTTCCCCATCGTGACGTAGCCACTGCCGAAGATGATTGGCGAGGTGCCCGTCGCATAGTGGGTCAGCGTCATCATGATCGCCGAGCCGGCCGCCATCAGCAGCATGAACGGCACCACATACGCGGGCGGTATCAGATTCACGCCGACCGTCAGGAAGGCGAGCATCATCGCRCTGATGTGTGCCGTCGTGCTGGCGAACAGGTAGTGCGAGAACACGAAGACCGCTACCAGGATCGCGGCCGTGCCGCCCCAACCGATGCCGCTGGCCACGATCGCGTTGCTCATGCCGGTTGAGAACCAGCCGATCACACCCTGCTTGTTCAGTTGCTCGGCCAGCATGATCAGCGCGCCGAACCATATCAGCGTGTCCCAGGCGCTCTTTTCGGACAGTACATCGTCCCAGTCGATGGTGCCCGTAATGATCAGCACGAACAGGCCGACGAAGGCGACCACCGTGGGGTCCAGCGTGAGCGCCGGGCCGAACACCATCGCCGGAATGTTGGCCCACAACAGCAGCAGGAGCGCGAAGGTGAAGATCATGACCCGTTCCTTCGGCGACACCGGGCCCATCTTCGCCATTTCGGCGTGCGCATACTCCACCGCATTGGGTGTGGCCTTGAGCTGCGGCGGCGACAAGACATAGATCACCATCGGCATCACCAGCATGCATAGCAGGCCGGGCAGCAGCATGCAGAGCGCCCAGCTCATCCAGCTCAGATGCAGTGCCTGATTGGTTGCCTTGGCGATGTAGTCCACCACTAGCGGGTTCGGTGCGGTGGCGGTCACGAACATGGCCGAGGAGATCGGGTTGGCGTGATAGTTGACCAACGCCAGGTAGGTGCCGACCTTGCCCTCGGTGCCCTTGGCCGGGTCCGAGTCGAATGCCGTGGCGATCGACTTCATGATCGGATGCACGATGCCGCCACCGCGCGCCGTATTGCTTGGCGTGAACGGCGCCAGCACCAGTTCGCAGGTGGCCAGCCCATAGCCGATGCCGATCGTGCGTTTCCCCATCAGGGCGATGAACATCAGGCCGATACGGGTGCCCAGGCCCGTCTTCTTCACGCCGCGGGAGATCAGGATGGCGACCACGATCAACCAGATCAGCGGACTGTCGAAGGCGGTCAGCGCATCGGCGATGGCCCCCTTGGACGAGGTCGAGGTCACCTGCGACAGCGAGAGGACCACGATGGCCATCATCGCCATCACGCCGATCGGCATGACCTTCAGGATGATCGCCACGATGGTTGTCAGGAAGATGGCAACCAGACCCCAGGCCTTGGGCGTGAGCCCCTCTGGCACAGGCCACAGCAGCAGGGTGACCAGCACCACCGTCGTGATCAGGGCGGGGCCGAGTCTAAAGGGGACTACGCTGTTGAAGTATTGGAACGCCGCTTTCAGTTTTGCAAGCATGGTGCGATCCTTCCCAGTCGTCTTTGCTTATGGTTTATATGACTTTTTCGGCAGAAGTGCCAGCGTGACGCCGACGCCGCCAAGCTGAGTGGAAGCCGTCAGGATCTGACATCGAACGGATTTGTCCGAAGCGTGCAATGCCCCTACCGGTGGCGCACGCTGTCGGTGGCCTCCTTGACGATGCGCGCACTGCGCTGCAGGGCTTCGCGCTCGGTGGGGTCCAGTTCCGGATAAGCCAGTAACTGCGCGCCACTGCCATTGACCACCATCGGCAGCGACAGACATACCTCCGGTACGCCTTCGACTTCCGCATGCACAATGCCGACCGTGAGAATGAGGTCCGTGTCGTGGACGATGGCCTGGCAAATTCGCCCGATCGCACTGGCGATGCCGTAATGCGTGGCGCCCTTGCCTTCCTTGATGAGCTTGGCAGCCTCGTGCACGGAGCGCAGGATCAGATCYCGGCTGGCAGGCCCAAGCTCCTTGCCGCTCTTCGCCAGGAACGTTTCCAGGGGCATGCCGGAGACCGTTGCGCCGGACCAGCCGATCAGCGCGGATTCCCCGTGTTCGCCGAGAACGTGGGCGTGAATCGCAGGCGCCACGATGCCCAGTCGCTCGGAGAGCAGCGACCGCAACCGGCCGGTGTCGAGCGAGGTGCCCGTGCTGATG
Source organism: Cupriavidus sp. KB_39 (assembly GCF_052114485.1). NCBI lineage: Bacteria > Pseudomonadati > Pseudomonadota > Betaproteobacteria > Burkholderiales > Burkholderiaceae > Cupriavidus > Cupriavidus sp. KB_39. Next base: position 30,544 of record NZ_JBFREV010000011.1, read on the forward strand.
ACGCGCTCCGGCGCGCAGCGGAGGCGGTCAAACACGACGGCGGCCAACACATCGCAGGGATTGCTCGCGATGAGGTAGATCGCATCCGGGGCCAGCGGGGCGATGCGATCGACGATCTCCGTCGCGATGCCTGCATTGGTTTTGGCCAGGTCCAGGCGAGTTTGCCCTGGCTTCACGCCGACGCCGGCGGTGATCACGACGAGGTCCGCGTCGCGCGCGTTCTCGTAGTCGCCGGCATAGAAGCGGTTGTGTCCCCAGAATGCCGCAGCGTGGGCGAGGTCCATCGCCTGCCCTTCGGCCCGGACGCGTGCGACATCGATGATGACGATTTCCGCGCTCGGGATGGCCCCCGACGCAAACAGGGCCGCCGATCCGCCAACCAGTCCTGCTCCGACGATGACGATCTTGGGTTGCCGCATGGCGTACCTCCGTCGTGCCTGGAGAATCGAGCCTGAACCTGGGCCGGTTTCGCGCTACATCAGCGGAAAGTGAAGTGAAGGCCGCGTGGCAGTTCGTGAGCCTTTCATATGCTATGGTTTATATGACCTTTTCGATAGAAGCGCCAGTGTGGCGTTGGCGCCGCGAACGACGGAGTGCAACCCGATGGGACTGGTACGCTTGAGCATCGAAGGCCATCAGGTCCAGGCGCCGGCCAACTGCTCCATCCTGCAGGCCTTCCTCTACGCAGGCGAGACGCTGGTCGAGGGCGTTGGCTGCATGGGGCAGGGGGTCTGCGGTTCGTGCCGCGTCATGGTGCGGCACAGCGGCRAGCAGGAGGTGAAGACGGCCCTCGGATGCGAGACGCTGGTCGAAGCGGGCATGCAGGTGGCCTTCCTGGATTACTTCACCGTCTCGTCTCGCCACAGGTATCGCCTGGACGAAATCGGCGACAGCTGGCAGGCGCTGCGCACCCTCTCTGAAATATTCCCGGAAGCCTCCCATTGTCGTCACTGCAGCGGCTGCGATCGCGCCTGCCCGAAGGGTCTCGACGTCCAGCGCGGCGTCAATCTCGCCGTGGCGGGCGAACTGGCTGAGTCGAGCGATGTCTTCGACGAGTGTGTCATGTGCAACCTCTGCACCCTGGCCTGCCCCGAGCATATCCGGCCCAACCATCTCGGCCTGTTCGTGCGGCGGATGATCGCGTCACAGTCGCTGCGTCCGGCGAACCTGATGCGCCGGCTGCAGCAGATCGAGCGCGGCGAAATGAAGATCGATTTCGACGCGCCTGGCGCGCAGCCGCCACGCTGATCGGAACMACAACGATGCCCGCTGGCATTCCCTTCGAAGACGCGCGCAAGCGCTACCGGCCCGGTGCGGTACCRACGGTCCGCAGCGACGACACTTCTGTCGACGAGCTTCTCAAGGGCTATCACCCCGACCATGGGCTCAATGCGCGTGTGGCGCTGAGCATCGGCGTGAACCAGGGGGACCCCTGTCAGCCGGATCTCGCACGCTATCTCCAGGCCAATGCGCTGATCGACGATATCGACATCGCCGGCGCGCAAGTGATCAGCACCGACGTCCTGATCATCGGCGGCGGCGGTGGCGGCTGCGCGGCGGCGCTCATTGCAGCAAAGCAAGGCGCGCAGGTGATCCTCGCCACCAAGCTGCGCCTGGGTGACAGCAACACCGTCATGGCCGAAGGCGGGATTCAGGCGGCCGTCGGCGAGGACGACAGTCCCCAGTTGCACTTCGAGGACACCCTGCGCGCCGGACACTTCTGCGGCGAGCCAGAACTCGTGGCGCAGATGGTGATGGATGGCCCCGACGTCATTCGCTGGCTGATCCAGCTTGGCGTGATGTTCGACCTGGAGGAAGGCCGGCCCATGGGCGGCAACCTTCTGCGCAAGAAGCCCGGTGGCGCTTCGGCGGCGCGCATCCTGTCCTATCGGGACTACACCGGCCTGGAGATGATGCGCGTGCTGCGCGAGGCGGTGGACCTCGATCCCGCAGTCGAGGTGTGGAACCGCTGCCCGGCGGTCGAACTGCTGTCCGACGAGCGGGGCCGCTGCGCCGGGGCCGTGATCTATAACCTGGAGTCGCGTACCTATGTGCTGGTGCGCGCGCGTGCCGTGATTCTCGCCACCGGAGGGGCGGGGCGGCTGCACCTGAATGCTTTTCCGACATCCAATCACTACGGCGCCACCGCGGACGGCCTGGTGCTGGCCTATCGGATCGGGGCACACCTGCGCGAACTCGACTCGTTCCAGTATCACCCCACCGGCATCGCCTATCCGGCGCACCTGGCAGGTGGACTCATTTCGGAAGCGGCGCGTTCGGCCGGTGCCAAGCTGATCAATGGCGAGGGCGAGCGCTTCGTGGACGAACTCAAGCCTCGGGACGTCGTGGCCTCGGCGATTCTGCGCGAATGCGCGCAGGGGCGTGGCATTGACCGGGACGGCCAGACCGGCGTCTTCCTCGACACGCCGACGCTGGAAATGGAGAACCCCGGCATTCTGGCCAAGCGCCTCGTGACGCTGCGCCATCTCGCGCGGAAGTGCGGTCACGATGCGGCAGTGGAGCCCTTCCTCGTTTATCCGACCCTCCACTACCAGAACGGAGGCGTGGCGATCGACAAGGACGGTGCCACGAGCGTGCCCGGCCTGTTTTGCGTCGGCGAGGTCACGGGGGGCATTCACGGGCGTAACCGCCTGATGGGAAACGCGCTGCTCGACATCCTGAGCATGGGGCGGCGTGCCGGCGCCAAGGCAGCGGAGTCTGGCGCGGGTGCCATGGCCGGCCGCGCAGGCATCGGCCATGTGCACGCCTGGCAGCGGCAATTGACGCTGGCGGGGCTACCCTTGCATGTCAAGGCACCGCAACTCTTCCCCGGCTATGCCCATTTCGACTTGCGGGTCGATGCAGCGTTGCGCCGGGGCAAGTGGGGCGGCGCGGGCGGCGGCGTCCGATGAGCGACCCACGGAGCGCGCGATGCACAAGCTGAATCAGGTTCTCCTGAGGGACGATATCCGGGTCGGCGCAGACCTGGACGCCTGGCTYGCATGCGGCGGCGGAGAGGGGCTGGCCAAGGCCCTGCGCGATCCGCTCGCCATCCTCGCCGAAATCGAACAAGCGGACCTGCGTGGGATGGGCGGTGCCGGATTCGCGACGCATCGCAAATGGGCACCGGTYGCTGCCRCCGCTGCAGGCGACAAATWCATCATCTGCAACGGCAACGAAGACGAGCCCGGTACGTTCAAGGACCGCTATCTGCTGGAGCACACGCCGCACCAGGTCATCGAGGGGGCGCTCATCGCCGCAGCGGCGACCCATGCCAATCATGTCGTGCTGTACGTTAATCCGCATCAACCGTTRGCCCTCAATATGGTGCGKCAGGCGGTGGAGCAGTGGCGGGGGCACGCCCTGTTTGCGGAACTCGTTCGTCTGATTGGCGGCCCGCTGTCGCTTGACGTGATCCCCAGCTCTGGCTTGTAYATCGGCGGGGAGGAGACGGCGGTGATCGCGAGTGTCGAGGGCGGATTCCCGTTCCCCAGACGCAAGCCGCCCTATCCTGCCGAGCACGGTGTGCATGGCTCACCGACSATCKTGAACAACACCGAGACCCTGGCGCACGTACCGGGCATTCTGCGCAACGGTGCGCAGTGGTATCGCGGTCTTGGCATCGGGAATGCTGCCGGAACCAAGCTCTATTCGCTTTCGGGCGACGTCCTGCGTCCTGGCTTGTATGAATTGCCGATGGGCACGCGCCTGGAGGCCCTGGTGTTCGAGCATGGCGGTGGCATGCTCCAGGGCAAGGAGTTCAAGGCGGTCTTTACCGGCGGCCCGTCCAATACCTTGCTGACGAAGCGTGATCTCGATGTGGCACTCGATTTTGACTCCGTGCGTCAACGGCGTTCGCGTCTGGGCACCGGTGCCATGATCGTCGTGTCCGAAGGCACGAGCATCGTCCGCAAGGTCTCCGAGTACGTGAGCTTCTTCGCCCAGGGCTCATGCGGACAGTGTCCGCCCTGCAAGGGTGGCACCTTCCAGATGATGCGATTGCTCGGCCGGATCGACACGGGCCATGGCGTACGTGCCGATCTGGAAGCGCTGGAGAACCTGTGTCGCATCCTGCCCGGCAGCGGCCGTTGCGGTCTGATCGATGGCGCCGTGACGGTGGTGGAAAGCTCGCTGCAACAGTTTCGGGCGGAATACGAGGCGCTTCTGATTGCATGACGGTGTCGGACTCGCAACGGGTAGCGGCTGAAGGTCATATTGCGCGCCTGAACGGAGCATGGTGATGGGCATTCTGAACTGGCGCCGCCGCCGCGGCCCCGATGGGCAGGCGGACAACCGGCGGGAGGTGGCGGAACTGGCCGAGCGCATTACCCGGCTAAGTCCCCGCCTACGGCTATTGCCCCGCTATGCCCGGCGGCTGGCCCCCTCGATCCGCATCGCGCTCGACCACGTACGCGCGGTCGTGGCCGGCATTCCCGCACCACGGGAAGCGAGTCCGGAGACGTGGGGGACGGACCCGTACATCCACGCGTGTTTTGGCACTGGTCAGGACGTCGCACTGGCTTTCAGCCGCGCCGCCGATCTGCGCGACTATTTCGATGCGTCACCTGGCACAGACGAGGCGTTTGCGGTGCTTGGCATGGAAATGGTCGAGCGGCGCACCTTGGGCGTGGCCCTGGAGGGCGACGTCATGCGCTCGGACGTGCTGCAAACCACGGTCAGCTTCAACGATCATCAGATTCGGATATGCGGTGACAGCCACGCCGGGCTGTACAGGGAGATCGAGGCGCGCATGCTGGACCAGCTTGCGCTGCAGGGCCTTGCCAGTGCGGCGGCGGGGGGCATTGGGCGAGATGAGCGCCTGCAGGAGATGGCGTTGCTCAGCGAGCGCTTGCGGCTGCTGGAACGCCAGGGGGTGGGCATGCGTTCGATGCTTGGCGGCGATGTCTCGCCGGACCCCGAGGAACGGGAGCGCCTGCGCGCGCAGATCGCACAGATCGATGCGGCCAACGGCGACACYGCCCTGCCGGCGGGACAAGTCGATGCGCTGGAGCGCCAGATGGAAGGGCTGCAGGCAGCGCTCACCAACGCCGGCGCCTATCTCCTCATCGAGCGCCGGCGCATGCGGCTGAGCCGGATGAATGTGCTTCAACCCGATGACAGCACCGCGCCCGGCGACGACCTGGAATTCCTGACCGCAAGCATTCCAGGCGACCCCCGCCTGGTGAGAACCTTTCTGCTCGTGCGCTTTGCGCGCGCCACGATGTTGTCCCGCATGACGCTGCTGGAAGAGGCGGAGCGTCTGTTGTAGATCAGCGGACGGCTGTCAAGTGGCCGTTTCAGGCGAAAAGATTCACATCAGCGAACGAAAACATGCAGTACGCGGCACGCCGATGGCCGATAGGATCTTGCGGTAGTCAATCGCCCACAGATCCTAGGAGAAGCGATGCGGCAAGTTATCGGGGTTGCAGTCGCCTTGACGGCCTTCGTTGCCGGACACGCCATAGCGCAGGCAACGCGCTACGATGCCCTGGCGAACCTGCCATTCCACAACGGTTATCCGACGCCGCAGGGCGTTGCCACGCTCCAGGACGAATTGACGTTCCAGCGCGCCGTGCAGTCGTATATCTGGGCGCTGCCTGCCCTCAATATGCTCGGCATGAAGGAAGGCTCCGAGAAGACCTTCGGCAAGGGATATAACGTCCTGCCGATCTGGAAGGACCGCCTGAATGCCAAGACGCTGGTCACCACGCCGAATTCGGATGTGATCTACGCCATGGGCTACCTCGACCTGAAGGAAGACGGCCCGATGGTGATCGACGTGCCGCCCGGACTGCAAGGCATCCTCGACGACTTCTTCCAGCGCCCGATCTGCACCGAGGGGGAAATCGACGGCCGTCAGTGGTGCGGCGATGTGGGGCTGCCCGGCCCGGACAAGGGCAGGGGTGGCAAATACCTTGTGCTCCCGCCTGACTATCGCGGCGAGATTCCGGCTGGCTATATCGTGATGCGGTCGCGCACGTATGGGGTGTTCGTGTTCTGGCGCGGATTTTTCAAGGATCCTCGCCAGCTGGATGCGCCGGTAAAGGTGATGGAGCAGACCCGGATCTATCCGCTGGGCAAGGAGGCTTCCGCCCGGCCCATGCAGTTCCCCAATGCGTCGGGCGTGCCGGTCAACATGCTGTATCCAACGGATGACAAGGCATTCAACATGCTGTCGCGCTTTATCGACAACGAGTATGTCGATCCGGCCGACATGGAGATGCGCGGGATGCTGGCAGCGCTCGGGATCATCAAGGGCAAGCCGTTCGCACCGGACACGCACACGCGCGACCTGCTGGACAAGGCAGCCCGCACTGCCGCCAAGATGGGGCACTCGATCTCGTACGCGCCGCAGCGTGGCGTGCCCAACGGCGTCTGGTACGAAGACCGCCGCTGGCTGAACGTGTTTCCCGGCAACGCCACCTTTACCGCCGAGACCTTCAACTACATCGATCCGCGCACGGGTTTCTTCACCAATGCGTATTCCGCCAGTCCGGGCATGGCTGTGAACATGGTCAACGTGGGTGCGAAATATCCGGCCACCTTTGTCGATGCGAAGGGCAACTTCCTATCCGGCAGCAACCGCTACAAGCTCACGCTGCCCAAGGACGTGCCGGCGGCGCTGTTCTGGTCCGCRACCATCTATGACTCGATCACCGCGTCGGGCGTGGACAACGGCCAACCGTTYCCGTCGATCAACACCATGGACCAGCCGGTACGAAATGCGGACGGATCCACCGATATCTACTTCGGCCCGACGTCGCCAGGCACAGGAAAGAACTGGCTGAAGACCCTGCCGAAGCAGGGCTACTTCGTGATCCTGCGTCTCTACGGCCCTACCCAGCCATTCTTTGACAAGACCTGGCGACCGGGCGACCTGGAAAAGCTGAGGTAGACGGCGCAGCCGCCCACCGTGGTGGCACAACGCACGACCTTTCACCGACATGAGTAACCCATCGATGATCCGCATGCCATCCGCTGCGCTGTCCCCCTTGCTCGTTGCCGTGGCGCTGGCGTCTGCCGCTGCGACGCCCACCATGGCCCTTGCCGCGCAAGACGTGCCCGGAGCGGTGGCCGGGCCCGTGGCGGGGATGAAGATGACCGATGCCTACCTGCAGATGGCGGCGCGCGACATCTACTTCTGGGCGTGGCCGATGACCAATGTCTACAACCGCCGGCTGGCGTTCAAGGACCTGCCTCAACCCGGGCTGATGGGCGGGACGGTGCCGATCGCACCGTCCAACCGGCTGTCGATGCTGACCGACTACATCGCGCCGGACGAGCGCATGGTGGCGTGCCCCAACCAGGATGTGGTCTATGGCTTCAGCGTGCTGGCGCTGGACCAGAGCCCGGTGGTGGTGCAGGTGCCCGACTTCGGCAAGCGCTTCTGGGTTTATCAGGTGGTGGATCTGGGTACCGACAGCTTTGCCGAGCTTGGCAAGATGTACGGCACCAAACCGGGCTTCTACCTGCTGGTGGGGCCCGACTGGAAGGGCAGCGTGCCGAAGGGCATCACCAAGGTGTTTCGCGCCAGGAGCAACACCGGCGTGGTGATCCCGCGCGTGTTCCAGGATGACACCGCCGCTGACAAGCAGGCCGTGCAGGCATCGCTGGCAGGCGTGAACCTGTACCCGTTGGCCGAATACACGGGCAAGATGCAGACGCGGGACTGGGCCAAGCTGCCGCATTTCCCCAATCAGAATGCGGGGGACGCCGAGACCAAATGGGTGGTGCCGGAGACATTCTGGGCGACGCTGCCGCTGGTGCTCAAAGACGCCAGGCCGCTGCCGGGCGAGGAGACGAAGTACGCCCAGGCGCTGATGCTGGCAGACGCTGCGGCAAAGGATCCGCGCGTCAAGGACATGCTGGTCAAGGCCGCCGCGCAGGCAGACAGCGAGATCGTCGATCCGCTCTTCCAGTTCCGCAACTACGGCCTGCAACTGCCCGACCACTGGAGCACCATCAGCAACGGCGCAGCTTTTGGCACGGATTACTTTGCCCGCACGGCGGCGGCGAAATCCAACATCTTCGTCAATCGGCAGAAAGAGACCAAGTACTTCTATCAGGATCTGGATGCGAGCGGCGCCCGCCTGAACGGCCGAGGCGAGTACACGGTGACCTTTGCCAAGGGGGCGCAGCCCCCGGTGCAGGGATTCTGGTCGCTGACGCTCTACAACCAGCACCACTTCTTTGCCGAGAACAAGCTCAAGCGCTATTCCATCGGCACGAAGAACAAGGCCCTCAAGTACGGTGCCGACGGATCGCTCACGCTCTACATCCAGGCCGACTCGCCCGGCGCTGACAAGGAGAGCAACTGGCTGCCTGCGCCGAAGGACGAGGACTTCTCGCTGTACGTGCGCGCCTATTGGCCCGAAGCGGTTGCGCTGAACGGCAAGTGGACGCCGCCGCCTGCGGTAAGGGCGAACTAGCGCTGACGCGACGCTCGCCCTGCTTGAAGTATCGCGTGGGGTCAGTCCAGCTTGATGCCGACGGTCTTCACGACCTTGTCCCACTTCTGGGCGTCGCGGTTCACCAGTTGCGTGAACTCGACTGGGCCCAGCGCGCTCGGCTCCATGCCCTGTTTGGCGATCGAATCGCGGATCGACGGCTGYGCCACCACGGCGGCAATCTCCTGCGCGAGGCGGTTCACCGTCGGCATCGGCGTGCCGCCCGTCGTGAAAACGCCGTACCACGACACGACTTCGTACCCGGGTACGCCGGACTCGGCGATGGTCGGCACGTTCGGCATGGTTTCCACGCGCTTGGTGCTCGTCACGGCGAGGATGCGGACCTTGCCGGAATCGGCGCCGGCCTTGGCCGACGGCAGGCTCGCAAACGTCATCTGGGCCTGGCCCGCCATCACGTCCTGCATCGCCGGCGCATCGCCGCGATACGGAATGTGCGTGATGGAGACGCCAGCCATGCTCTTGAACAGTTCGGCCGACAGGTGCGAAATCGTGCCATTGCCCGGCGACGTCACATTGAGCTTGCCCGGATTGGCCTTGGCGTAGGCGAGCAGCTCCTGCACGTTCTTGACCGGCAGGTCATTGTTCACGACCAGCGCGTTGGCGGACTTGGCCACCAGCGACACCGGCTGCACGCCCTTGATGGGATCGTACGGCAGCTTGCTGTAGATGGACGGTGCGATGGCCTGGCCGCCGACGGAGCCCAGCAGCAGCACCGAGCCATCCGGCTTGGCACGCGCCATCTCGGCGGTGGCGATGGTGCTGCCGCCGCCCGGCTTGTTCTCCACCACGATGGTGACCTTGGTGTTCAGCTGAAACTGCGTGGCGACCGTGCGGGCGATGACATCGTTGCCACCGCCGGGCGCGAAGCCGACCAACATCCGCATCGGGCCCGGTGGCAAGTCCTGGGCCATGCCTTGGGCTGCGGCCAGCGCGAGGGCGAGAGCGGGGACGATCTTGGAAAACGCCATGATTGATTCTCGATAAGGGGGTTGAGGATTGCTCTCAGGATGTCGTCGCTGTGCTGGTTCGACTGGCGGGACGCGGGATGCCATGCATGACCCGGTCCGCGCTTCTGTTTTCATGTTGCTGCCTACTGCGCTTTACTTCTTGAAGCGGACCACGGCGTCCCGCGACGCCTGGGTCTGCGGCAGCGAGGCGATCTCGCCGAGCGTCACCGGCTTGGTGGGAAACCGCAGCCGGTAATAGCCCACATCACGCGGATGGCGCTGTTGTTCGTCGGCGATCAGTTCGGTCACGGTCAGCCCGCAGAGTCGTCCCTGGCAYGGCCCCATGCCGCAGCGCAGGAACGCCTTCAACTGGTTCGGACCCTGACAGCCGATGCGTGCCGCGTGGCGCACCTGTTCGGCGGTGGCTTCCTCGCAGCGGCAGACGATGGTGTCGCCCACGGGGCGGCGGAACTGCGGCAGCGGRCGATAGAGCACCTCGAAGAATTCGCGGCCTCGCGTGGCGCGTGCCAGCGCGGCGTGATGCGGTGCCGCCTTGCCGTCGCGCGTGGCGATGTCGATGCGACCCAGCGCGGCAGCGGCATGCACGGCGGCGATGCGGCCCCGATGCTCGGCGGCCACGGCGCCCGCGATGCCCGCGCCATCCCCGGCAATGCTCACGTGCGGCATCGACGTTGCGCCCCATGCATCCACCTGCGGCTCCCAGCAGTCCTGGCGCTCGTTCCAGACATGCTCGGCGCCAATGGCGCGCGACAGGTTGGTATTCGGCACTACCCCCTGATGCAGCAGCAGCTGGTCGATCGCCATGCTGTGGCGCTGGCCCGCCGCCTGATAGCGCAGTTCGGCGACCTGACCGCCGGCGCCGGCGATGGCCTCGAGCGCCGTGACGCCGCTCACGATCGGCACGGCCTTGCGGACCGCGCGCAGCAGCTTCAGCCCCTTGGCCAGATAGGGCGAGCGAAGGAAACCCCAGGCGTGCGGCAGCGCCTTGCGCCATTGGCCGCTATCGGTCGTCTCGAGAATCGCCTCGAGCTTCACGCCGGCATTCAGGTATTGATAGGCGAGCAGGTAGAGCAGGGGGCCGCCGCCCGCCAGCACCGTGCGCCCTTCGGGCACCACGCCCGAGGTCTTCAGCAGGATCTGCGCGGCACCGGCCGTGATCACGCCCGGCAAGGTCCAGCCCGGAATCGGGAAGGGCCGCTCCTGCGCGCCGGTGGCCAGGATGAGATGGCGGCAGTGCAGCAGCGCGGCCTGCGGATCCTGACCGGGCCGGGCCACYGAATAGGCGACCTCGAAGCCGGCGGGTTGGCCATCGCCCTCCGTACCCGGCTGCGGCTCGCGCGCATTGATCGACCAGACAGTTGCCGCCGACAGATGGCGCGCACCGCTGTTGGCAAACGGCTCCAGCAGGCTCTGGCCGTGCCAGTAGTCTTCGCCCAGGATCGCGCGATTCTGTACCGGCGTGCTGCTGATGGCGCGATAGATCTGTCCGCCGGGTGCCGGCTGTTCGTCGAYCAGCACCGTCGACAGGCCCAGCGCGGCAGCCTCGGTGGCCGCGGCCAGCCCGGCAGGGCCGGCGCCGACCACGAGCAGGTCGCAGGTTGCGATGTCGATGTCGAGGCTCATGCCGCCACCTCGCGTGCGCCGTGCTGGCGTTCCACGGTCATGCCATCGTGCACGCGCGCCATGCAGGCCTGCTGGTTGGGCCGGCCGTCGATGCGGACCAGGCAGTCGTAGCAGATGCCCATCATGCAATAGGGGCCGCGTGCGGCGCCGGACACGGCCGTGTCGCGGCAGGCCAGCACGCCGGCGGCGAACAGGGCCGCCGCCACGCTGTCGCCTTCCCGGCATTCCAGCGCGGTGCCATCCACGGTGACCCGTACTTTGCGATCCGTCGCTTGCAGGACGGCCGCGTCAATGCGTCTGAACATGGAATCTCCGGGTCGAAAAAGTGGCCAGCTCGGGTGGCAGCTCGCCTGCGGCGATCATGGGGGCGAGGTTCATGGCGTGCGTGGCGGCCAGCGTCACGCCGCTATGGCAGGTGACGATGAACGCGCCCGGATGCGTCGCCGATTGTTCGTAGACCGGGAAGCCGTCCTTGGCGCGCACGCGCAGGGCGGACCAGGCGCGCACCGCGCGCACGTCGCGCAGGGCGGGCAGGGTGCGCACGGCACGGTCGGCCAGCGTGGCCAGCACCGGCAGCGTGGTGACCTGTTCGGCGTAGCCCGCCTCTTCCTGGGAGTCGCCGACCAACCAGCTACCCTCGTCGTTCTGGCGCAGCGTGACCATGGGCGTGTCCAGCAGGCGGCGCGTGCGTTCGAGCACCAGGATCTGGCCGCGCTGCGGGGCCATCGGCAGGTCGATGCCCACCATGCGGCCCAGGTCGCCGTTGCGCAGGCCGCCGGCCAGCACGATCTTGCGCGCCCGCACGGTGCCGTTCGGCGTGGTCAGCACGAAGTCGCCACCGGGCTGCTGCACGATGTCCGTGACGCCGTGGTGCGGCAGGTAATTGACTCCGCTGGTGCTGAACGCGGTATGGAACGCGCGCAGCAGCTTGAGCGGATTGACGATGCCATCGTGCGGCGTCCAGATCGCCCCGGTGACATCGGGGCCCAGTCCGGGCACGAGCGAAGCGGCCTGATGGTGATCCAGCAGCTTCCATTCATAGGGCTCCACACCGGGCTGCGCCATCAGCGTGTTGACCCACGCCAGCCGCGCCTCGACCTCGTAGTCGCCCATCAGCGGCGTCAGGCCGCCTTTCTGCTCCAGGGCCACGTCGATGCCGGTTTCCTGCAGCAGGCCGGCGGCCAGTTTCGGCCACAGCCGCGTGGAGTTCAGCGTCCAGCGGCTGTAGGCGCCCATGCCGTAGCCCTTGCTCTGCAGCCAGACCAGGCCGAAATTGCCGCGCGAGGCGCGCAGGGCGATATCGCCTTCGTCGAGCACGGCGATTGTGCCCACGCTGCTGCGCAGGCCGTAGGCCACGGCCGAGCCGACCAGCCCGCCGCCAATCACGGCGACGTCGAACACGGGGAGTCGGGAGGTGGAGGCTGCGGTCATCTGCAGCACCTTCCGTGGGGGGATTGCGGGCCTTGGGCCCTGCTAGAAATCATGTCAGGTACTCGCAAGCTTCATGAAACCACCAGCCGAAGAAGCCCAAAAAAGCCCAATGGGCAGCGGTGTGTCAGTCCGAGCGAGTATGCGGAGCGCGCGCCGCGCGCGCAAATACGAGTCTGTCAGGCGTCTATACGAAAACCTGATAGCCCYGGGGGCAGGGATGCCATTTCGGCAGCGATGAGTTCCATCAGCCGCTCGATAAAGCGGTCCGCCAGCACGTTGGCAGGCCGGTTCCGGGCCAGCAGGAGGTAGCTGACGAACGGTATACGCGGCCGGAATGGCCGGACCACCACCTCGGCGGCGTGCATGCGGGCTACCAGCGGGTTCACGATGCCCACGCCCAGCCCGAGTCCGACCATCTTGCAGATGGTGGCGCCGTAGGGGGTTTCGAAGTGCATCACACGCCGGTCGTCGTCGGCGAACGCGGCGTCCACGGCGGCGCGCAGGCCATCGCCGTGACTCATCGAGATAAAGGACTCGCCGGCCAGGTCGGCAGGCGTGATGACGTCCAGACTGGCCAGACGATGGCCGGGCGGCAGCACGCAACAGCCCGCGAGTTCGGCCACGGGCTGGGCATCGGTGACGGCGGCGGGGGGCAGGAACGACACCAGCCCGAGGTCGCAGTAGCGGCTGCCGACGCTGTCGGCCACCAACTGCGTGCTGCCCGTTTCCATGGCGACGTTGACGCCGGGATAGTCGGCATGGAACCGCTGGAGCACCAGCGGGAGCACGGTCATGGCCAGCGAGGGCACTGCGGCGATGCGCAGCCGGCCCTTGCCGAACTGGCGGATGTTGCGGGCGGCGTCCTTCAGCGTGTCGAGGCCCACGAAGGCGCGTTCCACCTCCCGCAGGAACGCCAGGCCCTCCTCGGTGGGAATCAGGCGGCCGGCGTTGCGCGTGAACAGCGTCAGTCCGGTGGACGATTCGAGTTGCGCGATCAGCCGGCTCACGTTCGGTTGCGACGTGTACAGCTCGGTGGCCGCCGCGGTCATCGAACCRGAGCGCATCACGGCCTGGAACGCACTGATTTCCTTGAACTTCATGCCGGGGTCTTGGGAAGGCGGGGACTAGCGGGCGATGGTATACCAGATCCGTATGGGTCCGTAGCACATCGCCGCAGAATCACATCCCCTCCCGTTCCAGCCATGACTGGAACAGCCCGACCAGTTCATCGCCCCGTTTCTCGTCCGGCACGTAGGCGCAATAGCTGCGCGACGGCAGGCGCGGGCCGGCGAATGGGGCGACCAGCCGCCCGGCGGCGAGGTCGTCGGAGACCAGCGACGTCGGCCCCATGGCGATGCCGATGCCGTCGATGGCTGCCTGCAGGGTCAGGAAGAAGTGATCGAAGGTCAACGTGGCGGCCGGGCTCAGCCCGGGGATCTGCGCGCTCGCCAGCCAGTCCGGCCAAAGGCGCGGCAGGCTCGAGGTATGCAGCAGGGTGTGGTGGCGCAAGTCGCCCGGCACCCCGAGCGGCTGGCGCTGCAACAGCGCCGGGCTACAAACCGGCAGCCGCTCCTCGGTCAGGAAWGGCCGCATCGCGTAGCCGTAGAACGTGTCCGGACCCCCTCGGATGATCAGGTCGTGGTCGTCCTTCAGGCTTTCCAGTGGCCCGTTCGAGGTCTCCACCTTGATCTCCACATCGGGATGCTCGGCGCGGAATTTGGCCAGTCTCGGCACCAGCCAGCGCAGGGTGAAGGTCGCGGGCGCGTTGACGGACAGGGTCCGGGAGACCGGCCCGGGCACCCCGTAGCGCGCGGTAGCCTGCGCAAGCTGTTCGAACAAGGGGCCGATTTCCGCCAGATAGGCTTTCGCCGCCGGCGTCAGCGTCACGCGGCGGTTATGCCGCTCGAACAGCGCGGCGCCGAGCCACTCCTCGAGCAGGCGCACCTGCTGGCTCACCGCCCCATGCGTGACGTGCAGCGCGGCGGCGGCTTCCTTGAAGCTGCCCAGCCGGCCCGCGGCCTCGAAGGCCCGCAAGGCATTGAGCGGCGGCAATACCCGTTTCATGGCAATAGATTTTCTAACGCGATGTGGCAATTTATCTGGTTTGTCGTGCCGCTTCAAGATAGATATTCTTGGGCATTTCCTGCTCCCCTCCCACCCCAATGCTCAGCTATACCGGCGGTATCGTGCTCCTCGCCGCCGTGCTCCACGCGAGCTGGAACGCCATGCTGCACGGCAACCGCGACCGGTTCCTGTCGATGACGTGGATGAGCATCGCCATCGCGGCCGTCGCCACGCTCGTCGTCCTGCGCAACCCCTTGCCGGCCAGCGCCGCCTGGCCGTACATCGTCGCGTCGGGGCTCGTGCATATCGTCTACAACGTGAGTCTGGTGCGGTCCTATCGCCGCAACGACCTGGCGCTGGCCTACCCCATCGCGCGGGGCTCCTCGCCGCTGCTGGTCACGCTTGGCGCGGCGCTCTTCGCCGACGAGGCGATCGGCCCCTTGCGCGCGCTCGGCATCGCCATGGTCTCGGGCGGCATCATCGTGATCGCGCTGCAGGGGCACCGCGCGTCCCGCGCGGGTGCCTTGGCCGCGCTGACCACCGGGGCGATGATTGCGCTCTACACCGTGATCGACGGCATCGGCGTCAGGTTGTCCGGCGGGCAGGCGCTCAGCTACACCGCGTGGATGTTCCTGTTCTACTGGCTGATGCCGATCCTGTTCGTCGCGGTGCGGGGGCTGGCGCCGCTGTGGGCGCCGGTACGGTCCGAGCCGCTGGCGGTCGGTTCGTCGCTGGTCGGCGGGCTGGTGTCGATTGCCGCCTATGGCATCGTGATCTGGGCGCTGCAATCAGGCGCGATGGGCGCGGTCTCGGCGTTGCGCGAGACCAGCGTGGTGTTCGCGGTCCTGATTGGGCGGGTCTTCCTGCGGGAGTCGGTCAGCGGCACGCGCTGGCTCGCCTGCATCGTCGTCGCAGCCGGCGCGGTKTGCCTGGGGGTTTGAGCCTGCCACAATAGTTAATCAATCATCACATGAGGATGCACAAAACATGAATACCGTYCCGCAGGCACCGCTGATTCTGATTACGGGGGGCAGCCGTGGCGTGGGCGCGGCCACCGCGCGCCTGGCCGCCGCACARGGCTACGACGTGGCGATCAGCTACGTCGCCAACGAATCCGCCGCGCTGGCCGTGGTGGCCGATGTGGAAGCGCTGGGCCGCCGGGCCTTGGCCGTGCGCGCCGACAGCGCGGACCCCGAGCAGGTTGCCCAGCTATTCGCCRCCATCGACCGGACGTTCGGCCGGATCGACGTGCTGGTGAACAACGCCGCCATCCTCGCGCGGCAGTCCCGGCTGGAGGATCTCGATTTCGCGCGGATGCAGCGCATCTTCGCCGTCAACGCCATCGGCCCCATGCTCTGCGCCCAGCAGGCGGCCCGGCGCATGTCCCATCGTCACAACGGGCGGGGCGGCGTGATCATCAATATCTCGTCGGGCGCGGCCCGGCTCGGCAGTCCGAACGAATATGTCGACTACGCGGCGTCGAAGGGCGCCCTGGAGACCTTCACCACCGGCTTCGCCAAGGAAGTCGCGCGGGAGGGCATTCGCGTCAACTGCATCCGCCCCGGGCACATCTACACCGACATGCACGCCAGCGGCGGCGAGCCGGGACGGGTGGATCGCGTCAAGGACTCGATCCCGATGGGCCGGGGCGGCCAGCCGGAAGAGGTCGCCCGCGCGATCCTGTGGCTGGCCAGCGCCGACGCGTCCTACAGCACCGGCACCTTCCTCGATGTCACCGGCGGGCGGTGAGTCACAGGGGGGATAATCGGGACATTCCGATGATTGTCATGGACACGCGCTGTCATGCCCCAGCCCCGCTACAAGCAACTGGTCGACCGGCTTGCCGACGATATCCGCGCGGGCCGGCTGCGTCCCGGCACGCGGCTGCCCACGCACCGCGACCTCGCGGCGCGTGAAGGGCTGGCGCTGGTCACGGCCACGCGCGTCTACGCCGAACTGCAATCGATGGGGCTGGTAAGCGGGGAGGCCGGTCGCGGCACCTTCGTCAAGGAGGCGTTGCCGCGCGGGCAGGGCGTGGATCTGCTTGCCTGGATCGCCGATACGGTCGACCTGAGCTTCAACAATCCGGCGTTGCCGGGCCAGGCAGATCTGCTGCGGGCAGCGCTGCGCCAGCTGGCCGCCGCCGGCGACCTTGAGGCGCTGCTGCGCTACCAGCCCCACGGCGGCCGCGAGCACGAGCGCGCGACCGTGGCGCTCCATCTGGGCCGGCGCGGCGTGCCGGCCACCCCGGAAACCGTCTTGCTCACGAGCGGCGCGCAACACGCGCTGACGCTCACCGCCATGGCCTTGCTGGAGCCCGGCGACGTGGTGGCCGTGGATGCCCTGACCTACCCGGGCTTCAAGCTCGCCGCCGAAACTGGCCGGCTGGAACTCGTCCCGATTCCCGTCACCGCTCACGGGCCCGACCTCGACGCCCTGGAGGCGCTCTGCCGCCGCCGGCGCGTGCGTGCCGTGTACGCCATGCCGACGCTGCACAATCCGCTCGGCTGGGTGATGAGTGCCACGCGACGCCGCGAACTGGTCGCCATCGCCCGGCGGCATGGGCTGATGCTGATCGAGGATGCGGCCTACGCGTTCCTCGTCGAAGGGGCCCCCGCGCCGCTGGCCGCGCTGGCGCCGGAAGCTACCGTCTATGTGTCGAGTTTGTCGAAGAGTGTCGCCACCGGGCTGCGCATCGGTTTCGTCAGTGCGCCGCGCGAATGGGTGCCCCAGCTCGAACGGGCCATCCGCGCCACCACCTGGAATACGCCAGCCACCCTGACGGCCATCGCCTGCGGCTGGATCGAAGACGGCACCGTGGCCCGGCTCGAAGCCGACAAACGCCGGGATGCCGCGCTGCGCCAGCGCCTGGCCACGGAAGTGCTCGGCGGACTGGAGCGGGTCAGCCATCCCGCGTCGTACTTCGTCTGGCTGCCGCTGCCCCCCGARGTGCGCGSGGATGCCATCGCGATGGCGCTGATGCAGGCGGGCATCGCCGTATCGACGGCCCATCCGTTCGCCACGTCAGCGCAGGTGCCCCACGCCATCCGGCTCGCGCTCGGCTCCGTCAGCCTGCCAACGCTCAGGCAGGCGCTGGAAACCGTGGCGCGCGTGGTGGCCGACCAGTCCTGGTGAGCGTCAGAGCAGGTAGCCGGACGCGCCATCCCACAGCAGCTTCATCGCGGTCACCACCAGCAACCCATAGCAGGCCCGGTACATCTGGCGCTGGTCCAGCCGGGCATGCAGGCGCCAGCCGAGCCAGACGCCGGAAGGTATCGCCAGCAGGCAGATCGCCATCAAGGTCCAGACGGCGCCCACCGGCCTGGCCAGGAACAGCCACGGCGCCGCCTTCATGATGTTGCCGACCGTGAAGAACATGCTGGTCGTGCCGGCATAGACCTGCTTGCTCAGGCCGAGCGGCAACAGGTACATCGCCAGCGGCGGCCCGCCGGAGTGCGCGACCATGGTGGTGATGCCCGAGGTCACGCCAGCGGCCACGGCCTTGCGCGAGGAGCGCGGCTGTACCACGACATCGCCGCCACGCAGGAACCACATGCCCACGAAGGCCAGCGTGACGGCGGCCATCACGATGGCGATCGCACGGTGATCCAGCACCCGGAACAGCCCGTAGCCGACCCCAATGCCGACCACCAGCCCCGGTACCAGCAGCCGGAGGTCAGGTTTCGACCACGTGGAGGGCTTCCAGTAGCGCAGGCCGAACAGGTCCATCGCGATAAACAGCGGGGCGAGCAGTCCGCCCGCCGTCACCGGGTCCATCACCAGCGACAGCAGCGGAATGCCGACGATGGCAAAGCCGCCCCCGAAGGCCCCCTTCATGAAGCAGATCAGGAAAACCCCGGCGAAGGTGACGAGAATGGTGGTGGTGTTCAGTTCCATGGTGATGCGCGTCCTTGCGATGCCACCCGACGCCCGGAGCCGGGCTGGGAGGATGAGGCATCGTAATCCGCTGCATCAGGACAATCAAATAATTGTCATGGATACAATTTGCTTACGGCTTGGCCGCATCCCCCGGCGCGGCGCGGAACAGTGCCTCGCCGCGYTCCTGCAGYAGCGCCATCAGCCGTAGYGCRGCGGGCGACAGGTAGCCTTGCCGCCGGTACGTCACGCCCAGGCTGCGRCGCAGCGTGGCTTCCTTCAGCGGCACTTCGCGCAGGGTGTGCCTGTGCTCGTGCAGCGTATGCCGGGAGAGGAAGCTCAGGAGTTCGGTCTTGGCGATCAGCCGGGGCAGCAGCGGGATGGAATTCGCGTCGATCTGGGTGGCGGGCCGGGGCAGGTCGTGCGACTGGAAGGCCGCGTCCAGCCATTGCCGGCTGGGAATCGAGGCGGCAGGCAAGACCCAGCGCCAGGCCAGCAGGGATTTGAGCGTCACGCGCGGTAGCTGGAACACCGGATGCGTCCGGCTGGCGGCCACCACCACCACGTCTTCGACGATCGCATGACTGACGAGCGCGTCGTCATGCTCCGGCATCAATCCGATCAGCAGGTCGAGCGTGCCTTCCTTCAGGCGCTCGCGTAGTACCAGGCTGGGCGCCACCGTGATGTCGATGGTGGTTGCCGGCGCCTCCTCCAGCAGCAGGCTGCAAATCTCGGGCAAGACATGCTCGGCGGCGATCGGGCCGCTGCCGATCCGCACGTGCCCGGCGTTGCCCTTCGCAAAATCGCCGACTTCCCGCAGCGCCTCGTCCGTCGCGCCCCGCAGCATGCGGGCCCGCGCCAGCAGGACCTCGCCCACGGGCGTCAGCCGGATGCCGCGCCCCTTGCGCTCGAACAGTTCACTGCCGAACGCCGCCTCCAGGCGYTGCACCGCCTTGGTCAGGGCCGGCTGGGTGCGGCCCAGCTTTTCGGCTGCCTGTCCGATGTGACCGAGTTCGGCCACGACCTCGAAGTACCGCAGGTCCCTGAGCTGGATGTCCATCGATAACTCSKRGGAATGAAAACATGAACATTATCAAATAGACGGAATGTTTCTGCACGGCAAGAATGCGCCCATAACGAAAGGAGACACGATGCTGAACCTTCGCCTTCTGGCCGCCGCCGCCGTGCTGGCTRTCTGCAGCGGTGCCGCGAGCGCCGCCGACACCTGGCCCGCCAAGCCGATCCGGCTCGTGGTGCCGTTTCCGCCCGGCGGCGGCACGGATGCGGTCGCGCGGCTGATCGCCGAGAAGATGGCCACCCAGGCCCACTGGACCGTGGTGATCGAGAACCGGCCCGGCGCGGGCGGCAATGTCGGCATGGACGCGGTGGCCAAGGCGCCGGCGGACGGCTACACGATCGGCCTCGGCCAGACCGCGAATCTGGCGATCAACCCGGCGCTGTACCCGAAGATGCCGTTCGATCCCCTGAAAGACTTCGCGCCGATCTCCACGGTGGCGTCGCAGCCAGTGGTGCTGSTCGTCAACGCCAGCTCGCCCTTCAAGACCCTGAAGGACGTCGTGGCCGCCGCCAAGGCCAAGCCCGAGGCGCTGCGGATGGGCACGCCCGGCAATGGCACCGTGTCCCACCTTGCCGGCGAACTGCTGGAGCGGCAGGCGGGCTTCCGCATGCTCAACGTGCCGTACAAGGGCGCCAGCCCGGCCATGATGGATCTGCTCGGCAATCAGGTGGAGTTCAACTTCGCCAATACCGCCGCCGCGATGCCCCAACTGACGAACCAGAAGGTCCGCGCGCTGGCCGTGAGTTCCGCCCAGCGCCTGCGCAACGTGCCGCAACTGGCCGGCGTGCCGACCGTGGCGGAGTCCGGCTACCCCGGCTTCGACGCCATCACCTGGACCGGCCTCGTGGCGCCGGCCGGCACGCCGCCGGCCGTGGTGGACCGCATCAACGCGGAAGTGCGCAAGGCGCTCAAGACCCAGGAGGTGCAGGACAAGCTCGCCGCCGAGGGCAGTACGCCGATGGGCAGTACGCCCCAGCAGTTTGGCGACTACCTSCGCGCCGAGCACCAGAAGTGGGGCGCGTTGATCCGCGAAGCCAATATCAAGCTCGATTGAAACCCATGCACACCATTCTCGTCACCGCTCCCAAGCTCGCCCCCGCCGGGGTGGACCTGCTGACCCGCGCCGGCGCGCGCGTGCTGTACCTGTCCGCGTCCGGCGATGCCGGGGAAGTGGAGCGCATCATGGCCGCCGAGCCCGTCGATGCCGTCATCTCACGCACGGTGACGCTGTCCGCGCAGGCCATCGCCGCCTGCCCCACGCTCAAGGTCATCTCGAAGCATGGCGTGGGGGTCAGCAATATCGATGTGGAAGCGGCCACCGCGCGCGGCATTCCGGTCTACGTCACGCCCGGCGCCAACGCCCAGTCGGTCGCCGAGATGACGCTGGGCCTGATGTTCGCGGCGGCCCGGCGCATCGGCTGGATGGATGCCGAACTGCACAGCGGGCGCTGGTCGCGCGCGCAGGACGGCGTGGAACTGCTCGGCAAGACCATCGGGCTGGTCGGGTTCGGCCAGGTCGGCCAGCGCGTGGCGAAGGTCTGCCTGGCGCTGGGCATGCAGGTGGTGGCCTTCGACCCAGCGCTGGCCGGCCGTCAAAGTCCCGTCGATGGGGTGGCGTTGCTCCCGTCGATGGCCGACCTGCTGCCGCAGGCGCACGTGCTGAGCCTCCACGTCCCGCTTAACCGCCACACGCGCAACATGCTGGACGACGCCGCGTTCGACCAACTGCCGAAGGGCGCCATCCTGATCAATACGGCGCGCGGCGAAGTGGTGGATGAAACCGCGCTGGTGGCCGCGCTGCAGGACGGCCGCCTGTTTGCGGCCGGGCTCGACACCATGGCGGTCGAACCCTTGCCCGCCGGGAGCCCGCTGGCCGAGCTGAAGAACGTCGTGCTGACGCCGCATGTCGGCGGATCGACGCCGGCGGCACTGGCCGCGATGGCGAGCGCCGCCGCACAGAACGTGCTCGGCTGGCTGGATGGCAGCCCGATGGACCGTACCGCGTGCGTCAATCCCCAGGTCCTTGCCTGATCCCCTTTCTACCTTCCTGTTCCTGGAGTCTCCCGTGAGCCTGTCCGAATCCCCAGCACCCGTGCAGTGGCCTGCCGGCTACCGCATCAACCCCCGTGCGGATGGCCCGTCCGCCAGCATCGTTGCTGCGTTCCGCGAGATGCCCGTCGCCGCCATCGGCGACGCCATGAGCCGCAACATCGGCACGCTTGGCCTGCGCCAATACCATCGCCGGCTGGAGACTGTGCTGTGCGGCCCGGCGGTGACGGTGCGCGTGCGCCCCGGCGACAACCTGATGATCCACAAGGCGCTGATGATGGTGCAGCCCGGCGATGTGCTGGTCATCGACGGCGGCGGCGATGTCACCCAGGCCCTGGTCGGCGGCCTGATGCGCACCACGTGCGTCACGAAGCAGCTCGGGGGGCTGGTTATCGACGGTGCCGTCCGGGACTTGTGCGAGTGGGCCGAAGACGGCATGCCGATCTTCGCCCGGGGCCACACCCACCGGGGGCCCAGCAAGGATGGTCCGGGCGAGATCAACGTGCCGGTGTCCTGCGCCGGGCTGGCCGTGCTGCCGGGTGACCTGATCGTCGGCGATGCGGACGGCGTGATTGCCGTGCCGGCCGCCGAGGCTGCCCAGGTGCTCGAACGCTGCCGCGCCCATCTGGCCAAGGAAGCGAAGATCCGCGCGGAGAACGCGTCCGGCACCTCGGACCCCGAGCGCTTCGACGCGGCGCTGCGGGCCAAGGGGCTGCCGGTCTAGGTCGACCAGCCGCTGGGGATCAGGGCAGCAGGTGCGTATCCCCGGCGGCCTGCGGCGGCAGCTTGATGGCCAGCGCCTTGAATTCCCCGCTGGTGGCGATCGATCCCGCGTGCGCGGTGCCCTTCGGAATCACGATCAGGTCGCCCGGGCCGATCTCGCGCTGCTCATTGCCCAGCCAGAGCGTGCCCTTGCCGGCGATGATGTACTGGATCTCGTCGGCGCTGGTGTGATAGTGCTTCGGCACATTGCCGGCCTGCACGGCCAGGGTCCCGTGTGGCGTGGCCACCAGTCCCTTCGTGCGCAGCGTGCCCATGTTGGGGACTTGCGGCCCGATGTCGTCCGGGGTCATCGCCGCCAGGTTGATGATCTGCGGCGCCAGCGCGGCGGGCGGGGTTTGCGCGTGGGCCGGCGGCAGCGCCGTCGGGGCGGCAAGGTAGCCGCAGCCRAAGGCGGCGGTRATGGCGGCAAGCGTGGCAAGGCGGTGCATGTTGTTCTCCCTGGGGTGGTACTGCAATCGAGGCATCGCCACGACGCCAGCTCGGCGACACGGCTGGATTGTCGCACCGCGCCCCGCGCCCAGCAGTGGGGGAAACCCGCGGGGATCCGGTGTAGTATCGGTGCCCGAACCCGTCCCAGTTTGGAGAGCAAGATGATCGTTTTCGTTACCGGCGCCACCTCAGGATTCGGCGCCGCCATTGCCCGACGCTTCGCCACGGCGGGCCATCGCGTGATTGCCGCCGGACGCCGCGCGGACCGCCTGGCCGAGCTGGCCGACGCGCTGGGCCGCGACAAGGTGCTGCCGTTGATCCTCGATGTCCGCGACCGCGAAGCCGTGGCCGCCGCCGTGGCCGCGCTGCCGCCCGAGTTCGCCGAGATCGACCTGCTGGTCAATAACGCCGGCCTGGCACTGGGCCTGGAGCCGGCGCAGAAGGCTGACCTGGACAACTGGGACACGATGGTCGACACCAACGTGAAGGGCCTGATGTATATGACGCGCGCCGTGCTGCCCGGCATGGTGTCGCGCAACCGTGGCCACGTGATCAACATCGGCTCCACGGCCGGCGCCTACGCCTATCCGGGCGGCAACGCCTACGGCGCGACCAAGGCCTTCGTGCGCCAGTTCTCGCTGAACCTGCGCGCCGACCTGCAAGGCACCCGCGTGCGCGTGACCGACGTGGCGCCGGGTCTGGTGGGCGGCACCGAGTTCTCGTCGGTGCGATTCAGCGGCGATCAGGCTCGCGTGGAGAAGGTCTACGAAGGCGCGGACGCCCTGACGCCGGACGACATCGCCGAAACCGTCTTCTGGGCCGCCACGCTGCCCGCGCGCGTCAACATCAACTTCGTGGAAGTGATGCCGGTCACCCAGTCGTTCGGGCCGCTGGCGATTCACCGGGAGTAAGCGCTCCCCCTACGTCACCTCGATCGTCCCTCCCATGTCCTCGTGCCCGGTGCCGCAGAAGATGTCGCACAGGAAGCGGTAGGTGCCGGGTTTGCCGGCGGTCAGGGTGACCTGCACCGTGCGGCCGGGCGGCAGGTCGGCGCGGACGTGGAAGTCCGGGGCGCCGAAGCCCATCATGATGTCTTCGGCCGTCAGCGCCAGGATCACGGTCTCGCCGGCCTTGAGGGCGATCCGGTCGGGCAGGAAGACGAAGCGGCGCGCCCGGACCGGAATCACACGCGGGGGCGCCGCGTCCCCGCGCGTGATCATCCCCGCCAGCGCGCCGGCCAGCATCCATCCCAATACCGTGCGGCGGCCGCTTGCCGGGGAGGTGGTCATCGCCTCAGGCATCGCGCTGTACCGGTTGCTCGGTCAGGCCGAACGCATCCGGCGCGCGCGTGGCCTTGACCGTGCGCCAGCCGAGCCCGCGATAGGGCTGGGCCGGATCCCACGCCACCGGCGCGCGCTTGGGCTGCGAGCCGGCCGGCGGCAGCGGAAACATCAGCGAGCGCGCCGCGTGATGGGCGATATGCCCGGTCATGTGGTGGTGTTCCTGATGGATATGCCCGTAGAACACGGTGACGTGCCGGTACGGCATGAGCTGGGCCACCACGGCCTCGCCGTCGCGCGTGGCCCAGTCCCACTGCGGATAGAGATCGAACAGGGGCCGATGCGTGAAGACCACGATGCGTGCCTCGCGCGACTGCTTGCGCAGGTCGTCCGCCAGCCACGCGCGCTGGGTCTCGCCGACCTGGCCGGCCGGGTCCGACACGTTGTCCAGCACGATGAAGTGCACCCCCTTGTGATCGAACGTGTAGTGCGTGGGACCGAACAGCTCGCGATAGGCGGCCCCGGCGTCGAGGCTCGCGTCGTGCTCGCCCGGCATCAGCCACACCTTGCCCGCGCGCAGCGGCGCGATCAGGTCGCGGAACTCCCGCATGCGGCGCCGGCGCTCGTTCGGGTCGTCGGTGGTGTGGGTCAGGTCGCCGGTGAACATGATGAAGTCGGGTGGCGTTGGCAGCGCATTGACGGCCGCCACCGCCTTGGGCAGCGTCCCGCGCGCGTCGGGATTCGGCGCCCCTTCGAACCCCCAATGCGCGTCCGATAGCTGCACGAACACGAATTCCTCGTCCCGCCCCGCCGCCCAGCCCGGCAGCGCCGATGCAAAGACGGCGCCCCCGGCCGCGCCTGCCAGGCGCAGGATGTCCCGCCGCCGCCATGTTCCGTCCATGATTGCCTCCGTCGGTGTCGCGGGCATGGCCATCGCACGCCCCACCCCTGTCATACCGGCGGGGGCCGCCAAATATTCCCGGCGCCGGCGCGCGGGAATAGAATCGGTGCAGCGCCGGTATACAGGAGACCGCCTTGCGCCATCCACCCGCTTCGTCTGATTCGCTCGATTCGCTCGACTGCCTCGATGTGACTGGATTGCCCGACCGCTCCGTCCGGACCGAGGACTGACGTGGACGCCCCTGCCACGCGCCGCCGCTTCGACGCCCTCGTGCTGCCGCACCTGGACGCCGCCTACAACCTCGCCCGGTGGCTGTGCGGCAACACGGGCGATGCGGAGGACGTGGTGCAGGAGGCGTTCCTGCGCGCGTTCCGGCTGTTCGGCAGCTTTCGGGGCGACCAGCCGCGGCCCTGGCTGCTGGCTATCGTCCGCAATACGTGGTTCACGACCTGCGAGAAGCGCCGGGGCGCGGCGGAAACGGACTATGAGGAAGGCGAGATGGACACCGCGCTGCCGGACTGGCATGGCGCCGCCACGGACCCGGAGCAATGGCTGATGCGCGAGGAGGATGTGCGGCTGGTCCATGCGGCGCTGGCGCGGCTGCCGGTGGTCTTCCGCGAAGTCATCGTCCTGCGTGAATTGGAGGAACTGCACTACCGCGATATCGCCCGCATCGCGCAGATACCGGTCGGCACGGTGATGTCCCGGCTGGCGCGGGGCCGGCGCATGCTGGCCGCCACCGTCACGGCGCTGCGTGGCGAGGTGCCGGTTGCCGCCGCGCCGGCGGAGCGCCAGGACCTTGCGGACGTGCCACCCGCTCATCCCCCCGGAGATACGAAACATGGATTGCCATGACGCGCAGTTGCTCCTGCAGGCCTGCGCCGACGGGGAAGTCGGCGCGGCTGACAGTGTGCGGCTGGAACGACATCTCGAAGACTGCGACCAGTGCGTGGCCTGCCTGCGCAATCTCCAGGCGCTGCGCGCGGCGACGCGCCACGGCGCGCACTATCACCGCGCGTCCGCCGACTTGCGCGCGCGCATCGTGGCCGCGCTGCCCGGCGACGCGGCCATCGCACCGGACGCCGACGCGTCGCCCTCGCCCCCCTCGTCGGAAGGCTGGCGCCGCTGGTTCACGTGGTCGCCCGCCATCAACGCGGCCATGGCGGGCGTCACGGTGTTCGCCGTCGGCCTGGGCCTCCAGCAGCACGCCATGCGGCAGTCTCCGGCGGAAGGCATGGTCGACGCCGTGGTGACGAGCCACGTRCGCGGTCTGATTTCGAACCACGCCATCGATGTGGCGTCGTCCAATATGCATGTGGTGAAGCCGTGGTTCAACGGCCGTGTCGACTACGCGCCGGAGGTCCGCGACCTGGCGAGCGCCGGGTTCCCGCTGCTGGGCGGCCGGCTCGACTATGTGGATGGCCACCGGGTGGCCGTGCTGGTCTATCGGCGCGATGGGCATCCGATCGACGTGTTCGTGCTGCCAGACGCGCAGCGTGGGCCGGGCGGCAGCGGCGAAGCCGTGCAGCAGGGCTACCAGCTACAGCGCTGGGCGGCAGGCGGCATGCAGTACTGGGCCGTCAGCGATGCCTCCGCGACGACCCTGCGTGCCTTCGTGCAGGCATGGCGCAACGCGGAAGCGGTTGCGCCATGACCCCCCTTATCCCCCTTATCCCCCGTTACGCCGTCGCGACGGTCAGCGTGACGTCGATATTGCCGCGCGTGGCCTTCGAGTACGGGCAGATGGCATCGGCGCGGTGCGCCACGGCTTCGGCCGCCTCTTGCGCCACGCCGGGCAGGTTGACGTGGATGCGGCCCTGCAGGAAGTAGTCCGCGCCAGCCATGCCCAGATCCACCTCGATCTCGACCGACAGATCGGCCGGCACCGCCACCTTCARYTCCTTGGCCGCGAGGCCCAGSGCRGCGATATAACAGGCCGACCATGCGCCCGCGAAGAGCTGTTCGGCCGTCGGGTGGGACTGCACCGCTTCATAGGCATAGGTCGGCGCCGTGTCGTTGCCCGGCGTGGTGAGATGGAGGTCGACGTTGCCGTGATGGCGGGGGCCACCCTTGCTGCCGGTGGTGTGGGTCTTGCCGGTGAACAGTACTTTTTCGATCTTGGTCATGATGTGTGAGGGTCTCGCTGAATCTAGTGTGATTTAACAAATCGCATGCGATGTAATCGCATGCGTTGCATAATGGTTCACGGGACCGGGCAAGTCAAGGCGTTTGTACGGCGCGCGTGAAGAAACCCGSCGGGCGGCGYGGCGGTGGGCCGGGGAAGGCGCTCAGCGCTTACGATTGCGTCGCATACGATGTATTCTTTGCCATCGGCCCATCACGACGAGRAARCAGATGAAACCCATTGATGAGACAAGCGCCGCGGATACCCCGCTGTCGGACTTCCTGTGCTTCGCGGTCTACTCGACGAACCTTGCCTTCGGCAAGCTYTACCGGCCCGTGCTGGACAAGCTCGGGCTCACCTACACCCAGTACGTCACCCTGGTGGCGCTGTCGGAGGCGGACGGCCAGACCGTCAGCGGCCTCGGCGAAAAGCTTTTCCTGGAGTCGAACACGCTGACACCCATCCTCAAGAAGCTGGAAGCGATGGGCCACGTCGAACGCAAGCGCGACCCGGAGAACGAGCGGCAGGTGCGCGTGAGCCTGACGAAGAGCGGTCGACGCGTGCGGGAGAAGGCGGCCAGCACCGACTTGATGTCGGCATGCGGGCTGACGCCGCCGGCCTTCGCCAAGCTGCAGAAGGAGGTCATCGCGCTGCGCGACAACATCGTGCACGCGGTGAAGGACGAGACGTAGGGCCAGTGCCGCTGGAGTGAACGCCGATCCTCTGGCATGATCGGCCACATTGTCGCGATGGCTTTGTCGCGGCCCCGGGGATCGGTACACATGATTGAACGCTTGGCGGAAGACGCGATCCTGACGCTGGCGGACAGCTTGCCAGACACGGTGTTCCTGGTCGACAAGGCTGGGAAGATCCGCTACGCCAACGCCCGGTGCGCGGATAGCCTGGGCCTGTCCCAGGCCGCCATCATCGGCCAGACCATGATCGAACTGGTAGCGCCGCATGACCGCGACCGGACGCTCCGGGAAGCGGGCACGGTGATGGCCGGGAATCGGCGCACCGGATTCGAGAACCGCTACCAGCACCGCGACGGTAGTGACGTTCACTTCTCATGGTCCGCCCGCTGGCTGGAGACGCATCAACTGCGCTTCGGCGTGGCGCACGACGTCACCGCCTTGCGGCAGCCCACCTGCGACCACCTGATTCCCGCCGCCTTGCTGAATGTATTGGAGCCCTGCGAGCAGCAGGTGCTGATGTTGCTGCTGACGGCAGCCTCCGAGAACCAGATCGCCGGACGGCTCGGCTTGACGGCATCCACCACGCAGGCGCATGTCGCCCGGGTCTTCACCAAGCTTGGCGTGCGCGGGCGCATGGGGCTGATGAGCCTGTGCCTGCGCGGCATGGAGGCTTGAAGGAACGGCGCCCCTGAAGGTCAGGCGGCGGCCGAGTTGTCCTCGTTGTTGCGGCCCTGTAGCGGAAAGCGTGTGCGRAACATCGGCGAGGCCAGGCTGGCCAGCGCGAGTTCGTCGGCGGCGGCCAGCAGGTCGGGGCCCAGCGCGGTCATGCGCGCCTCGGTCAGCCGCACGGCCGGTCCGGCGATGCTCAGCACGCCAATCGGATCGCGCTCCTTGCGCTTGACCGGCGCGGCCATCGCCGTCATGCCGGGCGCGAACACCTCGTTGATCATCGCAAAGCCGCGCGCGCGGTTCTCGTGCAGCATCGTCAGCAGCGCGCCGATGGTGGTCGGCGCGTTCGGACCATATTCCTCAGGCGAGCCGAAGCCCTGCCGCGTGACCAGCTCGATGGCGCGCTCGTCGCTCATCGTCAGCATCCAGGCGTGGCCGGACGCGCTGCAAGACAGCCGGGCGTCCATGCCCATGTCCGGGTCGTAGCGCAAACCATGCCGGGCGCCCTGCGCCTTGGCCACCCACGTCAGGTGCTCGCCATCCACGATGGCCAGCCGCACCAGTTCCCCCGAAATCTGCGCCAGCCGGTCCACCAGCGGCTGGGCGATGTCGACGATACCCGTGGCACTCAGGTAGCTCAGGCCGATGGACGCCACGCGGGCGGTCAGCGCGTAGTCGCCATGGTCGCGGAGCTGGCGCACATAGCCGCAGCGCACCAGTTCGTTCAGCAGGCGATGCGCCGCGCTCTGCGGGATCTCCAGTTCCTGCGCGATGGATGCCAGCGGCACGCCTTCCGGCTGCGTGGCGAGGTGTTCCATCACGGCAAGTGCGCGTTCGAGTACTCCGGCCATATCGATAGAGGTGGTGTTAGGGCGATGAGGGTGGGCTAGATACTAACCCCAAGTGGAAACTGATTCCATGTGGAATAGTATTCCACTCACTGCGGGGGAGCCATCGGGATCGGCCCCAATATTGGTACCGATACTTGGCCACCACCCGCCCAGAAAAAAGACATCGAGGAGACAAGGCATGAGGAAAACCATTCTTCGGCTGGCGCTGGCCGCCGCGCTGGGCACCATCGCCGCCACGGCCATGGCGCAGGACATCCAGGAGCGCACCATCCGCTTCGGCCATCTGAACAATCCCGACCATCCGGTCAGCTTCGGCGTGAAGAAGTTCGGGGAGCTGCTGGCCGCCAAGAGCGGCGGCAAGCTGAAGGTGAAGGAATTCCCGGCCTCGCAGCTCGGCAACGAGATGCAGCAGCAATCGGCCCTGCAGGGCGGGGTGCAGGAGATGTCGGCCCCGGCGTCCACCTCGCTGGCGGGCATCGTCAAGGAGTTCGGCCTGATCGACCTGCCGTTCTCGGTGGGCAGCTTCGAGCAGGCGGACGCGCTGCTGGACGGCCCGCTCGGCAAGGCGCTGATCGCCCGGCTGCCCGAGAAAGGGCTGGTGGCGCTGGGCTTCTGGGATCTGGGCTTCCGCAACGTCACCAATTCCAAGCGACCGATTGCCCGGCCGGAGGACTTCGAGGGCCTGAAGATCCGCGTGATCCCGAACCCGGTGTTTCTCGACACCTTCAAGGCGTTCAAGGCCAACCCGGTGCCGATGCCGTTCGCCGAGCTGTATGGCGCGCTGGAATCCAAGGCGGTGGATGGCCAGGAGAACCCCTTCGCGGTGATTCTTTCGAACAAGTTCTATGAAGTGCAGAAGTACGTGAGCGCCACCAACCACGTGTACGCCGCCAACATCGTGCTCGTCAGCAAGAAGTTCTGGGACAAGCTCTCGCCGGCCGAGCAGAAGATCATGAACGAGGCCGCGGACGAAGCGCGCGTCTACCAGCGCCAGGTGAGCCGCGCCGCCGCGCAGAAGGCCGTGGGCGAGCTGCGCGCCAAGGGCATCCAGTACAACGATGTGACGCCGGCGGAACGTGCGCGCATGCAGCAGGTGGTCAAGCCGGTCACCGACCATTTCATGGCCAGCTACGACCCGGCCACCGTGAAGCTCTACAACGACGAGATCCGGCGCCTGCGCAAGTAAGCCCGCCGCCCCGCCACCTCCGACGCCCCCAATACATCATGAAAATCCTCGTTCTGCACGGCCCGAACCTGAACCTGTTCGGCCGCCGGGAGCCGCATATCTACGGCACCACCACGCTCGATCAGATCAACGAACGCCTGGCGGCGCTGGCCGCCGAACTGGGCGTGGAACTGGCCACGATCCAGTCCAACCATGAAGGTGCGCTGATCGATTTCCTGCACGCGCACATCGACGCCGCCCAGGGCGCCCTCATCAACCCCGCCGGCCTGACCCAGCACGGCGTGCCGCTGCACGATGCGATCAAGGCCATGCCGTTTCCCTCGCTGGAAATCCACATGTCGAACATCGCGGCCCGGGAAACCTGGCGCGCGCACTCCATCATCTCGCCGGCAGTGAAGGGCACCATCCAGGGCCTGGGCGTGCATTCCTACCTGGCGGGGCTGCGCGCGCTGGTCGGGCTGGTCTCCGACGCCAAGTCCTAGGCGGCGCGGATCATCATGGGTCGCTTGATCGATGGAATCTGCCGCGTGCTGGAGGCCGGCATCGCGCTGCTGCTCGCGGTGATGGTGGTGCTGGTGTTCGGCAACGTGGTGCTGCGCTACGGCTTCAACTCGGGCATTACGGTGTCGGAGGAGGTGTCGCGCTGGATGTTCATCTGGCTCACCTTCCTGGGGGCGGTCATCGCGCTCAAGGAACGGGGGCACCTGGGGGTGGACATGCTGGTCGGCAAGCTGCCCGCCTGGGGCAAGAAGGTGTGCCTGGTGGTCAGCCAGGTGCTGATGCTCTACATCGTGGTGCTGCTGTGCAAGGGTAGCTGGGACCAGGCAGTCATCAATCTCGACGTGACGGCCCCGGTGACCGGCGCCCCGATGGCGATTGTCTACGCGGCCGGCATCGTGTTTTCGGTGCTCGCGGCCGTCATCATCGCGCTCGATCTCTGGCGCCTGCTGWCCGGCAGGCTCACCGAGGACGAGCTGGTCATGGTGCAGGAATCCGAGGAAGCGGTGCAGATGAAGCAGATTCTCGACCAGGCGGACGCGGCGGACGCCGCGGACCTCGGCAGCACCGGGAGGCGCGCATGACCATCACCGTCTTTATCGGCTCGCTGCTGGGCGCCATGCTGATCGGCATGCCGATTGCCTTCGCCCTGCTGGCCAGCGGCGTGGCCCTGATGTGGCATCTGGACATGTTCGACGCCCAGATCCTGGCGCAGAACGTGATCGGCGGCGCCGACAGCTTCCCGCTGCTGGCGGTGCCGTTCTTCATGCTGGCCGGCGAGATCATGAACGTGGGCGGGCTGTCGCGCCGGATTGTCGATCTGGCGCTGGCGCTGGTCGGCCATATCAAGGGCGGGCTGGGCTACGTCACGATCATGGCCGGCTGCCTGCTCTCGGCACTCTCCGGCTCGGCCGTGGCGGACGCCGCCGCGCTGACCGCGCTGCTGCTGCCGATGATGGTCAGCGCCGGCCACAAGAAGGAAACGGCGGGCGGGCTGATTGCCGCCACGGGCGTCATCGGCCCGGTCATTCCGCCGAGCATCGGGCTGGTGATCTTCGGCGTGGCCGCCAATGTGTCGATCTCGAAGCTGTTCCTCGCCGCCATCGTGCCGGGTTTGCTGATCGGCGTGGCGCTCTGGCTCACCTGGGCCTGGCTGGCACGGCGCGAGCACCTGGAGCCGCCGCCGCGCAAGTCGCGCGCGGAGATCCTGGCGGCGTTCCGCCATGCGCTGTGGGCGCTGATGCTGCCGGTCATCATCCTGGTCGGGCTGCGCATGGGCGTGTTCACGCCCACGGAAGCCGCCGTGGTGGCGGCGGCGTATGCGCTGTTCGTGTCGATGGTGGTCTACCGCGAGCTGAGCTTCGCCCAGTTGCGCCAGATCTTCGTCACGGCGGCCAAGACCAGCGCCGTGGTCATGTTCCTGATCGCGGCGGCCATGGTCAGCGCCTGGCTGATCACCGTGGCGGACCTGCCGTCCAAGGTGGTGGACCTGCTCCAGCCCTTCATGGGCAACAAGATCCTGCTGATGGCGGCGATCATGGTGCTGGTGATGATCGTCGGCACGGCCATGGACATGACGCCGACCATCCTGATCCTGACCCCGGTGCTGATGCCCGTGATCAAGGCGGCCGGCATCGACCCGGTCTACTTCGGCGTGATGTTCATCATCAACAACTCGATCGGACTGGTCACCCCGCCCGTCGGCACGGTGCTGAACGTGGTGGCCGGCGTGGGGCGCATGAAGATGGACGAGGTCACCCGGGGCGTGGTGCCGTTCATGATCGCCGAGTTCGCCATCATGTTTTTGATGGTGGTGTTCCCGGCCCTGGTGACGGTGCCCGCGAAGCTGTTCGGGGGGTGAGGCGGCGGGTGGGCGGGTGGGCGGGTGGGATCGTTACCGGACAATGCAATAATGATGTATTGCAATCCGCTAACGATTATCCTCGAATGCCAACGAACGAGCCCACCACCAAGCGAACCCGGACGAAGCGCAGCGCGGAAGCCACGCCCAGCGCGCCCGCCGCTGCCGAAGGGGCCAAGAAGGGAGACAGCGCGGGCGACGAGTCGTCGCTCTTCGTCAATTCCGTGGAGAAGGCCCTGCGCGTGCTGAGCGTGTTCGATGCACGCCGGCGCGAACTGTCGCTGACCCAGATCGCGGCGCTGGCCGAGCTGGACATGAGCGCGGCGCAGCGCTTCACCCATACGCTGACCCACCTCAACCTGCTGCGGCGCGACGCGGCGGCGAAAACCTATTCGCTGTCGCCGCGCATGCTCGACTTCGGCTACCAGTTCATCGCCGCCAACGAGCTGGTCGGGCTGGCCACGCCGTTCCTCCAGCACCTGTCGCTGGAAACCGAGGAGACGGTCAACCTGACGCTGCTCGACGGCACGGAAATCGTGTTCGTGCAGCGTTTTGTCAGCCGCCACGTGCTGACGCCCGATGTCATCGTCGGCACGCGGCTGCCAGCCTATTGCACCTCGTCCGGCCTCGCCATCCTCAGCGCGCTGCCCGATGACGAAGTGCGGGAGATCCTGGCCAAGTCCGATCTCGTGCCGTACACGCAGCACACCATCTTCGCGCCGGACGCCATCCTGAAGCGGCTGGAAACCATCCGGCGCAACGGCTACGCCCATACCGAAGACGAGATGTATATCGGCGATATTGCCACCGCCGTSGTSATCGTCGGGTCCGATGGCCGGCCGCGCGGCGCGATCAATGTCGCGGTGTCGCGGGCCCGCTGGAAGGGCGCGGAAGACGAGCAGCGCGTCGCGTCGCTGCTGATTGCCGCCGGCCGCGCCATCTCCAGCCGCGCCTGAGTTCTCCCGCCTCCTCGCCCGCCTTACCCCTTCCCCTGTCATACCCCCACGCAGTCACCGACCCCGGTGACTGCGCGCCAGCTTCGCCCCCGACGTGGTCTCCCTTTTGCATGCCGTAGCGACGCGGCACGCCCACTTTCACCCGTTTGCGCCAAATAGACGCGGGTAAACCCTTAGTCGAAAACCGGTTGCACCGCCGCCGTGATGTCTTTATATTTCGATTCACTAACTTACTATTTCTATGCGATAACTATGTACCGAGACATCAAGGCAGAACGCATCGGCGCCATCGGCGTGATCACCCTCAATCGCCCGGAGCGCCTCAACGCCTGGCACACCGCCATGCGTGGCGAGATCCTGGCGGCGCTGGGCGCCTTCGCCAAGGACCCCGCTGTGGGCGCCATCGTCATGACCGGTGCTGGCGAGCGGGCTTTCTCCGCCGGCCAGGATCTCGAAGAGGCGCATGACTTCGACGCCGACCGCGCCGAAGTCTGGCTGCGTGAATGGGAAACCTTCTACGACACGCTGCGCAGCCTGCCCAAGCCGCTGGTGATGGCCCTGAACGGCACCGCCGCCGGCTCGGCGTTCCAGGTGGCGTTGCTGGGCGACATCCGCGTCGGCCACCCGGARGTGCAGATGGGCCAGCCCGAGATCAACGCCGGCATCGCCAGCGTCACGGGACCGTGGATCATGCGCGAGATGCTCGGCCTGTCGCGCACCATCGAGCTGACGCTGACCGGCCGGATGATGGACGCGACGGAGTGCCACGCCATCGGCCTGATCCACTATCTGGTGCCGCGCGAGGCGGTGCACGCCCGCGCCATGGAGATCGCCGAGTCGCTGGCCGGCAAGCCGCCGGTGGCCATGAAGCTCGACAAGGCCCGCCTGCAGGAAATGACCGAAGCCGGCTTCCGCGATGCCATCGAGGCCGGTATCCGCATCCACCGCGAATCCTATGCCTCGGGCGAACCGGCGCGCATGATGGAAGCGTTCTTCGCCGAGCGCGAACGCCGCCGCGCCACCGCCGCCTGAGCCGCCCGAGTCCTTCCTGTCGATCAGATCAACGCTGTCCTGCCATCTCCCATGTCTTCGGAAACTCACATCGATATTCCCCCGGTCGCCTCGGAAACCATTTCCGCGCTGCTTGCCCGCCGCGCGCGGGAAACGCCTGACGACATCTACTGCCGCTTCCACGACGAGGTGCTGACGATTGCCGCCCTCGACCGGCGCGTGAACCAGGTGGCCAACGGCCTCGCCGCAGCCGGCCTCCAGCCGGGGGACCGCGTGGCGCTGATGCTGCCGAGCCACCCGGACCATATCGTCGCCATYCTGGCGCTGGCGCGGCTGGGGCTGGTGCGGGTCTCGGTGAACGTGCATCTGCACGGCGCCGCCCTGTCGCACCTGTTCGAGCAGTTCGAGCCGGCCGCGGTGCTGGCCGACGCGGACTATGCCGAGGCGCTCTCGCCCATCCGGCAGGACCGGCCGTCGATGTCGGTGCTGTGGCGCGGGGCAGGGCAGGGCCGGGACGACTTCGCCACCTTCGCGGCGTGCCCGGAAACGCCGCCGGCCCACGTCACCCAGCCGGACGACATCCTGGCGCTGACCCCCAGCTCCGGCACCACCGGCGCCCCGAAGGGCGTGCTGAAGTCCGACCGCACGCTGCGCGCGGGCCCGATGGGCATCCTGCGGCTGACCGGCGCGCAGGCCGGCGACGTCTTCCTGCTGTGGGAGTCGCTGCACCACGGCGCCGGGGTGGCTGTGCTGATCTCCGCGCTGATCGAGCGCACCACGCTGGCCATGGTCGATCGATTCAGCGCCTCGCAGTTCTGGGATCAGGTGCGGCGCCATGGCGTGACCCACATCCACTATCTCGGCAGCGTGGTGCCGATGCTGCTCAAGCAGCCGCCGCGYGAYAACGACCGGGAGCACAAGGTGYGCGTGGCGTGGGGCGGYGGGTGCCCGCCGGAGCTGTGGAAGGCGTTCTCCGAGCGCTTTGGCGTGGAGATGCGCGAGGGCTACGGCCTGAGCGAGATGATCACCTTCGTTACGGTCAATCCGGCGGGCCCGGCGGGCTCCATCGGCAAGCCGCTCGGCTACTTCGACGTGGACCTGACCGACGATGACGGGCGTACYGTGCCRGTGGGCGAGCCSGGCGARATCGTCGTRCGCGCCAACGCGCCGGGGCTGGCCTTCCTGGGCTACTTCCGCAACCCCGAGGCCGAGGCCTCGGCCATGCGTGGCGAGTGGTTCTGCACGGGCGATCTGGCGCGGCGCGATGCGGACGGCTTCCTGACCTTCGCCGGCCGCAAGAAGGACACCGTSCGGCGGCGGGGCATCAATATTTCCGCGTGGGAGGTGGAGCGGGTGATCGCCGAGCACCCGCTGGTGGAGGAGTGCGCGCTGGTCGGCGTGCCGAGCGACCTGGGCGAGGACGAACTCAAGATCTTCATCCGCGTGCGGCAGGAGGGCGGCGGGACGCTCGACCCGCTCGCGCTGATCCAGTGGTCCGAGTCGCGCATGCCGTACTTCCAGGTGCCGCGCTACGTGGCCTTTATCGACGAATTCCCGAAAACGCCCACGCAGCGCATCCAGAAGAAGCTGCTGTCCCGCGATGTGGCGGGCGTCTGGGACCTCGAACAGAGCGGCTATCGCGTCGGCAAGGCCCGCGGCTGATGTCCTGATGCCCTGATGCCCCCTTGGGCATGCCCCCCCCGGTCGGGCGAGGTTTCCCGGCCGGTGCGTCCTTTCGTCTCAGTGGAGTCTTTCCATGCTGTCAAAGTCTGGTCGCAGTACCCCGGCACGCGTCGCCACGCTGGCCACGAACATCCTCCTGGCCTGTGCGTCGGCCTGTGCTGTGGCCTTCATGGCCGCGCCGGCCATCGCGCAGGAGAAGTACCCCGAAAAACCGGTCAACCTGGTCGTTCCCTATCCCGCCGGCGGTGCCGTCGACGTGGTGGGGCGCCTGTTGGGCCAGAAGCTTGCCGAGAGCCTGGGCCGTCCCGTGGTGGTGGACAACAAGCCCGGGTTCTCCGGCAACATTGGCGCGCAGTTCGTCGCCCGGTCCGCGCCGGACGGCTACACGGTGCTGATGGCCGCGCTGACCTCCTATTCGATCAACGCCGCCCTGCTGCAGAAGGCCAACGGCTACAACCTCACCGGCGACTTCACGCCGGTGGCGATTGTCGGCAACCTGCCGATCGTGCTGCTGGTGAGCCATGACCTCCCGGCCAACAGCGTGCAGGACCTGATCCGGCTGGCCCAGGCCAAGCCCAACACGCTGGCCTTCGGGTCGTCCGGCAATGGCTCGATCGAGCACGTGGCCGGCGAGATGTTCCGCCGCCAGGCCGGCCTGGAATTGCTGCACGTGCCGTACAAGGGTGCCGCGCCGGCCGTGGCGGACCTGCTGGGCGGCCAGATCCAGATCATGTTCGCCACCGGGCCCACGGCGCTGTCCGCCATCAAGAGCGGCAAGGTGCGGGCGCTGGCGGTGGCCACGCCGCAGCGCATCGGCGCGCTGCCGGACGTGCCGACGGTGGCCGAGGCGGGGCTCAAGGACTTCGTGGTGCCGTCCACCTACGGCGTGCTGGTCCGTCAGGGCACGCCCAAGCCCATCGTCACGCGGCTCAACGCCGAGTTGCAGAAGATCCTGCAGATGCCCGACGTCAAGGCGCGCTTCGCCGCCCAGGGCATCGACGTGGTGCTGGGCAGCGCCGATGATGCCGATCACCGGCTCAAGGGCGAAGTCGCCAAATGGGCGCGCGTGATCCAGGAAACCCGCATCGCCGCACAATAGGAATAGGAATAGGAATAGGAATAGGAATAGGAATAGGAATAGGAACGGGGCGCCCCCGGGGGGGCCCGCCACTTTGGACATGAATTCCGCCATGAACGCATCGAACACCCAACCCTCGGAGATCGTGACCGAGTTCCGCGACGACGGCCGCGTGGCCATCGTGACGATCAACCGCCCCCATCGGCGCAACGCCTGTGACCTCGCCGCCTGGACCGACCTGCGCGACCGCTTCCGCGCGTTCGCCGCCGAGCGGGGCGCGCTGCAACTGGTGGTGCTGACCGGGGCCGGCGGCCACTTCTGCGCCGGGGACGACATCCTCGCGTTCCGCAGCGTGCTGTCCGATCCGGTGGCCGCGGACGCCTACCGCGCGGTGATCCAGCAGGCGTACGCCGCCGTGCAGGACTGCCCGGTCCCCGTCATCGCCGCCGTGCAAGGCGCGTGCGTGGGCGGCGGCCTGAGCCTGGCCATGTGCTGCGACTTCCGCGTAGGGGATGGCAGCGTGCGGGCCGGCGTGCCGGTCGCCAAGCTGGGGTTGATGTATCCGACGATCCAGCTGGTGCGGCTGACGCACCTGATCGGGTTGAGCGCCGCCCGCCGTTGGCTATTCTCCGGCGACCTCGTCCAGGCGGAGGAGGCCTATCAGGCCGGATTCCTGGACGCGCTATCTGCCGACGACGACCCGGTCGCCGCCGCCATGGCCTTCGGCCGTCCGATGATGGACAACGCGCCGCTCTCCATCGCCGGCATCAAGCTCCAGCTCAACGCCATCGCCGCCGGCCAGCTCGATGCCGCGCGCGACGCCATTGCGGAGGCCACGCGCCGCAGCGACCAGAGCGAGGACTATCGGAACGCGGCGACGGCCTTCGCGGAGAAGCGCAAGCCGACCTTCGTCGGCCGCTGAGGCTCGTCGATGGGTTAGCCCGCCGCCAACGGCGCCACGGTCGCGCCCTGGATGCGGTGCTTCTGCAGCGCCGCCGCCACCGCGCCGGACGCCTTGCGCTCCTCGACGAACGCCGCCAGGAAGGCCGCCGCCGCGTCGCCGCGAGACTTCGGCACGCCCATCGCCTGACGGATCACCATAAAGCGCTCGTCCAGCAGGCGCAGGTTGGGCAGGCCCCGGATATCCGCCTCCAGTTGCTGGCGCACCCCGGCGGCCACGTCGAGATCCTGTTCGAGGAAGGTRCGGACCACCTCCTGCGACGACGGCGCGTGCACGATCTCCGCATGCTGGAGTTCGCGGGACAGGAACAGATCGTAGGCGCTGCCCTTGCCGACCACCACCCGGGTGCCGGCGTGATCGACATCGGCGTTGGTGCGCACCGGCGAGTCGTTGTGCACGAGGTAGTAGCCCTCGATCAGCACGTAGGGCTCCGTGAAGGCGATGCTGGCGCCGCGCTTGGGATCGATGGCGAAGAAGCCGATATCGGCCTGCTCGTTCGCCACCAGATCGACCGACTTGCCGGCGGTCTCCACCACCACCAGTTCGAGCTTCACGCCCAGCCGCTCGGCCAGCGCGCCGGCCAGGTCCACGGACACGCCACCCGCGCCACCCGCGCCACCAGCGTCCGCGCGGTGCGCAAGAATCGGATTGCCCAGGTTGATCGAGGCACGCAGCACGCCGGTCGGGGCGAAGGCGTCAAGAAGTGGCTTGTCTACGGTCATGGGGTAGCAGTCGGAAACCTACGTTGGGGGAGGGCGCCGGCCCGCAGCGGTGCGGGCGTGGCGGACATTGTATCGCCGCATGTCGGCGCCGGGCGTTCGTACATCGGCATACAGAACCGTCCCCGGCCCGATACATCCGCCACACACCAGCGCGATGCAATGGCGACTCTTTCCACTGCAACGCAAAGGCTTCCCATGACTTCGACCCGTACCTCCAGCCGCATCCTCGCCGCTACTGTCCTGCTGATCGGCGCCGGCCTGTTCCAGGCCGCGCACGCCCAGAACGTCGGCCTCCACCGCACGGACCTGGTGCAGAGCGACCTGAGCACGCCGGGGCGCGAAGCCGTGCAGGTGCGGGTGGACTTCGAYCCGGGCGCGGTCTCGATCAAGCATGCCCATCCGGGCGAGGAAATCGCCTACGTGCTGGCGGGCGAACTCGAATACCAGCTGGAGGGCCGCGCGCCGGTGACGCTGAAGGCGGGCGAGGCGCTGTTCATCCCGGACGGCACCGCGCACGTGGCCAAGAACGTGGGGCACGGCAAGGCCTCGGAACTGGCGACGTACGTCGTCCGGAAGGGCGTGCCGCTGGTGGCCCCGGTCAAGTAACGCTCAAGTCACGGCGGGGGCGCCTGCCTACAGGTCGCGCGTCCGGGGAATGATCACCGCCTGCCCGTGCAGCACGCCATCGGCGTCGATCAGTTGCCACAGCGTGGCTTCCTCGATCATGAAGCGCTTGCCGGTGCGCGTGATGCGCACGCCGGTGTAGCCGGTCTCGTAGCCCACGCGCTGGACGCGCGCCAGGAAGGCCTGCCGCTCMGCCTGGTTGGGCGGCTCGGCGGAGAGCCGGGACGGCAGCCGCGTGATGCCCGCCCAGTCGTACTCGAAACGCTGCTGGGCGGCCAGGTTGCCGTAGACGAAGACCGGATCGGGCGCGGTGTTGTGGGCGAGCACCGCGAACGGCGCCTCCTCGTAGAGCCAGCGGGCCGCCTTGCGGGCCGGCATCGGCTCGGGCACCAGCGTGCGGCCGAGCAGCCGCTGGTAGCTATCGGCCAACAGCTGGTAGAAGGCGGTGTCGCCGGGCTCACGGGGGGAAAGAATCGAATCGGAAGACATAAGCGTGAAGCGGAAGGAAGGGAGCCAGGACAGCCATCAGGCAGCCATCAGGCAGCCATCAGGCCGGCTGGTCGATGGACTGGCCGATCCGCCACAGCACCCCGGACGGATCGTCGATCGTGAAGTCGCGCATGCCCCAGGGCCGGTCCTCGGGCGGGTTCACGCGCACGCCGTAGCGCGCGCCCAGGTCCTGGGCCACCACGTGCTGCCACCAGGCCTCCACATCCACCACCAGCAGCGACATCATCAGGTTCTCGGCGAACGGCTTCTCGTAGAAGCGCGTCAGCAGGAAGCTCGAGCGCCCCGCGTGCAGGTAGGCCATCTCGTCGCTGCCCCACGCCTCCGTAAAGCCGAGGTCGAGGTAGAAACGCTTCGACAGGTCGAAATCCTGCGCCGGCAGAAACGCCTTGATCTCGATGGTGTCCATGTTCGCGGTCATCGCGGCTCCCGGGTTTAACAGATGTAACGGACTGAGCGGGCGATGATAGCGCGGCTTCAGAAATGGTGTCGCATGCCCACCATCACGCCGATGCGGGTGGAATCGTCCACGTCCGTGGCCGGCGTACCGGCCCAGTACTCGGTCTCCCGCCCCACCGCGCCGCCGCGCGCATGCACGATATCCGCCTCCACGTAGACGCTGGTGCGCTTGGAGAGCGCGTAGTCGCCCACCAGCGCGATGCTGTCCGCGTTGCCGCCGCCCAGCCGCACCGGGGTGTCCTGGAACTGCGTGGTCACGTCGCCGGACTGCTGGTAGCGGTAGTAGGCGCCCGAGACGTGGAACGCCGGCGTCAGCTGGTAGCCCAGCCCGACGAAGGAGATGGCGAAGCGCGCATCCCCAGCGGACTCGCGCCGGCCCATATGGCCGAGGTAGGCCGTGGCCTTGCCGAACGCGTAGGAACCCCCCACCGAGTAGTTGCGCAGCGTGTTGGCGCCATCGTCGCTGCGGCGCTGGTCGTACGCCACGCCGAGCACCACCGGCCCCTGCTGGTACTTCACCCCGCCGCCGAGCGTGGTGCCACGCCCCATGCTGCCGGCCTGCTCGCCGGCACCGTAGTCCAGTTGGACCGAGAACGGCCCCACGGTGCGCTGGTAGACCACGCTGTTGTCGATGCGGTAGTCCTGGAAGAAGATGTCCCCGCCGATGTAGAGCGGATCGGACCAGAAATTGCCCCAGCCCTGGTCGAGCGGATCGAACGCCCAGCCGATGTTGTTGAGCGCGTTGTACTGGCGGCCGAAGGTCAGGCTGCCCCAGTCGCCGCTCAGGCCCACCCAGGCTTGCCGGCCGAACAGCGCGTTGTAGGACGCGCGGCCGTCGTCGCTGGCGAAGCCGCTTTCCACCTGGAAGATCGCGTGCTGGCCGCCGCCCAGGTCTTCATCGCCCTTCAGGCCCCAGCGGCTGCCGACCATGCCGCCCGAGACCAGCGCGGCCTGGTCGTTGTGATGACCGTCGATGTTCGACGTATAGCGCACCGCCGAGCTGACGATGCCGTACAGGGTCACGCCCGGTGCGGCGTGGGCGGCGACGGGCAGGAGCCCGGCCGCAAGCAGCCAAAGGCTGGCTGGCTTCTTCATTGCGTTGTCCTCCGGAAAACGGATCCGCCCGCGGCACACGCGCGCGTGCCCCGGGAGGGAGGGTCAGACAAACTGCCTGAGGGATTCAGTCCTGCGCGCGGTCCACGATGGGTCCCGGATGGGTTCCGAATCGGTCCCGGATCGGTCCCGGATCGGTCCCGGATGGGGGGGGCGCAGGTCAATGACCGGGCTGCGCGCGATGGGCGGCGCAGTCCCCGGAGCGAAGGTGAAGCAGAGGGGTGTTTGCCGGGCAAATGATGCTGGGTGGGGCTGGATGCAGCGACGCCCCGGCCGGCAGAACGGGGCGTAGTTTACCGCAATCGGGAGGAAGCCCCGAAAAAGTGACGATTAACTCACGTATTCAGACATCAGCCGAAGGTGAACGCGTAAGCCTGCACGCCCGGATCGAGAAAGCGGATCTCGAACGTGTGGTCGCCGACTTCGCCCGCCTGCCGCACCAGCTGGTAGAGCCGGGTTTGCGTGACCGCGCCATTGCCGTTCTCATCGGTGTCCGCACCATGGCTGGCGCCGGGCGGCTTGCCGTCGATGGTCACCTGGAAGCGCACCGCCTGCCCATTGGCCGCCGGGCCGAGCACGAGGTGCAGGTCGCGGGCATGGAAGCGGTAGGCGATGGTGCCGTTGGCGCGGTCAAGTGTCCCTTGCTCCGCTTCCACGGTCCAGCGGCCAGACAGCCCCCAGCTATTCAGGTCCAGCTTGCCGACCGTGTAGTCGCGCGYCGCATCGGGCCGCAGGCCGCCGGGGGAGGCAAAGTTGGTGGCCTGCTGGTAGCCGACATAGGTCTCGCCCGAGCGCACGTTGTTCAGGTCAGGCATGGCCTGCGCACCGCGCGCCTCCGGCGCAACCAGTCCCGTGGCCACCGACTTGTCGCCGGCCTCCGCAAGCAACGCTTGAATCACACGTTCCGAGGTCGCATAGCCACCTTCGCCGAACTGRTGATGGCGGATATTGCCKCGACCATCCACGAAATACGCCGCCGGCCAGTAGCTGTTGTCGAAGGCGCGCCAGATCTTGTAGTTGCTGTCGATGGCCACCGGGAAGCCGATGCGGAAGTCCGCCACCGCGCGGCGCACGTTCTCGGGCTGCTTCTCGAACGCGAACTCGGGCGTATGCACGCCGATCACGGTCAGGCCCTGGTCCTTGTACTTGTCAGCCCAGGCGCGCAGGTAGGGCAGGGAGCGGATGCAGTTGATGCAGGAATAGGTCCAGAAGTAGACCAGCGTGACCTTGCCCTGCAACTGCTCGCGCGTGATCGGGGCCGAGTTGAGCCATTGCACCGCGCCGTCCAGYGCGGGCAGGCGGCCTTCGACCGGCAGCGGGGGCAAGGCGCCCGACACACCGCCCGGGAAGCCTACGCGGGCGTCGTTGGCGGCCAGCAGCATGCCGTTGTTGGCGTCATTGGCGTCATTGGCGACGTTGGCGACGTTGGCGGACTGCGGCGGCATGTCGCGCGCCTTCTCCACCGCATTGAGCAGCGCCTGTTCGATGCCRGTGGTGCTGCCGGCGGACAGCCGCGCCAGCAGGCCGGTGTCCGTGCCGGTGCCGATGATCGCCACRCCAGCCAGCACCCCCACGCCCAGGCCGCGCCGCAGCCACTCGCCGGCGCCCATCGACCGCTTCATCGCCGCAAAGACCCGGCCGCCGATGCCCAGCGCCACGGCCAGCGAGCTGGCRGCGCCCGCCGCGTAGGCGGCCAGCAGCAGCGAGGTYTGCACACTGGCGCCGTTGAGCGCCGCGCCGGTCAGCACCAGCCCAAGGATCGGGCCGGCGCAGGGCGCCCAGAGCATGCCGGTCGCCACGCCGAGTAGCAGCGAGCGCCACACCGTGGAGGTGTCGCCATCGCCGGCCAGCCGGTTGCCGAGCGCCACCACGGGGCGGGCCAGCCGGTCCGCCAGCGCGGGCAGCAGCAGGCTCGCGCCGAAGACGGTCAGCAGGACCAGCGCGGCGTAGCGTCCCACCTGATTGGCCTGCACGACCCAGGCGCCGCCCACCGACGCCAGCGTGGCCACGGCGGCGAAGGTCAGCGCCATGCCGGCCAGCATCGGCAGCGTGCTGCGCACAAAGGGCTGGCCGGCGCGKGCGAACACGAACGGCAGCACCGGCAGGATGCACGGGCTCAGGATGGTGAGAGCGCCACCTATATAGGCAAGTATCAGCAGGGTCATGATTGGCATCCGGTAGGAAGATTGGCTTGCCTCGATCAGACCCGCTGCGCATATCGCCGATGTGTCGCCAGCGCGGCTGGGCGTATGCCACTGTGGCGAGGCCGTCGCCAGATACAGAGTGATACATGGCGGTGGCCGGCGGGCTCGCCGATCGGCCCGGTTGCGTCCGATTTGCCCGGTCTGGGTCCGATTCGAACCGATTCCGCCCCATCCGTCACCCGAATCCCGCCGATCGCGATCTGCCTCCCCCCTCCGCCCCGCCCCTTTTTGTACGTCTTTGTATCTGGCTCCCGCACCGATACGTGCCCTGACAGTAAGGCCCTCAAATCGCTACGGGCGCGATACGTCCGTCGTCTTAAATGCATTCCGTGGCAGCGCGGCAAGCGAAACAAACCAGACGCACCGTAACCCGCCTCGCAATCCTTAATTGATTACCGAACCCAAACTTCAAGGAAATACGATCATGACCTCCATCGCCAAGCGCCTCG
Source organism: Cupriavidus sp. KB_39 (assembly GCF_052114485.1). Classification (NCBI taxonomy): domain Bacteria; kingdom Pseudomonadati; phylum Pseudomonadota; class Betaproteobacteria; order Burkholderiales; family Burkholderiaceae; genus Cupriavidus; species Cupriavidus sp. KB_39. The sequence continues at coordinate 75,146 of NZ_JBFREV010000011.1, forward strand.
TTCTCGCCGTCGCCCTCGTTGCCGCCGCTGCCGGCGCCCAAGCCGCCGTCACCGGCTCCCGTGATGTCTACACCGACGGCGCCCGCTCGGTGCAAGAACCCCGCAACCCGTACAGCGACGGTGCCCGCTCGGTGCAGGACGCCCGCAGCCCGTACAGCGACGGCGCCCGCAACGTCGACCCGTTCACCGATGGCGCCCGCAATGTCGATCCGTACACGGACGGCGCCCGCATCGTGGCCGGCATGGACCGCACCGGCGTCTCGGCCGACCCGGCACGCACGGTCGATCCGTACCTCGACGGCGCCTACGCCTGAGTCACCTGCGTCACCTGCGTCACCTGATTTGCCCGATTGGATCCACGCTCTTCAACCTGCAACCTCGAAACACTGGAAATCGACATGACCCGTATCGAAAACGTGCTGTACACCGGCAAAGTCCACATCACCTCCGGCGGCCGTGACGGCTCGGCACGCAGCGACGACGGCCGGCTGGACATCAAGCTGTCCTCGCCGGGCACCAGCGGCATCGGCACCAACCCGGAGCAGCTGCTGGCTGCGGGCTGGTCCGCGTGCTTCATCGGCGCCATGGGCATCGCGGCCAAGGCCCGCAAGGTGCAACTGCCGGGCGATACCGCCGTGGACGCCGAAGTGGACCTCGGCAAGGGCGGCGATGGCTACCTGCTGCAGGCACGCCTGAACGTGAGCCTGCCGGGCGTGCCGCGCGATGTGGCGCAGGCGCTGGTGGAGACCGCGCACCAGACCTGCCCGTACTCGAAGGCCCTCACCGGCAACATCCATATCGAGATCAATCTCGTCTGACCGGGTCGGATCTGGTCCGATTTTTCCGATGGCAGTCCCGCGCAGCGCGCCTTCACCGGCCCGCTGCGCGTTGCATTCACGACTGCCGCGCTGCCGATGGATCGCCTACAGTGGACTTCACTCCGCCGTTCGCAGCGGAGTCTGGCCCGCAGGGCCACCCCCGCCGGGCGGATGCCCGTCCGCTCGCCCAAGGCTTCCTTTGGAGCGCATGATGACCCAAAAGTACAACCGCCTAGACAAGTCCCAAGCCGCCGTGCTGCTGGTGGACCATCAGGCCGGCCTGATGTCGCTGGTGCGTGATATCGAACCCGACAAGTTCAAGAACAACGTGCTGGCGCTGGCCGATTGCGCCAAATATTTCGGCCTGCCCACCGTGCTGACCACGAGCTTCGAGGATGGCCCGAACGGCCCGCTCGCCCCGGAACTGAAGACGATGTTCCCCGAGGCGCCGTTCATTCCGCGCCCCGGCCAGATCAACGCCTGGGACAACGCCGACTTCGTCGCCGCCGTGAAAGCCACCGGCAAGAAACAGCTGCTGATTGCCGGCGTGGTCACCGAGGTCTGCGTCGCCTTCCCGGCGCTGTCGGCCATCGAGGAGGGCTATGACGTCTTCGTCGTGACCGATGCCTCCGGCACCTTCAACCCGATCACGCGGGACGCGGCCTGGAACCGCATGGCCCAGGCCGGCGCGCAGATGATGAGCTGGTTCGGCGTGGCGTGCGAGCTGCACCGCGACTGGCGCAACGACATCGAGGGGCTCGGCACGCTGTTCTCGAACCACATTCCCGACTACCGCAACCTGATCACGAGYTACACCACGGTCAAGGGCAGCAAGTAGGCCGATTCGGTACCCCCGGGTGCGCCGGTGCCGCCCGTGCCACATGGTAGAGTCGGCGCACCATGAAGACCTTACTGATCGTCTATCACACGATGACCGGCGGCACCGCGCAGATGGCCGAGGCGGCGGCCACGGCGGCGCGCGGGCAGGAGGGCGTGGATGTCCGCCTGCTGCGCGCCACCGAGGCCGGCGCGGCCGATGTGCTGGCCGCCGACGGCTACCTGTTCGCCACCCCGGAGAACCTGGCCGCGATGTCCGGCCTGATGAAGGACTTCTTCGAYCGCTGCTACTACCCGGTGCTGGACCGCGTGAACGGCCGCCCCTACGCGGCGATGATCTGCGCCGGCAGTGACGGCCAGAACGCGCAGCGGCAGGTCGAGCGCATCGCCACCGGCTGGCGCCTCAACCGCGTGGCGCCGACGCTGATTGTCTGCACGCACGCACAGACGCCCGAAGCCATCCTCGCCACGAAGCAGATCGACCAGGACGACCTGGACCAATGCGCCGAGCTGGGCGCCGGCCTGGCGGCCGGCATCGCGCTCGGCGTGTTCTAGCGCCTGCGCGGCGGTGCGCTACGCGGTCACGGTGGCCACGTAGTCGATGTTGGCGGCGAGCACGGCGGCGTTGCGGATCGTGCCGTCGGTGCCGTCGGTGGCGTCGCCGGGCACGCCGGTCCGGTCCGAGGCCACCACGGCCGGGAAGCTGCCGCTGGCCGGTGCGGTGGTGCCGGCATCGACGATCAGCGAGCGGGGCTGCCATAGGTCGAGGAAGCCACCCAGCACTCGTGGTTTCACGCCATCATGCGCGGCAGTTCGGCCGCCAGCGCCTCCACGGCGACGCGCACCTTGCGTGGCAGGTGGGGCGTGTGGGGCGTGTGCGGCCACAGTGCGTAGGCATCGTAGGGAAAACCGGGCCGCTCGGGCAGCAGGTGGACCAGCGTGCCCGCCTGAATCCGGTCCCGGACCAGCCAGTACGGCAGCCATGCCAGCCCGAGGCCCATCGCGGCGGCGTCAGCCAGGGCGTCGAGATCGTCCATCCGCACCTGATGGGCGGGCAGGAGCGGCACCGGCGCGCCATCGTCGCCCGGCAACTGCCACGGACGGATGCGCCCCGAGCGCCGGTAGACCACGGCGCGATGCCCCGCCAGGTCATCGATCCCCAGCGGCGTGCCGGCCTCGGCCAGATAGCCGGGCGACGCGCACACGATCATGATCTGCCGCGCCACGCGGCGCGCCACCACACCGGCCTTGTCGTCCGGCTCCCCGGTGCGGATGGCCAGGTCGAAGCCGTCTTCGATCAAGTCCGAGAAACGGTCGCTGAACGACAGGTCGAGTTCGAGCCCGGGATATTGCCGCGTTAGCGCCAGCAGCACCGGCGCCACGCAGCGCCGACCGAAGTGCACCGGCACGGTCACGCGCAGCCGGCCGCGCGGCGGGGCTGATTGCTCGCCTTTGTCGGCATGGTCGGCGGCCAGCGCATCGGCGGCGTCCACCTCGGCCAGCACCACGCGGCAGCRGTCGTAATACTCGCGGCCGAACTCGGTCAGGCTCTGGCGCCGCGTGGTGCGGGTGATCAACGGCATGCCCAGCCGCTCTTCCAGGAACCGGACATGCTTGCCGACCATCGGGCCCGATAGCTCGAGCGCGTCGGCGGCGGCCGAAAACGAGCCGAGATCCACCGCCTTCACAAACACGGCCATGCTAGTCAGCCGGTCCATATTAGAAACTCCTGGTTATCAGTGTTCTGGAAAACCGGCCATTTATCGCGGATGGGCGGCCTGCCATAGTGTATTCGTTCCCAATCAAGACGAATAAGGCGAGTGATGGCACCGATGACACGCGTAATCCGTTTCCACGCACATGGCGGCCCGGAGGTGCTCCGGATCGAAGACGTCGAGGTGCCGCCGCCCGCGCGCGGCGAGGTGCAGATCCGGGTCAAGGCGCTCGGGCTGAACCGGGCCGAGGCGCTGATGCGCGCGGGCATCTATATAGAAACGCCGCCGCTGCCGTCCGGGCTGGGGCTGGAGGCGGCCGGCATTGTCGCGGCGGTGGGGGAGGGGGTGCGCGAGGTGGCCGTCGGTGATGCAGTTAGCGTGATCCCGCCCATCTCGATGGCGCGCTGGCCGACCTACGGGGAGATCATTACGATGCCGGCCGCAGCGGTGGTCCGGCACCCGGCGGCGCTGGACTGGGCGCAGGCCGCCGCCCTGTGGATGCCGACCCTGACCGCCTACGGCGCGTTGATCGATATCGCCGCGCTGGGCCGGGGCGACTTCGTCGTGGTGACGGCCGCGTCGAGCAGCGTCGGCCTGGCCGCCATCCAGATCGCCAACCGGGTCGGCGCCACGCCGATTGCCGTCACGCGCCGCGCCACCAAGGGCGACGCGCTGCGGGCGCAGGGCGYCGCCCACGTCGTGGCATCGGMAGACGAGGATCTGGCCGCGCGCATCGACGCCATCASYGGCGGCCGGGGSGCGCGCGTGGTCTTCGATCCGATCGGCGGCCCGCTGTTCACGCCGCTCACCGCCGCCATGGCGCCGGGCGGCATCCTGATCGAATACGGCGGGCTGGACCCCGCGCCCACGCCGTTCCCGCTGGCCACCGTCCTCGGCAAGCGGCTGACGCTGCGCGGTTACCTCGTCCACGAGGTCATCGGCAACCCGGCGAAGCTGGCGGCGGCCAAGGCGTTCATCCTCGACGGCGTGCGTGATGGCTCGCTGGCGCCGGTCATCGCCCGCCGCTTCGCCTTCGACGACATCGTCGCCGCGCACCGCTACCTGGAGTCCAACGCCCAGTTCGGCAAGATTGTGGTGACGGTCTAGGCGGGGCGGGAGGCGGCGAGGGCGGCCACGAAGGCGTCGATCACCGGGCTCGATGTCCCGGCGCGGGTCACGGCCACCAGCGTGGCGCGCACGCGGAGATCGTCGATCGGCACGAAGGCGACGTCGGTGCGGTTCGGCGCCGCCACCGACGCGCCCACCAGCGTGAAGCCGAGCCCGGCCGCCACCAGTCCCAGCGCGGTATGGATCTCGATGGCCTCATGCCCCGGGGTGGGATGGGCACCGGCGTCGCGCAGCGCCGCCACCATATGGCTGGCGAACACGCTCTGCGGGTCCTTCGGATACTGGATCAGCGGCAGCGCGTCCAGCTCCCGCGCGGCGATGGCGCTGCGCTGTGCCAGCGGGCTCTGCAACGGCACGGCGGCCACGAAGGGGTCTTCGAACAGCGTGGTGTAGTGCAGGTCCGCCGGCCGTTCGAACTCGCCCACATAGCGCGAGATGCCCACGTCGATACGCCCGCGCCGCAGTTGCGCTGGCTGGTGCTCGGACAGCAGTTCGAGTGGATCGAGATGCACATCCGGATACTGCTCCCGAAAGCGCTGCACCGCCGCCGGCAGGATCGAGAAGATAGCCGAACGGGTAAAGCCGATGCCGAGCCAGCCGAGGTTGCCGGCGGCGATGGCGCGCGCCTCCTCGTCCAGCCGGCGCATCTGCGCGAGCAGGTCCTTGGCGCGCGGGTAGAGAAACTGGCCGGTCGCGGTCAGCGTCATCGGGCGGCGGGACCGGTCGAACACGGGCGCGCCGAGCAGCGATTCCAGCTGCCCAAGCTGCATGCTGATGGCCGTGGGCGCCACGAACAGCCGGTTGGCGGCTTCCGCCGCGCTGCCCGCATCGACCACTTCGCAGAAATAGCGTAGCTGCCGCAAGTTCATTTTTATTGAAGTCGAGTCCATTTTTCGATGTTTGATCTCGATGKGACTTTACTTGAAACTGCGTTCATCGGTAGGAAAACAGAAAAGCAGCAGGAGACGCAGCACGATGAGCGACACCCCCAATCCCACCCACACCGGCGACTGGCTGGCCCGCGCCCGCCAACTCTCGACCGCCGAGATCTCGGACGCCCTCGACTATTTCCGCCTGCCCGGCAGCGCGCTGGGCATCCAGCACATCGCCGGCCAGCCGCGGGTGTTCGGCCCGGCCTTCACCGTGGCCTTCGTGCCGGTGGACCTGGCCACGCCGGGCACGGTGGGCGACTTTCTCGATGACATTCCGCAGGGCGCCGTGGCCGTGCTCGACAACGCGGGCCGCATGGACTGCACGGTCTGGGGCGGCATCATGAGCCGGCTGGCCGCGCATCGCGGGGTGGGCGGCACGGTGATCCACGGCGTCTGCCGGGACACCGCCGAGGCCGACGCGGCCGGCTATCCGCTCTATGCGCGCGGCCGGTTCATGCGCACCGGCAAGGACCGCGTGCAGGTGCGGGCGGTGGAGCAGCCGGTGAGCCTGGGCGATGTGCGCGTGGCCAGCGGTGACTTCATCGTGGCGGACCCGGACGGCGTGGTGGTGGTGCCGCAGGCCCGCGCGCAGGAAGTGTTCGAACGCGCGCTGCGCACGCGTGACGTGGAGGACCAGATTCTCGGCGCCGCGCTGGAGGGCATGGCGCTGCGCGACGCCCGTCGCCAGTTCGGCTATCACACGCTGCAACGCGCCGGCCACTGAGCCCGGCGCCGCGAAGGGGCTCCCGGCCCCTCGCACACTATAAATAGAGATGGAGACAGACATGGCATTCCCCTCCCACCCGCGCCGGCGCGCGGCTGCCGGTTTCGTGCTGGCCGCGACCGTTATCGCAATCTTTGCCGGCGTGAATTCCACCGCCCTCGCCGCYGCCGATACCCCCGCTTACCCCTGCGCCACGCTGCGCATCGTCTCGCCCTATCCGCCGGGCGGCACGACGGACATCCTCGCGCGCATCGTCGCGCCGGGCTTGTCGAAGCGGCTGGGCGTGCCAGTCATCGTCGACAACCGGGGCGGCGCCAGCAGCAATATCGGCACCGAGTTCGTGGGCCGCGCCAAGGGCGATGGCTGCACGGCGCTGCTCGGCAACAACACCGGCATCGTCATCAATCGCACCCTGTACAAGCTCAAGCTGGACCCCACCCGCGCGCTGGCCCCGGTGGGCGAGGTGGCGTCCGTGCCGCTGGTGCTTTACGTCAACACGGCGCTGCCGGCCAATAACGTGGGGCAGTTGGTGGATCTGGTCAAGGCGTCGCCGGGCAAGTACAGCTACGCGTCCGGCGGCAGCGGCAGCCCGCAGCATCTGGCTGGCGAACTGCTGAAGCTGGAGCGCCATCTGGACCTGATCCACGTGCCGTATCGCGGACAGGGGCCGGCGCTGAGTGATGTGCTGGCGGGGCAGGTGCCGATTGCCTTCGAGACCACCACGGCGCTGGCGCCGCAGCTCAAGTCGGGCCGCGTCCGGCCGCTGGCCACTACCGGCGCCAAGCGCGCCCGCGCACTGCCTGATCTGCCGACCATGCAGGAGGCCGGCTTCCCGGGCTTCGTGATCGAGAACTGGTACGGCCTGTTCGTGCCGGCGGAGACGCCCGCGCCGCTGGTGCAGCGCCTCAACGACGACCTCAACGCCGTGCTCGGCGAGCCGGACGTCGCCGCCAAGCTGGCCGAGATGGGCTCGGGCGATGTGCGCGGCACGCCGGCCCAGTTCCGCGCCTTTATCGGCAAGGAACTGCCGTATTGGGAATCGCTGGTCAAGCGCTCCGGCGCGACCGTTGACTGATCTTCATCGAACTTCGCCATGACCACTTCGATTACCGCCGCCCAGCGCGACCAGCTCAAGCGCCTGGGCACCGCCACGATTCACGAGGCGCAGGGCCAGCGCGGCGCCGTGGACCCACGCATCGCGCCGCTGGACCCRWCCATGCGGCTGGCCGGCCCGGCGCTGACCGTGGACATCCGTCCCGGCGACAACCTGATGATCCACTACGCGCTGACCAAGGCGCGCCCGGGCGATGTACTCGTGGTGGACGCGAAAGCGTTCGTCGATGCCGGCCCGTGGGGCGATGTGYTGACCTTCGCGGCGCAGCAGATCGGCATTGCCGGACTGGTGATCGACGGCGCGGTGCGCGATGCCTCGCAAATCGTCGAGATGGGCTTTCCGGTGTTCTGCCGGGGGCTCAGCATTCGCGGCACCAACAAGCACCAGCCGGGCAAGCTGAACCTGCCGCTGATCCTGGGCGGGGCGGCGGTGCGGCCCGGCGACATCGTGGTGGGGGACCGCGACGGCCTCGTCATCGTGGCCGCCGACGAGGTGCCCGAAGTCATCGCCGCGAGCGCGGCGCGCGAGCAGAAGGAGGCCCAGATGCGCGAGCGGCTGGCCCAGGGCGCGACCATGGTCGAGCTGCTGGGCCTGCGGGAGACGCTTGACTCGCTTGGGCTGCGATAAAACTCAGCCCGCCGTGGCGTAGCGCGGGGCCGGCGCGTTGCGGGACAGCTGGCCCATCATCGACTGGCGGGCGCTTTCATAGGCCTGCCATGTGTCGAGGGCGTGCAGCGACGGRATCGTGATCAGTTCGCCCTGGTCGAAACCAACCAGCGCCGCATCGACCATGGCCGCCGCCGGCATCACGATGTTCTGGTCGAGGTGTTCCACCGGCAGGCCGCCAATCGCCCAGAAATCGGTGGCCGTGGCGCCCGGCAGCACCGCCTGCACGCGCACGCCCTGGTCCTTCAGTTCGTGATGGAGCGACTGACTCAGCGCCAGCACGTAGGCCTTGCTCGCCCCATAGACCCCGTTGAGAATCTCCGGCGCCACGGCCACGATCGACGCGATATTGATGATCGACCCCTGCCCGCGCGCCACGAAACCGGGCACGGCGGCGTAGGTCAGGCGCGTCAGCGCGGTCACGTTCAGGTCGACCATCCGCGTCATATTGTCCACGTCGCTCTCCAGCAGCGGCGTGTGCGTGCCRACCCCGGCGTTGTTCACCAGCAGCGTGATGCTGGCGTCCTCGCGCAGCTTGGCTTCCACCGTGGCCAGCGAGGCGCGGTCGTTCAGGTCCGCCACCAGCACTTCCACTTCGCGGCGCGTTTCGTCCGTGATGCGCGCGGCCAGCGCGTTCAGCTTCTCGCGGTTGCGTGCCACCAGGATCAGGTTGTAGCCGCGCCGTGCCAGCCGCTCGGCGTAGAGCGCGCCGATGCCGGTGGAGGCGCCCGTGATCAGGGCCGTGCCGAGGGGAGGGGTCGGGGTGATTGCCATGGTGATGCTCCTTTGAATCGGTTYGTGTCGTCGGATCGGATTCGTCGAATCCATGGATGTCATCGTAGGGTCGTTTGACGATGGCCGAAATGACGTTTATGGTACGGATTCAGGACATAGGCCACGGCGTGGCGCGGAGTGATCAATGCATCGCATCGGATTTCTGTTGATCGATGGTTTCCAGGTGATGGCGCTGGCCACGCAGAGCGTGTTCGAGTACGCCAACATGGTGGCGGGGGAGCCGTTCTATGCSATCGACAACTACTCGATAGCCGGCGGGCCGGTCCGCTCGTCGCTGGGCATGCGCGTGGAGACGCGCGCCGTCGGGCCGCGCACGGCGGTGGATACGTGGATCATCGTTGGCGTGGGGGACCCGGTCGCCACGCCGACGCCGGCGGCGCATCTGGACTTCGTGCGCCGCGCAGCGCCGCGCGCCCGGCGGGCGGCGTCGATCTGCACGGGCGCCTTCGTGCTGGCCGAGGCGGGGTTGCTCGAAGGCCGGCGCGTCACCACGCACTGGGCGTACGCGCGCGCGATGCAGCAGCAGCACCCGGGCATCCACGTGGAGGACGACCGTATCTATATCGTCGATGGCCCGATCTGGACCTCGGCGGGCATGACGGCCGGGTTTGACCTCGCGCTGGCGATGGTCGAGAAGGATCTTGGCGCGGACGCGGCGCGGTCCCTCGCGCACAAGCTGGTGATGGTGCAGCGGCGCGCGGGCGGGCAGTCGCAGCACTCGGAGCTGCTGGACATGGCGCCGAAGTCAGACCGCATCCAGCGCGCCATCGACCATGCGCGCAAAAATCTGAGCCAGGCGCTGACGGTGGAGGAACTCGCGCAGTCGGTGCATCTGAGCCCGCGCCAGTTCAGCCGGATCTTTACCGCGGAGACCGGGCAGTCGCCGGCAAAGGCCATCGAAAGCCTGCGGCTGGAGGCGGCGCGGTTGATGATCGAACAGAGCCGCCACCCGCTGGACGTGGTGGCGCGCGAAACCGGCTTTCGGGACCGCCGGCATATGCGCGAGGCCTTCGTGCGCGGCTTCGGCCTCCCGCCGCAGGCGGTGCGGCGCGCGGCGCGGGCCTAGGCTGGCGGGCTGGCCGGGCGACTAACGCCGGCGGCCCCAGCGGCGGCTGCGCCGCGCCAGCCGGCGTGCGCGCAGCAGCAGGAAGAGGCGCGGTAGTAGATCGTCGAGCACAGGCACCAGCGCCACCAGCAGTAGCAGGGCCGCCAGCGGAATCGTGGCCGTGTAGCCGATGCCGTTGAACGCCAGCGCCCCCACCACGCCCCCGCCGAAGAACAGTCCCACCAGCAGGGCGAGCATGCGCAGCTTGTCGTGGTTGGCCGCCACCGGCCGCCGGTTGCCCAGTGGCGGCGCCCAGTTCCAGTAGCACAGCTTGCCCAGTTCGATACCGATGTCCGTGACCATGCCGGTGACGTGCGTGGTGCGGATCTCGGCGTTGGAAACCTTGGTGATCATCGCGTTCTGCAGGCCCATCATGAAGCACAGCAGCATCACCGTGGCTGGCACGAACAGCCACTGCTTCAGGCCCAGTTGCGCGCCCATCAGGCCAAAGCAGAGCAGCAGGGCGGCTTCCAGCACCAGCGGCAGCGCGTATTCGCTGCGCAGGCCGGTGCGCCGGGCCCAATTGATGGTGATGGCGGAACAGGCGGCGCCGAGCAGGAAGGAGAGGAAGGCGCCCAGGCCCTGGAGCAGCAGGGCGAAGTTGCCGAGCACGAGATCGTCGGCCATCGCCGAGACGATGCCGGACATATGCGAGGTGTACTGCTTGACCGCGAGGAACCCGCCGGCGTTGGCCGCGCCCGCCACGAAGCACAGGAAACCGGCTAGCTGCCGGTTCGAATAGGCAGTGCGCTGGCGCGCCGTGAGACTGCGCAGATAGGCGATAGGCATGGTCAACCTCGCGGAATCACGACCGGGAAGCCGTCATCATACGACGCGCCAAAACGAAAATGCCTCCCGAAGGAGGCATTCGAAACATAGGACGTCATATAACGTCCGGGGGCGCGTCAGGCCTTGACCGCCTGCCGCGCCAGCAGCTTCCAGGCGCCGCCCTGCTTCTGCCAGACCTGAAGCACCTTCAGGTTCACCGTGCCGGGTTTGCCGCTATCCAGCGTCTCGCCGGACAGCGTGTGGCGCACCACGGCCACATCGCCCGAGACGGACACGGTCTGGTCGGTGATGGCGATCGACACGAAATCGGACTTCTTATCGAGCAGGTCGCCGATGAAGCTGGCCTTGGTGTCGAGGCGGCCGCCCGAGTGGCCGTAGCTCAGCGTCTCGGCAACCAGTGCGGAGAGCGCGGCCTGGTCGGGATCGACCATGGCGACGCGGAGCTTTTCGGCGGTGGTGGTGACGGACTGGACGTCCGCGGACTGGGCCATGGCAGGCACGCTGGCCGATGCAAACAGCACGGCGGCGCCAAGGGCTGCGGCGAATTTGAACATCGATGTCTCCCGTTTTTTGTTGGAGGAACGGTGATGGATTGACTGGGGCATCGAAGTCACGCCCCAGTTGTCGGTCATCGTATCACGTCCATCGGGAGCCCCGCATCAGCCGTCCTTGCCGTCGATGCGCAYCCGCAACAGGTAGGGGGTGTATTTGACGAGGTAGAGCAGGAAGGCCGCCACCCACAGCGCGCCGGCCCCGGCCACCGCCTGCGCCTTGAGCGCCGGCAGCCAGATCGGCAGCGCCACGCGGACCAGCGCGGACAGCACGATGCAGGCGTAGGCCAGGTGTTCCAGATGGCCGGTTTCCAGCCGCCGGCCAGTGTGGCCAAGCGCGGTGCGGGTAATCATGGCGACGATGGCGCAGCCGATCACGCCSACGGTCAGCGCGTGGAGCGCGGTGGAGCGGTCCACCCAGCCCTGCGCGGCGCCGGCAATCAGCAGGAAGCCGATCGGCAGGAAGGCATAGGCGAAGTGGAGGATGGCAACGATGGGCTTGCGCCAGGTGCGCAGCGGGTCCCAGCCGGCCAGCCGGATGCCGTGCGCCGCCGCCGCGCCGAGCGCCAGCAGCGTGGTGGCCAGCGGCGACAGCATCGAGGCATGGGCGACGATGGCGAGCAGGGTCAGCGCGATAACGGCGCGCTCGACCATCTCCACCCGGCGGATGCGCGTGCCCGGCACGCCGTTGGTGGTGAACATCGGAATCACCCGGCCGCCGATCACTGTGACGAAGACGACGACCAGCCCGGTGGCTGCGTCGGCCATCTGGAAAGCCAGCCCGAGATGGCCGCTGGCGACGGCGAGGTCGAAGGCCAGGCTCAGCGCGCCCAGCACCCCCATGGCGATGGCGAGGCCCATGTTGCGCTTGTTCTTGGCCCGGCGCAGCAGGCGGTAGAAGCTGAAGCTGCACAGCGGCAGGAACACCGCATCCACGGCGATGGCCGCCCAGGCCGGCCCGGCCCACATCAGGATGCGCGCCGCCAGCCAGGTGCCGGCCAGCGCGGCCAGCCAGGGGCCTTGGGGTGTCTGGAGGCCGGTCCAGGCCTTGCCGGCGGTGAACAGGAAGCCCACCACCACCGCCGCCGCGAAGCCGAACACCATTTCATGCGCGTGCCAGGCCATGGTGCCCATCCACGGCTGCGCGGCCGGCTGCCACCAGCCGAGGTAGAGCGCCACCCAGGCCGGCACGGCCAGTGCGCCGAAGGCGGCGGCGAGCAAATAGAACGGACGGAAGCCGAGCGCGAAGACGGGCAGGCCGCGATAGCCGGCGTCGGGACGGGAGGGGGGAGAAATCGGCAGCAGGACGGACATCGTTGCTCGCTTGAATTCACGGCCGAACGCCGCGACGAATCGATTCTATAAAATATGCATTACAAATGCAATTTTAGAATGCGACCCCGTTCCAAGCCGGATTGACGGGGGAAACCGGCGGTCCCGTCACTTCTCACGGGTTAACCATTCCCCCCTTACGGATACCCCTCCCGCAGGAGGGGTAAAGCTTTCCACGGCCTGCCGTTAGCCCACGCACTAGACAGAGCACGGCGCGTACGCGCGCCAAATCGCGAGCGCGCCCGCAAGGGCAGAGCCAGTCATATCGCGATGTGCCAGCGAGTGGGGAACGGGCTCTCAGCGATTCGGCCGTCACGCGTGCGTGTGACATGCATCCGGCATGCCTATCGGACAGGCATGCCTTCGGGAAAAGGGGATCACTGTGAGCTTTCGCAATCTTTCCATCAAGACCAAGCTCGTGGCCGGTTTTGGCACGCTGGCGCTGGTCGTGCTGCTGGTGTCGGGGCTGTCGTTGTACGCGCTGAACCGTGCCACCAGCGGCTTCAAGGCCTATGTCGATGGCCTCAACGCGCGGGCCGAGGTGGCCGCGCAACTGCGCTCCGCCGTGGACCGCCGCGCGATTGCCGCGCGCAATCTGGTGCTGGTGACCACGCAGGCGGACCTCGACGTGGAAAAGGCCGAGGTGCTGCGCGCGCATGACGATGTGGCGGCGCGCATGACCAAGCTCAGGGAGATGGTGTCCCGCGAAGGCGTCAGCGAGACCGCGCGCGGCCTCGTGGCCGGCATGGCCAGCGTGGAAGCGCGCTACGGCCCGGTGGCGACAGCCATCGTCGGCCTCGCGCTGGACAAGAAGCAGGAGGCGGCCATCGCCAAGATGAATGCGGAGTGCCGTCCGCTGCTGGCCGAGCTGGTCAAGGCCACCGACGCCTACGCCGGCTTCACGCGCGAGCGCCAGCACGAGATGGTGGCGGCGCTGGAGGCTGACTACGGCACGCAGCGCAACCTCCTGGTCGTGGTGTCGCTGGCCGCCGTGGTCTTCGGGCTGATGGGCGGCCTGCTGCTGACGCGCGCCATCACCGGCCCGATCCAGCGCGCCGTGGACGTGGCGCGCACCGTGGCGCGGGGCGAGCTGGGCATGCACATCGACGTGAATTCGGACGACGAGACTGGCCGCCTGYTGGGCGCGCTGCGCGACATGAACGACCGCCTGACCGAAACCGTGGCGCGCGTGCGTCAGGGCAGCGCCAGCATCGTCGATGCCACGGGCGAGATCGCCAGCGGCAACGCGGACCTGTCCGCACGCACCGAGGAGCAGGCGGCGTCACTGGAGCAGACCGCCGCGAGCATGGAGGAGCTGACCGCCACGGTGCGCCACAACACCGAGAACGCCCGCCAGGCCAGCGAGTTGGCCCGCAACGCCGCGTCGGTGGCCCAGCAGGGCAGCGGCACGGTGGGGCGCGTGATGGACACCATGAACGGCATCAGCGCCAGTTCGGCCAAGATTGCCGATATCACCGGCATCATCGAGGGCATCGCCTTCCAGACCAACATCCTCGCGCTCAACGCGGCCGTGGAAGCGGCGCGCGCCGGGGAACAGGGGCGCGGTTTCGCGGTGGTGGCCAGCGAGGTGCGCGGGCTGGCGCAGCGCTCGTCCAGCGCGGCCAAGGAGATCAAGGCGCTGATCGAGGTCTCCGTGGCGCAGGTGAGCGAGGGCGCGGTGCTGGCCGGGGAAGCCGGCAAGACGATGGGCGAGGTGACCCAGGCGGTGGCCCGCGTGACCGGCATCGTCGACGAGATCGCCGCAGCGTCCGCCGAGCAGAACCGGGGCATCGAACAGGTCAACCAGGCCATCGTCCAGATCGATCAGGTCACGCAGCAGAACGCCACCCTCGTGCACGAGGCCGCCACGGCGTCCCGCTCGCTCGACGAACAGGGCCGCATGCTCAATGAGGCGGTGGCGTTCTTCCGGCTTCCGGGCCGGGCGGGGGATGTGGCGGGGGTGGCTGACGCTCGGCGCCGCCGCGCGCTGCCGGTTGGGGCCGTGCAGTTCAGCGGCTGAGGCTCGGGCGGCGCATGGCTTCGGCTGCCGCCGCCCGCAACTCCGGCGGGAACGCGCGCAGGCCGGCGCGGAAGAAGCCGCGCTCGGCGGGCCTGAGCGTGCCGATCTGCTGCGCCAGTCGCTCCATCGCGGTATAGGCGATGGCCGTGGCGCCCTGCTCGTGGGTGAGGTACCAGGCCGATTCCATCAGCAGGTTGGCGAGCTGGAGCGCGTTGTAGCGCACGTGGCCAGCGTCGTGCTCCTCAAGCGCGAAGGCGGCCACCGACGACCAGCGCACGAAGCCCTTGGCCGGCGCGAACGGGGCGTGGAAGGGGCGCAGGGCGTCGATGGCGGCGGCCACGGTGAGGGGGCGCTGGCTGCGGAACGCGGCCACGCTGTCGGGGGCTTCCACGTCGGCGGTGCCGCGCGCCACGCGCAGCAGGAAGATCGTGTTCCAGGCCGAGCCGCCGCCCACGCCGAAGCGGTCGCAGATCCATTCGGACAGGCCCAGCCAGCGCATGGCCTGCCGCTGCACGTCGCCGGCGGCCAGCGCGCGGCCTTCATCGACCAGCCCGTGCTGCCAGAACAGCCACAGCGACCAGCCGATATTGGCGGCGGCGTGTTGCACGGCGTCGACCGAATCGGCCTCGTAGCCGGCCTGCAGCGCGCCGGAGAACGCCTGGAGGGCGTCGCGCGCGGCGGTGGGGCGATCGACCTTGCCGGGTTTGGCCTTGGGATCGTCCGGCCGCAGCGCCAGGCTCTTGCGCACCAGTGCGCCCAGGTTCAGCGTCTCGAAGCGGACGCGCGGGTTGTAGCGCACCACCGGGCGTAGCTCGGCATCGGCGTTGAGGCGCGCCAGCTCGCCCTGCGCGGTGTCCAGGTCGCCGCGCGCGTAGTGCTCCCACGCGCGCACTACGTGGCCCATCGCCGCAAAGGTGGGCAGGGCCGCGCTGACGCCGCCCCGCGCGACGACGCGGTGGAAGCGGCGCAGCGCCGCGCGGCTCTGGTCGAGGCGGTCGCTGCGGCGCCACGCCAGGCTCTCCTTGAGCAGCGACAACGCCTGCTGGAAGTCATCCGCCGCGCTGCGCTGGGCGGCGCGGAACAACTCGGCCACGCCCGCATCGACCGTGCCCGGCACGCCGTCCTGCGCGCCGCGCATGGCCTGAGTGAGGTGGCTCCAGAACGCCATGTCGCGCATCACGTAGCCGAGGCCATCGGCGGCGGCGGGCGGCGCCGCATCGGCGCCATCGGTGCTATCGGCGGCGGACTGGCCCAGCCAGCGCGCCACGGCGGTGGCGCCCAGCGCCTTGCCGCCGGCTGCGAAGCGCAGGCGCCGCGCGCTGGCGGGCGGCATCCAGAACGGGCCCCGGCTGCGTCGGGCCGGGCTCAGATGGTCGATGGGCGCCGAGGTGTCGCCGCCCCAGCCCACCGGCACCCCCCAGCGCGCGAAATCGGCAAACGCGCGCGACACCATCATCCGCACATCGGCAGCCTCCGCAAAGCGCGCGCGCACGGCGGCGGCAGGCAGGTCTTCATGGTCGCGGGCGGTGGCCAGCCAGATGCGCGCCAGCAGCCAGACGGACTGGTAGCGCGCGGGCTGGCCGTTCACGCGGTAGGGCGCGGACAGGTCGATATGGACGAGCGGGGCGGGCATGGGGGGCGGGGGCGATGGGGGGCGATTGTGGGGCCCCGCCATGTTACGCGTGTTACAGCTGGCCGGGTTGGCGCCCCGGCGATCAGCGCCTATGCTCCGCACCACGATCCGGGCCTGGATTGTCATCCCATGACATTTCGATCCTCCCCTCAGAAAGGTGCAGAACATGCCAAACAGATTGCCCAGCCTTGCCCGCCGCCTTTGCCTCGCCTCGCTGTCCGCCGCGCTGATGCTGGCCGCGCCGGTCCACGCGCAGACCGCCAAGGAAGCCCCCAAGGAAGCCCCGCTCAACCTCAAGCCGCTCTTCGATGCCGCCGGCACGCAGGGCACGATGYTGATCTACGACGTGCGCGCCGCCCGCCTGTACGCCTACAACCCGCAGCGTGCCCGYGAGGCCTACTCGCCGGCCTCGACGTTCAAGATCTTCAATTCCCTGATCGGGCTGGAGACCGGCGCCGTGGCTGACGTGGACAACGACAAGATCCCCTGGGACGGCAAGGTCTGGACCCACCACGGCAAGCCGATCCTGCCGGCCGTGTGCAATGGCGATGTGTCGCTGCGGCTGGCGTTGAAGAACTCGTGCGTGCCGGCCTATCAGGCGCTGGCGCGGCGCGTGGGGACGGCGCAGTACCGCCGCTTCCTCGGCGCGGCCCACTTCGGCAATGCGGATGTGAGCGGCCCGGTGGACATGTTCTGGCTCAACAACCACCTGAAGATCACCACCTACCAGCAGATCGACTTCATGCGGGCCGTGGTGGCGCGCACGCTGCCGGGCATCTCGGCGCGCAGCTATGACGCGCTGGATGACATCCTGACCATCGAGCAGACCCCGGCGTACACGCTGCGGGCCAAGACCGGCTGGTCCGCGCGGGATGGTGTCGATGTGGGCTGGTGGGTCGGCTCGCTCACGCGCGGCGAGGACCGCTACGTGTTCGCCATGAACATGGACATGCCGAAGATGGATCAGGGGCCGAAGCGGCTCGAGATTGGCCGCGCCGCGCTGCAGCAGGCTGGCGCGCTGCCGCAGGCGAACTAGTCGGCTTGGGCGCCCTAGGGCGCCAGCTGGTCGAGGACGGCGCCCATGGTGGCCAGGCCGGCCTCGACCATGTGCTGCATGTAGGCGCCCATCTGCGGCATGACCAGGGTCATCACCAGCATGCCACCGAGGAGCGTCACGGGGAAGCCCACCGCGAAGATCGAGAGCTGCGGCGAGGCGCGGTTCAGAATCCCCATCGCCAGGTTCAGCGTGAGCAGCGTGGCGATCATCGGCAGCGAGAGCAGCGTGCCGGCCGAGAACACCATCGACCCGGCCTTGGCCACCGTGCCCCAGCCGTGGCCGGAGAGCGGCGTGGCGGCGATGGGCACCGCGCCAAAGCTGTCCACCAGCACGGCCAGCATCATCAGGTGGCCGTCCAGGACGATGAACAGCAGCATCGCCACGATGTTCAGGAAACGCGACAGCACCATGGTCTGCCCGCCCGACGAGCGGTCGTAGAACGAGGCGAACGAGAGACCCATCTGCAGGCCGATCACCTCGCCGGCGGTCTGCACCGCCGCGAAGACCAGCCGCATGGTGAAGCCCATGGCCACGCCGATGCCGACCTCGTTGAGGATGATCAGGAAGCCGTCGAAGGAATAGACCGTGGCGCTCGGGATATTGCCGAGCGTGGGCGAGACGATGACCGACAGCGCACCGGCCAGCAGGACCTTGGCGCGGCGCGGAATCGTCGATTCACTGAACAGCGGCGCGGTGGCGATCAGCCCGAGCAGGCGGAACATCGGCCACAGGAAGGCGGCGATCCAGCCGTAGAGCTGGGCCGTGGAGACGTCGATCACGGCAGGCGGGCGTCAGTGCGCCAGCGCGGGAATGCCCTGGAACACCTCGCGCATGTAGTCGACGAAGGTGTTGATCATCCACGGGCCAACCAGCACCATCGTCACGAACAGTGCAATCAGCTTGGGGATGAACGTCAGGGTCATTTCGTTGATCTGGGTGGCGGCCTGGAACAGGCTCACCACCAGACCGGCCGCCAGCGCCACCAGCAGCAGCGGGGCGGACAGCATCAGCGTCATCTTCATCGCCTGCGTGGCGATGGTCATGACTGTTTCGGGCGTCATGGCAGGCTCCTTGTCAGGTCATGAAGCTCTGCGCCAGGGAGCCCAGCAGCAGTTGCCAGCCATCCACGAGCACGAACAGCATCAGCTTGAATGGCAATGAAATCGTCGCCGGCGGCACCATCATCATGCCCATCGCCATCAGCACGCTGGCCACGACCAGGTCGATGATCAGGAAAGGGATGAAGATCGTGAAGCCGATCTGGAACGCGGTCTTCAGCTCGCTGGTGACGAACGCCGGCACCAGCACCGAGAACGGCACGTCTTCCGGGCCGTTCATCTCGGGCGTCTTGGCCATCTGGGCGAACATCGCCAGGTCCTTCTCGCGGGTCTGGCGCAGCATGAACGTGCGCATCGGCACGGCGGCGCGGGACGCGGCGGTCTCCAGGCTGATCTTGTTTTCCGAGAGCGGCTTGTAGGCGTCCGTGTACACGCGGTCGAACACCGGGGACATGACGAAGAAGGTCAGGAACAGCGACAGGCCCACCAGCACCTGGTTCGGTGGCGAGGAGGCCGTGCCCAGCGCGCTGCGCAGCAGGCCCAGCACGATGACGATGCGGGTGAAGCCCGTCATCATCAGCATGGCAGCCGGCAGAAACGACAGCGAGGTCAGCAGGACCAGCGTCTGGATCGAGAGCGACCAGGTCTGGCCACCGCCGGCGGCCGGCTTGCTGGTCACGCCCGGCAGCGCCTGGGCCAGGGCCGATTCGGGAAGGGCCGACAGCGCCAGCCCGACCGCTACCGGCAGCAGCGCGACCCAGGCCCCGCGGGCGGAATGCCGCCCGATGGCGGCACGCAACGTGTTCATTTCTTGAGGTTTTCCTGCATCGCGCGCATCAGGCGCTCGCCAAAGCCGCCCTGCAAGGGCTGCGGCGCGGTGGTGCCGGCCGGGACCATGGCATCYGGCTGGGCCGGGAGGGTGTGGAGCGGACGAATCTCGCCGGCGGAAACACCCAGCACGAGCCAGGTATCGCCAACTTCGACCATGACCACCTTCTGGCGCGCGCCCAGCATCAGGCTGCCCACGACTTTCATCGTGGCGCCGCCGCTGCCGTGGCGCACCAGGCCCACGCGGCGCGCGAGCCAGGCCATGCCGAGGATCAGGGCGATGACGGCAAACAGGCCGAGCCCGGCCTGCGCGAGGCTGGCCCCGCCGCTGATCACCGGCGCGGACTGCGCCACCGGGGCAGCCGGTGCACTGGCTGCCTGGGCGGTACTCAATACAACATCTGCAGCCTGCGCACCGGCCGTGGCCAGACCCGTGAGGATCAGGCCCGCGGCAAAGCGTCCGGCAGACCGCAGCCGGCGCGACACGGCTGTCATTTGTTCAGCTTCCGGATACGTTCGGACGGCGTGATGATGTCCGTCAGGCGGATGCCGAACTTGTCGTTCACGACCACCACCTCGCCCTGGGCGATCAGGTAGCCGTTGACCAGCACGTCCATCGGTTCGCCAGCCAGGCCGTCGAGTTCCACCACCGAGCCCTGCGCCAGTTGCAGCAGGTTCTTGATGGGTACCTTGGTGCGGCCCAGTTCCACGGTCAGCTGCACCGGGATATCGAGAATCATCCCGATATCGTTGTGGAAGCCGGCCGGCGCTTCCTGCGCCAGCGGCGGGAACACCGTGGAGGCTGCCGGGGTGGCGGTAGCCATGGCCTGCGAAGGCGCCGCCGTAGCGGGTGCCGTAGCGGAGGGGGTCGTGGCGGCCGGGGCGGCAGCCGGTGCCGGCTCGGCGCTGGTCTGCTCCGCCAGGGCGCTGGCCCAGTCGTCCATCGGATCGACCGGCTTGTCCTGAGTGCCGTCAGTCATGATCGGTTTCCTTGTTGGAATCGCTGTCTTGGTAATTGATCATTCGCTCCACGCGCAGCGCGTACTGGCCGTTCATGGTGCCGAAGCCGCATTGCATGACGGGCACGCCGTCCACCTTGCCGAAGAGCTTCTCGGGCAGGTCGATCGGCAGCACGTCGCCGGCACGCAGGGCCAGTACCTCGGCCACGGTGCTCTGGAGGTGCGTGAATTCGGCCACCAGTTCCACTTCGGCGGCACGCAGCTGGGTGGAGAGCTGGCCGAGCCAGCGCTTGTCCACCTCGACCTCGTCCTGCAGCGGGTTCATCAGCAGATCCCGCAGCGGTTCGATCATCGAGAAGGGAATGCAGATATGCAGTTGCCCGCCCACGGCGCCCAGTTCGATATGGAACGCGGTGGTCACCACGGCGTCGTTGGCGCCGGCGATGTTGGCAAACTTGGTGTGCATCTCCGAGCGGACATAGTCGAACTCGATGGGATGCACGGTGCGCCAGGCCTGGCCGTAGCTGTTCAGCGTCAGGTCCAGCATGCGGCGGATGATGCGTTGCTCGGTCTGCGTGAAGTCGCGGCCTTCCACACGGGTGTGGAAGCGGCCATCGCCGCCGAACAGGTTGTCCACCACCAGGAACACGAGGTTCGGGTCGTACACGAACAGCGCGGTGCCCCGCAGCGGCTTCATGTGGACCAGGTTCAGGTTGGTCGGCACCGGCAGGTTGCGCACGAAATCGCCGTATTTTTCGATCCTTACCGAACCGACCGAGATGTCGGCGCCGCGGCGGATGAAGTTGAACAGCGCCGTGCGCAGCGCCCGCGCGAAGCGCTCGTTGATGATTTCGAGCGTGTGCAGGCGGCCACGGATGATCCGTTCCTGGGTAGCCAGGTTGTACGGCCGCACCCCGCCTTCATCAATAGCGGGCGCGCTGCTGGCTGCGGGCGCATCGGATTCGCCCGATACGCCTTTCAGTAGCTCGTCTACCTCGTCCTGCGAGAGGAACTTGTCGTAGGCCATCTAGTGTCCTGCCCCGTGAACAGCTGTAAGGATGAAACGGTCCATGGCCGGCTTCAGTCGGCGCGCCAGGCGCGTCGGCAGGAAGGAAGGTCGGCGGACAGTTTCATGTCGGTTATGCAGTTGGGTTCGGGAGCAGGGCGCCAGGGGCTTACTGCACCACGAACGATGTAAACAAGACATCCAGGATCTTCTGGGGCGGCAGGCCGGGCGCGAACGGCTGGCTGATGGCAGCCTGCACGTCCTGGGCCAGCTTGCGCTTGCCCTCCACCGTGGCCAGGTCCGCCGGCTGGCGGGCCGAAAGCAGCAGCAGGATGCGGCTGCGCGCTTCCGGCTGGTACTGGGCCAGACGTCCCTGGGTGTCGGCGTCCGCCACCTTGAGCGACAGGCCGGTGTGCAGGAAGCGATCACCGTCCTCGCCCTTCAGGTTCACCGTGAACGCGTCAAGCGGCACGAAGATCGGCGCGGGGATTACGGGTGCTGCCGGCGCCGCTGCCTGGCGATTACCGCCGAGCACGCTGCCGAGCACGAAGCCGCCAACGCCCAGCACCACCACCAGCACGCCGCCGCCAATCAGCAGCAGTCGACCGCGCTTGCTTGAATTGCCGCCAGTCTGGGAGGGGGAAAGCGTGTTCGCCATGAGATGCCTGTGTCGGAATGCCTGCCATTCTTCCCGAATCGCAGGCAAGCAAAGGGCCGATAAAAAGGGGGAAACCCACTCAGCTTGGCCGTTTGAGCTGGGCGGGCATCGGACGCGGAGGCGCATGGGCGCGCCATTAGCGCCTGCACCATGGTTAACGAATGGGCGCGCCGGAACTTAAGACGCACGTCTTGCATGACGTGTGAATGTGATCGATGAATATCTTAAAAGGCCGGCGCCGCGGCCCGGCTCGCGTGGCTGCCGGCAGGGCGGGTGGCGACCTCCGGACACCTTTCATGTCAGTTCCGCGRGTCTTATGTGCCGCCAACCGTTGTGGAGCCGCGGGTGTTGCGATTTAAGTCTTATATAAGATATAAGACATTTGATCTGGGCCGGACTTCGGATTACAATCACGCGGCAACCAGCGGTGTGCTGTGCCGCTGGACCCACAGAGACAAAGCTGTACGTTACAACCCTATTACCAGCAGGTTCCCATGCTTGATATCTATCGCGCCCATGTTGCCGAACGCGCCGCGCTTGGCATTCCYCCTCTGCCGCTGACCGCCAAGCAGACCGCCGAGCTGATCGAACTGATCAAGAACCCGCCGGCGGGCGAGGAACAGACCCTGCTGGACCTGATCACCTACCGTGTGCCGGCCGGCGTGGACGACGCCGCCAAGGTCAAGGCTTCCTACCTGGCCGCCGTGGCCCTGGGTTCGGAGAAGACCGCGCTGATTTCGCGCGCCCGCGCCACCGAACTGCTGGGCACCATGCTCGGCGGCTACAACATCTCCCCGCTGATCGAGCTGCTCGACGACGCCGAAGTCGGCGCCGTGGCCGGCAACGCGCTGAAGACCACGCTGCTGATGTTCGACGCCTTCCACGATGTGAAGGAAAAGGCCGACAAGGGCAACGCCAACGCCAAGTCCGTGCTGCAAAGCTGGGCCGACGCCGAGTGGTTCACGAACCGTCCGGAAGTGCCGGCGTCGATGACCATCACCGTGTTCAAGGTGCCGGGCGAGACCAACACCGACGACCTGTCGCCGGCCCCCGACGCCACCACGCGCCCGGACATCCCGATGCACGCGCTGGCCATGCTGAAGAACAAGCGTGAAGGCACCGCGTTCGAGCCCGAGGAAGACGGCAAGCGCGGCCCGGTGAAGTTCATCGAGTCGCTGAAGGAGAAGGGCAACCTCGTGGCCTACGTGGGCGACGTGGTCGGCACGGGCTCCAGCCGCAAGTCGGCCACCAACTCGGTGCTGTGGTTCACCGGCGAAGACATCCCCTACGTGCCGAACAAGCGCTTCGGCGGCGTGTGCCTGGGCAGCAAGATCGCCCCGATCTTCTACAACACGATGGAAGACGCCGGCGCGCTGCCGATCGAACTCGACGTGTCGCAGATGGACACCGGCGACGTGGTCGAACTGCGCCCGTACGAAGGCAAGGCGCTCAAGAACGGCGCCGTGATCGCCGAATTCAAGGTCAAGTCGGACGTGCTGTTCGATGAAGTGCGCGCCGGCGGCCGGATTCCGCTGATCGTCGGCCGTGGCCTGACCGCCAAGGCCCGCGAGGCACTGGGCCTGGCCCCGTCCACGCTGTTCCGCCTGCCGCAGAACCCGGCCGATACCGGCAAGGGTTACACGCTGGCCCAGAAGATGGTTGGCCGCGCCTGCGGCCTGACCGACGGCACGGGCATCCGCCCGGGCACGTACTGCGAACCGAAGATGACCTCGGTGGGCTCGCAGGACACCACCGGCCCGATGACGCGCGACGAGCTGAAGGACCTAGCCTGCCTGGGCTTCTCGGCCGATCTGGTGATGCAGTCGTTCTGCCACACCGCCGCCTATCCGAAGCCCGTGGACGTGAAGACGCACCACACGCTGCCCCAGTTCATCAGCACGCGCGGCGGTATCTCGCTGCGTCCGGGCGACGGTGTGATCCACTCGTGGCTCAACCGCATGCTGCTGCCGGATACCGTGGGTACCGGCGGTGACTCGCACACCCGTTTCCCGATCGGCATCAGCTTCCCGGCCGGCTCCGGTCTGGTGGCGTTTGCCGCTGCCACCGGCGTGATGCCGCTGGACATGCCGGAATCGGTGCTGGTCCGCTTCAAGGGCAAGATGCAGCCCGGCGTCACGCTGCGCGACCTGGTCAACGCGATTCCGCTGTACGCGATCAAGTCGGGCCTGCTGACCGTGGCCAAGCAAGGCAAGAAGAACATCTTCTCGGGCCGTATCCTGGAAATCGAAGGTCTGCCCGAACTGAAGGTGGAACAGGCTTTCGAGCTGTCCGACGCCTCCGCCGAGCGTTCGGCCGCCGGTTGCACGGTGCGCCTGAACAAGGAACCGATCATCGAGTACATCAACAGCAACATTACGCTGCTGAAGTGGATGATCGCCGAGGGCTACCAGGACCCGCGCAGCCTGCAGCGCCGTATCAAGGCCATGGAAGCGTGGCTGGCCGATCCGAAGCTGCTGGAGCCGGACGCTGACGCCGAGTACGCCGCCGTGATCGAGATCGATCTGGCCGACGTGCATGAGCCGATCGTCGCCTGCCCGAACGACCCGGACGACGTGAAGACGCTGGGCGACGTGGCCGGCGCCAAGATCGACGAAGTGTTCATCGGCTCGTGCATGACGAACATCGGTCACTTCCGCGCAGCCTCGAAGCTGCTGGAAGGCAAGCGCGACATCCCCGTGAAGCTGTGGGTGGCCCCGCCGACCAAGATGGACCAGAAGCAGCTGACCGAGGAGGGCCACTACGGCGTGTTCGGCACGGCCGGTGCGCGCACCGAAATGCCGGGCTGCTCGCTGTGCATGGGTAACCAGGCACAGGTGCGCGAAGGCGCCACGGTGATGTCCACCAGCACGCGTAACTTCCCGAACCGTCTGGGCAAGAACACCAACGTGTACCTGGGCTCGGCCGAACTGGCCGCCATCTGCTCGCGCCTTGGCCGTATCCCGAACAAGGAAGAGTACATGGCCGACATGGGCGTGCTGACCGCCAACAGCGACAAGATCTACCAGTACATGAACTTCGACCAGATCGAAGACTTCAAGGAAGTGGCCGATACCGTGAACGTGTAAGCGTTTCCGGGCACAGCCGGCCCTGCCGTTCGCGGCAGGGCATCGAACCCCGCGTTGCCGATGGCATCGCGGGGTTTTTTCTTTGGGGGAAGGCGGGAGGTAGGGCGGGCCGGCCGTCAGCCCATGTAGATCTGCGCCAGCCCTTCCTTCAGGGCGGTCGCGATCTGGTCGTGGCGGCGGTCGATATGGCGGGTGAGGATGGGGATGCAGCGCTCGGGGTCGCGCGCCTTGAGGCCCAGCAGGATCTCGCGGTGGTCGTTCTGGCTGACGCGGCGGTCGCAGCGCTCCATGTCGATCCAGCGCACGAAGCGGATGCGCGCGTTGATGTTCTTCAGCACCCGCAGCATCTCCAGGTTGCCGGACATCGCCATCAGGCCTTCATGGAAGGTCTCGTCGAGCCTCACGAGTTCCTCCACCGTACGGTCGCCCGGCTCCGGGCCGGTGTTCTCCAGGAAGGACAGCAGGGCGTCGATGTCCTCTTCCTTGGCACGCACGATGGCCAGCCGCAGCGCCTCGGTTTCCACCACCTTGCGCAGCTCGTAGAGGGAAAACACTTCCTGGGCATCCAGATCGCGGCAGAAGAAGCCCTTGCCCGGCGAGAAGCGCAGCAGCCCTTCGGTCGTCAGGCGGGTCAGCGCCTCGCGCAGCGGGGTGCGGCTGACGCCCAGCGCACTGGCCAGCACGCCTTCGTTGAGCCGTTCGCCGGGTTTGAAGTCATAGCCCACGCTCATTTGCTTGAGCTTGTCATAGACCTGCTCGACGATGCTGTCACTTGCCACGGTTGCCACGGTATTGAGTCCTGTCTTCGGTCATCAGCCTTTCGCCGGTGCTGGCGAAAGGCTGGAATATACCTGAATTCGATTCTGTGCACGGCGGTGTATACACCTCGCGGCAACCGGCACGCCGCCATGCGAATCGGTCTATATCAGCGTCAATCGATATGGGCGCCGGAATCCTTGACGATTTTGGCCCAGGTTTTCATATCGGCAAGCTGCGTGCGCTTGAACGCGGCCGGGCCGCCATCGGCAATGGGCTGGATCGCCTGGCTCACCAGCCATTGGCGGAAGCTCTCCGTGCCGATGGCCTTGAGCACGGCCTGCGACATCCGGGTCTGGATGTCCGCCGGCAACTCGGCCGGGCCGAACAGGCCGTACCAGGTGGTGCTTTCGAAGCCGGGCAGGCTGCACGCCTCGGCGACGGTCGGCACATTCGGCAGCACACTCACGCGCTGCGACGAAGTGACCGCTAACGCACGCATCTTGCCAGACTGGATGGCGCCCAGGCTCGGCGAACTCTGGTTGAAGAAGAAATCGACCTCGCCCGAGAGCAGCGCGGTCATGGCCGGCCCCTGGCCCTTGTACGGGATATGCACGTAGCTGGTCTTCGAGGCCGTGGCGAACTGCGTGCCGGCCAGATGGCCGGAGGCGCCGTTGCCGGTTGAGGCGTAGTTCAGCGTGCCCGGCGCCTTCTTCGCGGCGGCGATCAGGTCCTGGCAGGTCTTGATCTCCGGATGCTTCTCGGGATTCACGAGCAGGATATTCGGCAGCGTGCCCAATAATGCAATGCGCGAGAAATCATTCACCACGTCAAATGACAGTTTCGAATATAGCGCGGGATTAATCGCGTGCGTRCCGGCCGTGCCGAGCAGGAAAGTATAACCATCCGGCTTGGCCTGCGCGACGAGACTCGACGCGATATTCCCGCCCGCACCGGGGCGATTATCGGAGATAAACGAGACGCCGAATTCCTTGTTCAGCTCCACGCCAAGCCGGCGCGCGTAGATGTCGGTGGCGGCGCCCCCGGGGAAGCCGCTGACGATGGCAATCGTGTTGTTAGGCCACGACTTGGTGTCCTGGGACGAGGCGGGGCTGGCCAGYCCCATCAACGTGACAGCAAGCAGRGAGGCGGGAAGCAAGGCAAATCGCGGGGCAAATCGGCGCATCGTCATGGGAACGCTCCAAGGGCAGGGTGGTGGGGGCAACGTGCGGGCCGGGTGRCTCCCGGCCCTGCACTCCGTCCTGTATACAGACTTTAATTATTGATCTGTATTCTGTAAAGCGTTATGCTGCGCTTCACCGTTGCGGCCTCATCGAGCCCCGTTTTGGTTCATCGGCACCGTAATGGTTCACCCCTATTTATTGCCGAGTAAAAACAATGACTTCTTCTCTTTCCGCCACGCCTGCCCGCCCCGCTGCCCATAATCCCGCGTTCGATGCTGGTGCATGGCGCGCCGTCTTCGTCGATGCCAATCCCACACTGTCGGAAGTGGCTTCCCGCCTGCACCGGGCCGATGACCTGCCGCTGACGATCAACCGCCAGCCCGAGATCAAGCCCGAGCAACTGCCCGCGACGCTGGCCGGCGCGCCGATCGCGATCATCGACCACACTCATCTGCCGACCGAGATCGCCCGCCAGTGCACCGGCCTCAAGCACGTGGTGTTTCTGGGCACCGGCCCGCGCAGCTATATGAACCCGGAGGAGTTGGCCGAGATCGGCATCACGGTGCACACCATCAAGGGCTACGGGGATACCGCCGTGGCCGAGTGCGCCTTCGCGCTGATGTGGGCGGCCGCGCGCAACTTCGCGCGCATGGACCGCGAGATGCGCGCCGGCAACTGGCTGCGCTCGGACGCCGTGCAACTGACGGGCAAGACGCTCGGGCTGGTCGGGTTTGGCGGCATCGCCCAGGAACTGGCGCGGCTGGCGCGGGGCATCGGCATGCGCGTGCTGGCCTGGAACCGCACGCCGAAGACGCACGAGGGCGTGGAATTCGTCGATCTGGACACGCTGCTGGCGCAGAGCGACGTGGTGTCGCTGCACCTGCTGCTGACCGACGAGACGCGCGGCCTGATCACGGCGGAACGCATCCAGTCGATGCGCGACGGCGCGATCCTGGTCAACACGGCGCGYGGCGCGCTGGTGGATGAAGACGCCATGATYGCGGCGCTGCGCAGCGGCAAGCTGGCSCACGCCGGGCTGGACGTGTTCACGGTGGAGCCGATGCCCGCCGGCCACGTGCTGACCACGCTGCCCAACGTCACGCTGTCCGCCCATTCGGCTTTCCGCACACCGGAAGCCAACAACAACCTGATCGGCGCCGCGCTGGAGCACTGCCGCCGCATCGTCAAGACCCACGCCTGAGCCCGCCATGTCCACATCTTCCGCATCGCCCATCGTCCGTCTGGACCAGAACCACCGCCGCAGCCGGGCCGTCATCGCCAACGGCATGGTCTTTTTGGCCGGCCAGGTGGCTGACGACAAGTCCGGCGATATCGCCAGCCAGGCCCGCGAGGCGCTGGCCAAGGTAGACGCSCTGCTGGCCGAGGCCGGCACCGACCGCCGCCGCGCGCTGACCGCCCAGATCTGGCTGGCCGACATGGCCGACTTCGACGGCTTCAACGCGGTCTGGGACGCCTGGGTGGCCCCCGGCGAAACGCCCACGCGCTGCTGCGGCAAGGTCGAACTGGCCGACCCGGCCTACCGCGTGGAGATCGTCATCACTGCCTTGCTCGCCTGAACTCCGTCGACTTCCGCCGACTTCCGCCGATTTCACCAGAGGACGCCACCATGATTTCCACCACGGACCCGCACCGCAACCGCAAGCCGCGCAACATCAGCGAGGAAGAATGGGCGGTGCGCGTGCAACTGGCCGCCGCCTACCGGCTGGCCGCGAAGTACCAGCTCACCGACCTGATCTACACCCACATCTCCGTGCGCGTGCCGGGCACGCAGGACCAGTTCCTGATCAATCCGCACGGCTGGTTTTTCGACGAGATCACGGCGTCGTGCCTCGTGAAGATCGATACCGAAGGCCGGCCGATCGGCGATAGCCGCTTCGAGGTCAACGCCGCCGGCTTCACGATCCACAGCGCCCTGCACCAGAGCCGCCACGACGTGGAGTGCGTGGTCCATCTGCACACGGACGCCGGCATGGCCGTCGCCGCGCTGGARTGCGGCCTGCTGCCGCTGAACCAGATCAGCATGCAGTTTTACAACCGCGTGAACTACCACGACTACGAAGGTATTTCGCTGGATCTGGACGAGCGCTCGCGCATCGTGAAATCGATGCAGGACGCCAACTACCTGATCCTGCGCAACCACGGCCTGCTGACCACCGGCCGCTCSGTGGCKGAGGCGTTCACGCGCATGTTCTACCTGAAYCGCGCCTGCGAGATCCAGGTGCAGACGCTGTCGATGGGCCAGAAGGTCACCCTGCCGTCGCCCGAGGTCTGCGAGCACGCCGCCAAGCAGCACGACGACTACGCCTACCTCGACACGGTGCACCTGGACCGCGAGTGGACGGCGCTGCTGCGCCTGCTGGATCGCGATGGCGGGGACTATCGCTGCTGAGGCACCCCGGGGCTACGCCACGCCGCGCGCCATGCGTTCGAGATCGACCAGCCGGTCGTATTCCTCGCCACGCAGGATACCCAGTGCGATGGCGGCCTCGCGCGGCGCCATGCCGTACGCCATGGCGTGGCGCACGATGCGTGCCGCCTGGTCGTAGCCGATCACCGGGTTCAGCGCGGTGGCTGCCAGCAGCGGGCTGTCGAGCTGGCGCGCCAGCCGCGCGCGGTCCGGCGCCAGCCCGGGGATGACCCGTTCGGCCACGGTGTTCGCACTGTCGGCCAGCAGGCGGATGGACTGGAGGACGTTGTAGATCAGCACCGGCTTGGCCACGTTCAGCTCGAAGCTGCCCGAGGCGCCGGCCATGGTCACCGTCACATGGTTGCCGGCTACCTGCATGCCGGCCTGCACCATGACTTCGGCGATGGTCGGATTGCGCTTGCCCGGCATGATCGACGAGGTGAGCCCGTCCTCGGGCATCACCAGCTCGCCGAGGCCGCAGTTCGGCCCGGAACTCATCCAGCGCAGGTCGTTGGCGATCTTGATGCACGACGCCGCAATCACGTTCAGCACGCCGGACAACTCCAGCAGGGC
Organism: Cupriavidus sp. KB_39; assembly: GCF_052114485.1. Classification (NCBI taxonomy): domain Bacteria; kingdom Pseudomonadati; phylum Pseudomonadota; class Betaproteobacteria; order Burkholderiales; family Burkholderiaceae; genus Cupriavidus; species Cupriavidus sp. KB_39. The sequence continues at coordinate 104,898 of NZ_JBFREV010000011.1, forward strand.
GTCGTGCGCGGCCATGCCTTCCACCTTGCAAGGATTGGGCTGGAACGGCAGGCCGGTCAGGCGGCTTACCTCCGCACAGAACGCCTCCGCGAAGCCGGGCGGGGCGTTGAGCCCGGTGCCCGCCGCCGTGCCGCCCTGCGGCAGCATCAGCAGGCGCGGCAGGGTCCCCTCGATACGCGCGATGCCGTGCCCGATCTGCGCGGCGAACCCCTCGAAGGCGCGGCCCAGCGTGGTCGGCACGGCATCCATCAGGTGGGTGCGGGCCAGCTTCAGGATGTCCGCGAAGTCCGTCGCGCGCGCCTGAAGGCTGTCGCGCAGCGCGGCCATCGCCGGCAGCAGCCGGTCTTCGAGTTCCAGCACCGCGCTCAGGTGCATCACCGTGGGAAAGCTGTCGTTCGATGACTGCGAGCGGTTGACGTGATCGTTCGGATGGATCGGCTGCTTGGTCCCCAACGGCTGGCCCAGCCGCTCGTTGGCCCGATTGGCGATCACCTCGTTCGCATTCATATTGGTCTGCGTGCCGGAGCCGGTCTGCCAGACCGTGAGCGGGAAATGCGCATCGAACGCGCCGCTGCGCACTTCGGCCGCCGCGGCGACGATGGCCGCCGCCATCTCCGCCTCCAGCGCYCCGCRCTGCTGGTTGGCAACGGCCGCCGCCATCTTGTGCAGGCCGAAGGCGTGGATCAGGCAGTCCGGAAAGCGCTCGCTGCCGATGCCGAAGACGGCCAGCGCGCGCTGGGTCTGGGCGCCCCAGTAGCGGTCCGCCGGGATATCGACGGGGCCGAAGGCGTCAYGCTCCACCCGGGACGTTGTCATGGCGCTCAGTCCAGCGAAATATTGGCCTTGGCGGCGAGCACCTTCCAGCGCGCCACTTCCGCCTCGGTGTGCTTGCCCAGCGCGCTGGCCGTGTACTTGTCAGCCGGCAGCATCTGGATGGCCTGCGCCGACAGGCGGTCAGTGAACGCCTTGTCGTGCATCACCTTCAGGTAGGCGGCCTGCATCTTGTCGATGACCGGCTGCGGCGTGCCCTTCGGCGCGTAGATGCCGTACCACGTCGCGGCCTCGAAGCCGGGTATCACGGTTTCGGCCAGCGTCGGCACGTCCTTGAGCTGGCCCACCCGCGATGCCGAGGTCACCGCCAGCGCACGGACTTTCGATTCCGTGATCTGCGGCAGCGCCGTGTTGGTCTGGTCGAACATGCCATCGACCTGCCCGCCAATCACATCGATCAGCGCCGGRCCGGCGCCCTTGTAGGGCACCAGCGATACCTTGATCCCCGCCGCCGACGCAAACATCGCCGCAATCAGGTGCGAGGTGGAGCCCATGCCGGCGTTGCTGATGAACAGCTTGCCCGGATGCTGCTTGCCATATTCGACGAACGCCTTCACGTCCTTGGCCGGATGGTCCTTGCGCACCATCAGCACCATCGGCGTGTCCGGGAAGCGGAACACCGGCGCGAAGTCCYTGACCGGGTCGTACGGCAGCTTCTTGTAGAGCGCCGGCGCCGCGCCCATGTASCCCATRTGCCCCACCARCATGGTGTAGCCGTCCGCCGGCGCGCGGGCCGCCTTGGCCGCACCGACCGTGCCGCCGGCACCGGGCGAGTTGTCGATGATGATCGACTGGCCGACTTCGCGCCCCACGCGCTCGGCGATGTTGCGGGCCAGCGCGTCGGTGGGGCCGCCGGCCGCGAACGGCACGATCCACGTGATCGGCTTGGTGGGCCAGTTCTGGGCCTGGGCGGATACGGCGGTGAGCAGGGCGGCGGCGGCGAGCGCGCCGCGCACGAAGGTGGGGAAGCGGTGCATGGTTGTCTCCTGAATCAGTCTTATCGTGTGGAAAGYAGTGCGTGGCGCCGGCCGGAGGGCTCAGGCCACTTCGCCGGACAGCGCGATGGCCCGGTCGACCATCTGCGGCGCCAGGCCGAGGTAATTGGCGGGGTCCACCATGTGTGCGATGGCGGCGCGGTCGAAGTGCTCGGTCACGGCCGGCAGCGCCAGCAGGGCCTCGGCCAGCGTGCCGCCCTGCTCGTTGACGGTGCGGCAGGCGTCGTAGACCACGTCGTGCGCCTGCTGGCGGCCGATGTGGGGCGCCATGCGCATCATCACGGCCTCGGCGACGATCAGCCCCTTGGTGATGCCGAGGTTGTGGGCCATGCGCGGCACGTCGACGATCAGCCCGCCCAGCGCGAACTTCGCCTGGTGCAGCGCGCCGGCCGTCAGGATGAAACTCTCGGGAATGGCGATCCACTCGGCGTGCCACGGGCCGGTGGCGCGTTCGAAGTCCTGCACCATCGCATCGACCATCAGCCCGGCGTGCTGGCGCACTGCCTTCGAGGCGGCGAGCATCAGTTCGCTCGAAATCGGGTTGCGCTTCTGCGGCATGGTGCTGCTGGCGCCGCGCCCCTTGACGAAGGGCTCGTAGACCTCGGCGAACTCGGTGGACGCCATGATCATGATGTCGAGCGCAATCTTGCCCAGCGAGCCGGTGACCAGCGCCAGCAGGTTCACTGCCTCGGCAAAGCCGTCGCGCGCCACGTGCCAGGTGGTGGCAGGCACACCCAGGCCCAGTTCCTCGGCCAGTGCCTGCTGCACGGCGAAGCCCTTGTCGCCCAGCGACGCCAGCGTGCCGGCGGCCCCGGCGAACTCCACCATGGCCACGCGCGGACGCAGCTCGGCCAGGCGCTGCTGGTGGCGGTCGAACATCGCCAGCCAGATCGCCACCTTGTAGCCGAAGGTCACCGGCAGGGCCTGCTGCAAGTGGGTGCGGCCGGCCATCGGGGTGTCGCGGTGCCGGGCAGCCAGGTCGGCCAGGATGCCGCGCAGGGTGCGGATATCGGCGTCGATGCTGTCCAGCGCGTCGCGCACCTGGAGGGCCACGGCGGTGTCCATGATGTCCTGCGTGGTGGCGCCCCAGTGGACGTACCGGCCGGCATCGCCGCACATTTCCACGAGCTGGTGCACCAGCGGGAGGATCGGATAGCCGACAATGTCGGTTTCCTCGCGCATGTGGTCGAAGTCGATGCGATCGAGGCGCGAGGCGCTGGCGATGGTCTCGGCGGCATCGGCCGGAATCACGCCGACGCGGGCTTCGGCCCGGGCGAGGGCGATCTCGACGTCGATGTAGCGCTGGACCAGCGCGCCATCGGAGAAGATCTCGCGCATGGCCGCCGTGCCGAAGGCGTCGCGGAACAGCGCGGAGTCGACAACGGTACTGGCGGCGGGAATCGAAATGTTGGGCATGGTGCGACCTTGTGGCATGCTGATGGGATCTCAGATATGTTCGAACATATCGACTATTAAATATGTTCGAACATATTTGCGAAATAGACGTAAACCCGGGGCGTCCACCCGTGTGCCGTCAGCCATGCCGCACCGCGCCAATCCAGTGATGTAACGGGCCTTTATGAGTAAAACAAACGCAGCGGAGATCACCCGCGAACTGCTGGATGGCATCACCACGGGCCAATTCCCCGTGGGCACGCTGCTGCCGACCGAATTCGCGCTGTGCGAGCAGTTCCAGGCCAGCCGCTACACCATCCGGGCGGTGCTGCAGTCCCTGCAGGACATGGGGCTGGTGTCGCGCCGCAAGAACGTGGGCACCCGCGTGGAGGCCGCGCGGCCCCGGGCCGTGTTCAAACCGACGCTGGCCTCGGTGGAAGACCTCATGCAGTTCGGCGAGGCGCACCGGCGCGTGGTGCAGTCGGTGGAGACCGTGGCGGCGCCGCCAGAAGTGGCGGCCGACCTGGGCGGCGCGCCGGACACCCGCTGGCTGCGCATCTCCAGCGTGCGGCTGGACGACGGTGCCAGCGCCGCGCCCATGGCCTGGACCGATATCTATATAGATAGCGCCTACGCGGACATCGGCCCGATCGTGCGCGACACGCCCGACGTGCTGGTCAGCGCCCTGATCGAGTCGCGCCATGGGCGGCCGATTGCCGAGATCGAGCAGGACGTGCGCGCCACCACGCTGGCGGACCCGCGCATCGGCCGCGCGCTGGGGCTGGAGCCGGGGGCGGCGGTGCTGAAGATCGTGCGCCGCTATATCGACGAGGCCGGCGACACCTTCGAGGTGTCCGTGACCATCCATCCGGCGGAAACCTTTTCGGTCACGACGCGACTGAAGCGCACGGCGGGCTGATCCGGGACCTAACATGGACTAGCGCGGCCTTCGCCGCACCTTGCCAGGGAGTCCACCGCTTATGGCCACCATCCGCAACGAATCCGGGCAGCTACCCATCCGCCCCCGCCACGCCATTGCCGAATTCACCGCCGTGCTGTGGCAATTGCGCTCGATCCTGATTTTCCTCAGCGTGCTGTTCGTCCTGCTGTCGCTGGCGATGTACTACGTCGGCGGCCCGGTCGACGCGGGCAGCCGGTCGCCAGCGTCGCTCGGCGGCACCTTGTATTTCTGTGCGATTACGTCGCTGACGATCGGCTTCGGCGACGTCGTCCCGACCACCCCCCTGGGCCGCTTCCTCGCCGTGGCCCTCGGCGCGCTGGGCGTATTGGCGATGGGCGTCATGACCGCGGCGGCCGTGCAAGCGATCCAGGCTGCGGCGAGGCGAACGTTGGGGTGAGGGGTCATGCCCCGCCGATAGTCAGCGCTCACCTAGCCTGCTAAAGCAGGCGCTGCGTCCTGCGTTGGCGGGTCGCAACACACCCTCCTTCGCCATCCGCGACATGATGGGGCGTCGGTGCTACGGTCTCGCTCCAATTCGGCGAGTCGCCGCACCTTCCCTCCCATCATGACGCTCACACGACGTGCCCTGCAGTTGCTGTTTGTTGCAGTCTGGACTTTCCTTGCCATGCACACGGCAGGCGCGGCGGAAGATGCCGCGGCGCCCGGCGCCGGCAGCCACCCGATGACCGATTCCGCCCTGAGCCGCGAAGGCGCGGATCGCCAGTTGGCGGGCAATCCGGCGGTCCGGAAATGGCTGGAGGCTGCGGAGGATGATGCGGAGATCAGGAAGGGGCTTACTGACGAGGAATTGCAGTCGCGGTTGAACCGGGTTGCCAGCGAGGGATGCCGCCACTGCGAGATGACGCGGAACCTGATGCGCCTCGACAGCCAGAACCGGATGTCCTATTTGCGGAGCGGCATGCCATTGCTGTGCCGCCGCAACGCGCCAATTGACGAGGCGGCGCCGATCGACCTGGATGCAGCCTACCGTGTGTTCTACCTGGGCCTTCAGGCCGAAGCCAGAAGCGTTCCCCACACGCGATTGACAGTCGAGCGCACGGCGGCGCTGGAACGCACGTTCGGTGCCAAGACACTTGAGGTTGCCGCCAAGATGCCTGGCGGCGCCCAGAAGCTGATCGATCTGGGTCAGAAGGACTTTTCCGACGAGGACGCGGCGTGCTTTGTCGAAGCCGTCGTACGCGTCGCGGTCGACCAGATCGACGAAGCGGATCGCGATGATCTCGTCCTCCTCCTGCTGGGTGGGCGGGCGCGCGCCGAACGCCCAAAGACTGCTGTGCTGCCCGCGCCTTTCAAGAGCAGCCAGGATGTCCTCGACGCGGACTTCGTCCTCTCCGCCATGCCTCCCGCTTTCCGCAAGCAACTGACCTCGCTCGGCGGCAAGCTGCCATTCAAGCAGTTGGAGACGCATTCGTTTCTCTCGATCAAGACCCGCGAACGATCGGATTTTGTCGAAATCAAGTCGGTGTGTTCCGTGGTCAAGGCGCCGATCCTCCAGTGTTTCCAGCAGGCGAGCACGACGGAAGACGTCCCCTATTACGGCAACTTCTACCTCGGGGACACCTTCCCGTGGACGATGAAACAGCAGGAATACACGCACGGCGCCAAAGCCATGGAGCCGCCCCAGTACGTCATGCTGAACGAGCCGGCGCAGCGTCCCGCCACCGTGAAGCCCGATGCCCGGATGACGTTCTCCGTATCGTCGTGGCGCGGGGAGGTGTCGGGCGCGCCGAAGCTGGCGAAGGTGGTTTGCCGGACCGGCGGGCGCTACGCGGCAAGCCAGATCCTGCCCACGCTAACCGGCATGGCCATCGACATGATCTGCACGGAGACCGAGGGCGCCGAAACCAGCCGCCGGTACACCATGTCTTATGTCGAAGACATGCGCATCAACCTCATACGCTCGTGGGTCTACGCGGACGCGACCTACGTCTCCACCTACCAGTCTATCGAGGCGAAGTAACGGCCCGCAGCCGCTCGCGCGCGTAGGCGCGGACCATGGCGGACAGGCGGAAGCGCGGGCCGTCATCGGTGGCTTCCGGCGATACGAGCGACTGCGCCACCAGCGCTTCCAGCAGGTCCGCTGCTGCCGCGTTGTCGATGCCATCCGCGCCGATGGCTGCCGTGGCGGACGCCAGCGTGAACGTCCCGTCGAGCACCGACAGCCGTTGCAGCGCGGTCTGCGCTGGGGCGGACAGCCGGGTGTAACTCCAATCCAGCGACGCCCGCAGCGAGCGCTGGCGTTCCTGCGGGCTGCGGCGGCGGGCTTCGAGCAGGTTGAATCGATCGTCGGCCTGGTCGAGCAGGCCGAGCACGCCGAACGCGTCGACGCAGCCGGCGGCCAGTTCGATGGCCAGCGGCAGGCCGTCGAGTCGCCGGCAGAGCGCGGCTACGACCGGGGCGTCGCGGTCGGTCAGCGTGTAGCCGGCCCCGCTGGCCTGCGCGCGGGAGGCGAATAGCTGCACCGCGCCGAAGGTCAGCGCCCGGGGCGCGTCGATCTCGATCTCTCCCTCAGGAGGCAGGTCCAGCGGCGGCAGCCGCAGGCGGTGTTCGGCGGCGGCGCCGAGCGGGTGGCGGCTCGTGGCCAGTACCGCCACGCCGGGCGCCTGCGCCAGTTGCGCGAGCAGGGCGGCCACGGCTTCCGGTGCGTAGTCGCAGCCGTCCAGCACCACCAGCAGCCGATGGCCGGCCATGGCGTGGCCGAGCGCGTCCATCCGCGCCGCGCCGAACGCGGCGGCGAGACCCTGTACGGGGTCGGGCAGCGTGCCGAGGTCCAGGTAGCAGATCCCATCGGCATAGTCCCCCGCCAGCCGCTCGGTGGCGGCCAGCGCCACGGTGGTCTTGCCGATGCCGCCGATGCCGACCAGGGTGACAACTCGCCCCGGCTGGACCGCCGCCTGCACGCGGGCCACCTCGGCATCGCGCCCGATGATGGCGGTGAGGCGGCGCGGCAGCACGCGCGCGGCCGGTATGACCTGCGCCGCTGGCGCGGCCCCCTCGTCCACGACCTGCACCACGCCGTCGAAGCGATAGCCCTGACCCGGCACCGTGACGATGCCCGGCCCTTCCGGGCCCAGCACGCGCCGCAAATGGGCGATCTGCACGCGCAGGCTGCTGTCCTCCACGACCATGCGCGGCCACGCCACCGCGGTCAGCGCATCGCGGGAAACGACCTGCCCGGCGTGCTCGACCAGCGCGGCGAGGAGGTCGAAGGCGCGGCTGCCCAGCGTCACCGGCACGCCGTCCGCCAGCAGCTCGCGCCGCGCGGGCCGTAGCAGGAAGGCGCCAAAGCGGTACGCGCGCCCGGCCGCGCTGTCAGGGTCCGTATTCGCCATGATCATGCGCGTGCCTGCGTGGTCGCCGCGTCGGCTTCGGGTGCGATGGCCGGCATCGCGGCGCAATCCGCCAGCGCAGCCTGCGCGGTCCGGTAGTCGCGCGTGGCGTGTCCTTCGGGCATGCGTGCGCAGATCGACGCGAGCAACTCAGCCGCGCGCGTGCTGTCGTCAGCRTCGCCCAGTTCATGGCGCACCCGGGCGAGGCTGGTGGCGGCGCGCAGCGCCCAGGCGCGTGCGCCTTGGGCGTGGGCCACGTCCAACGCGTCCTCGAACGCCGATGCGGCGGCCARCCGGCCYGCGTGCGTGTGCCGATGCGGGTGCGCCTCGGCGGCCACGCGCCGCACTTCGGCCATGCACCAGCCGGACTTGCCCGCCGTCGCGCGCGTGATGGCCAGCGGCGTCACGAAGCGGGCGCCGAAGGTGGCGTAGAGATCGGCCTGCTTGCCGCCGGTGTGCGTGATCCGGGCTTGCAGGCGATGGTGCGCGTCGGTGTCGACGGCACCCGGCGCATCGTCGCGCAGCGCGAGCGCGCCGTCGAGCATCTCCACCCAGCCGTGCCACGCCACCAGCGCGTGCTGCAACGAGTGCTCGCGCAGCCGGTTGGCGTAGTCGGCCAGTGCGGTCTCGTCGCCGCGCCACAGCGCGATCGGGCAGGCCGCGAATGCCAGCGCCTGCGCCAGTGCCAGCGGCATGTCGGTCAGCGCGTCTTCCACGCACTGGGCGACCAGCGACGCGGCGCTGTCCGCGTAGCCCTCGATCCACAGCGTGCGCGCCTCGACGATGCGCATGCAGACGCGGCGGTCCACCAGCGCGGTGAGGTTGTCCACGGGCCGCACCAGCGGGCTCGGATGGGTGCGCACGTGCCGCGCGAGATGCCGCGCCGTGGCGTGGTCGCCCAGATAGTGGTGGGCCAGCGCCAGCGTGTGTTCGGCCCACAGGCGGGCCATCGCATCGCCGTCCTGATCGGCCAGTGCGCACATGGTCTCGGCGTGGCGCCGCCCGGCGGCGTAGTCGCCAGAAGCCAGCGCGATCATGCCGATGCCGGCCAGCGCCTGCTGTTGCGGGCCCGATTGCGCCCCTGGCTGCGCCAGCGCGGTGGCGTCGCGCAGCGCGCGCTGGTAGGCGTCTTCGGCGCCGGCGGCCACGCCGCGCGTGTGATAGATCAGCGTGCCCAGCGCCACGCGCAGCCGCGTGGTCAGCGTGGGGTCGAGCGGGGCGGCGCCCTCGTCGGCCAGCGCCAGCGCGCGCGCTGCGTAGCCGCAGAATTCGTCGAGACGGGAGAGGAAGTAGCCCAGCGGCAGCGCGGCGATGATCAGCGTGGCGCCCAGGGCGGCGTCGCCGTCCGGGGAGAGCGCCCAGCCGATGGCGGCCCGCACGTCGTCGATGGCGTTGCCGTAGCGCGCGGCCCATTCGGCCTGCGTCAGCGTCGGYTCGTCGGTCCAGGTGGCGCGCAGTGCATCGCGCCAGTGCAGCGCATGGCGGGCCTGGAGGTCGCGGAGCGCGCCGTCCCGGGCCAGCCGTTCCAGCGCATAGGCGCGCGTGGTGGCGAGCAGCCGGTAGCGCACCACGCCTTCGCTGGCATCCACGCTGACCAGCGACTTGGCGACCATCGACGCGATGCCGGTGTCCACATCGCCCCGGCTGACCTCGGCGTCCACCAGTACCGCGCGCGCCCAGGCCAGCGTGAATTCGCCGGTGAACACGGCCAGCCGCGTCAGCACGACGCGCTCGGTGGCGGGCAGCACGTCGTAGCTCCAGTCCAGCAGCGCGCGCAGGGTGCGGTGGCGGGGCTGCACGATGTCGCTGTTGTACGCCGACATCTGGAAGCGGTCGTCCAGCAGCCGGCGCAGATGGGCGACGCCGAAGGTCTCCACGTGCGCGGCGGCCAGTTCGATGGCCAGCGGCATGCCGTCGAGGCTGGCGCAGAGCATGACCACGCCGGGCGCGTCGGCGTCCGGYAGCTGGAAGGTGTCGGCGCTGTGGATGGCGCGCTCSACGAATAGCTGCACGGCCGGGTAGCGCATCGCCTCGTCGGCGCTGATTTCGTTGCGCGGGGAGGGCAGGGCGAGCGGCGGCACGCGTTGGACCCATTCGCCCTCGCATTGCAGCGGCTCGCGGCTGGTGACGAGCAGGTGGACGTCCGGCGCCCCCTGCAGCAGCGCCAGTACCAGCAGGGCCACGGCGTCGATCACRTGCTCGCAACTGTCCAGCACGATCAGCATGCGCCGGTGCCGCAGCGCATCCACCAGCGCCGCGCGCGCGGTGGGGCCGGCCGTCATGCCGAGCGTGGCGGCCAGCGCGGCGTCCACCAGTCCCGGGTCGGCMACGCGGCCAAGGTCCACGAAGCGCACGCCGTCCGCATAGTCCGGCAGCAGCCGTTCGGCCATGGCCAGCGCGATGGTGGTCTTGCCCATGCCGCCCGCGCCGCACAGCGTGAGCAGGCGCCGCTGCGGCAGGCTCTGGGCGAGCGCGGCGATCAGGGTTTCCCGGCCGATGACGCGGGTCACGCGGGCGGGGAGGTGGGCGTCATGGGCGGGGGCTGCCGGGAGTGCGCCGGGCGCACCTTCGGCGGTGGCGCGTGCCACCGGCGCGACGAAGCAGTAGCCGCGTCCGGCCACGCTGGCGATGTAGCGCGTGCCGCCCTGGCCATCGCCGAGCACCTTGCGCAGCGCACCCATGTGCACGCGCAGCGTGGCTTCCTCGGCATCGCCGTCGGGCCAGGCATAGGCGATCAGCGCGGCCTTGCTCACTACCTCGCCGGCACGTTCGACCAGCGCGGCGAGGATGCTGCGCGCACGCGCACCCAACCGCACGGGGCGGCCGGACTCCAGCAAAAGGCGCTGCGCGATATGCAGCGTAAACGGACCAAAGGCGACCGGTGGGTCGGCTTTGACGGCAGGGGCGCGGCTAGTCAAGATGGATTCCTCGCCGGCGGGGGCGAGCCGGACGAAGCGCTATTCTGAATGGCCTGCCCGCGATGAGCAAATCCACCGCACGATGGAGGATAAAAAAATAGCCCGGCACGTCCTTGCGGGCGTGCCGGGCATTCCGGGTATCAGGCGCCGGATGTCACGGGCGGCTGGCTTGCCGCCTGACGGTTCGCCTTACTTCTTGGCGCCGTCGGTGTACGGATCAGGCTTGCCGGTCTTGGCGCCGTCCAGGTACGGGTCGGGCTTGCCGCTCTTGGCGCCCGAGGTGTACGGGTCCGGCTTGCTCGGCGCCAGGTCGGTCTTGGTCGACGACTTCGCGCCATCCGTGTACGGATCGAACTTGCCGGACTTGGCACCGTCGGTGTACGGRTCGGGCTTGCCGACCTTGGCACCTTGCGTGTACGGGTCCACGGGCTTTTGCTGGGCGTGGGCCAGCGGCATCGCGACGATGGCAGCGGCGGCGACGAAGATGCTGGAGATAAGGGTCTTGCTCATAAGGGCCTCGCGGGATGGGGCGCGATTCAGATACCTGCCTCGACTGCGCCCTCAACAGCTTTATAAGCCATCGGGCAGGTGGCGCTTTGTGTCTCGATCAGCATACTGACTAAACAGTAGACGCATCAATCGTGCCGATCAATTTGTGATGCAAACGTCGCGTCAGGGCCGTGCGTTGCAGAAAATACCGTGTAAAGCCCGGGGAACCTGTCGGCTTCAGTGACGGTTTTCAGACACTTTTGCCCTTGCGCGGGGTCTCGCGCACGGCRACGGCCGGTACGTCGACGATGTCCCCTTCGGATGTCGCCACGGCGGCGATGTCGGGCATCACCGGCATCGCGGGCAGCAGCGTCGGCATACCGAACATGCCGAACATGCGGCCCCAGTTGTCGAGCCAGGCGCGCTGCATGGCCGCGCCTTGCTCCAGCATGGCGGTGGCGTAGTGCATCGGGATCGAGAAGAAGGGCATCTGGTTGGTCCACTGCCGCGCGTACAGTTCCTCGGGGTCTTGCGGCATGAAGCAGGAGGCCCAGTCGAACTGGGCTTCATCCATCCAGGATTTCGCGAAATCGGCGTTCAGGCCCATCATCTTGCGCCAGTTCTCGATCATCTTGTCGTCCAGCGCGTAGGCGCCCTGGAACGAAAAAGCGGGGAAAGACCACAGCGTCGGTGGAAGGCTGTTCATGGTGGAAAGCTCCGGTGGATACCTTGGGTGGAAGGTGGGTCCTGCGCAGGGGTTGCCTACATGCTTATCCAGTATGGACGCTCGGTCAACCAGCGTATGGATGACTTCTGTGAAGTTTGGTGATCCTGGCCCGCTTTGTCCGCCCAGGCGGCCCGGCACAGGCACAATACCGGCTCCGCGTGACAGATCTGGGATGAAGACGATGGAATTGCGCCAATTGCGCTACTTCGTGCATGTGGTGGAGTTGGGCAGCATGGGCCAGGCGGCCCAGCGGCTGGGCGTGGTCACGTCCGCGCTGAGCCAGCAGATCAGCCGGCTCGAAAGCGAACTGTCCACGCGGCTGCTCCAGCGCACCTCCACCGGCGTGGTGCCGACCGACGCCGGGCTCGCCTTCTGGCGCCAGGCCCAACTGGCGCTGCGCCATGCCGATGACGCCGCCCGCGCCGCGCGCACCGCGCGCCTCTCGGGCCATGTCAGCGTGGGCATGGCGCCGAGCACACTCTCCGTCATGGGCCCGCCGTTCATGCTGGCCATGCGCGAGCGCTACCCGGACATCCGCCTGCATCTGGTGGAGAGCCTCTCGGGCAACCTCGCCACGATGATCGGCGCGCGCCAGCTTGACCTCGCCGTGCTGTTCCAGCTCGAACCCGGCCAGCGCTGGAGCGTGGTGCCGCTGCTGGAGGAACGGCTGTTCGTGATCGCCCGGCCGGACCAGCCGGGCCTGCCGACCACCGATCCGGTGCATCTGGAGGCACTCGACRGCCTGCCGCTGATCCTGCCCAGCAACGCSCACGGSCTGCGCGCGGTGCTGAACGCGGCCTTCGCGCGTAGTGAGCGCTCTCTCAACGTGGTGGCGGAGATCGACGGACTGGCCGTGCTGATGGATGCGGTGCGYGCCGGCCTCGGGGCGACCATCCAGCCCGGCGCGGCCGTGGCGCGGCATCTGGGCGAGCCGCTGGTGCTGATCGAGATTGCCGATGCGGGCGTGCGCCGGCCCAACCTGCTGGTCAGCCTGTCCGACGACGAACTGTCCCCGGCCGGCCTGGCCGCCCGCAGCGTGCTGGACAGCGTGGCGCGCGGGCTGGTAACGGCGGGCCGCTGGCCCGGGGCGACCCTTCACAAATCCTGAAGACCTCCCGCCGGCGTGGGGCTGGTTGTGAYGCGGACGTCTCAGTACAGTGGGGGGATTACATATCCAGAAAATCCCCCGGAGACCCGCATGACCATCCGCATGCCGCGCCGTGCCGTGCTCAAGGCCTGCCTTGGCGCCGCCGCCACCCTTGCCGCCCTCCCTGCCATCCCCACCTTCGCCGCCGATAGCTGGCCGTCCAAGCCGATCACGCTGGTCGTGCCTTTCGCCTCGGGCGGCACCACCGACATCATCGGCCGGGCCGTGGGCCAGAAACTGGGCGAGGCGCTGGGCCAGCCGATGGTGGTGGACAACCGCCCCGGCGCGGGCGGCACCATTGGCGGGTCCATCGTGGCGCGCGCCAATCCGGACGGCTACACCTTCCTGCTGGCCACCGTCGCCCACACCATGGCGCCGGGCATCTACAAGACCCTGCCGTACGACTTCCAGAAAGACCTGGAACCGATCGGCATGGTGGCGCTGACGCCGAACGTGCTGCTGGTCAATCCGTCGATTCCGGCCAAGACCGTGCAGGAGCTGATCGCCTATATCAAGGCGCATCCGGGCAAGGTGAACTACGGCTCGGCGGGCATCGGCAGCACCGAGCACCTCTCGGGCGAGCTGTTCCGCGCGGCCACCGGCACCGACATCGCCCACGTGCCGTAYAAGGGCGGCGCGCCGATGATGACSGACCTGATCGCCGGCCAGATCCAGATGGCCATCGAGACCAGTCCGTCGGCCAATCCGCATGTGAAGAGCGGCAAGGTGAAGGCGCTGGCGGTGACCACGGCCAAGCGCTCGGCGGCCTATCCGGGCGTGCCGACCGTGGCGGAAAGCGGCGTGCCGGGCTACGAAGTGACCACGTGGTACGCGCTGATGGCGCCGCACGGCACGCCCGAGGCCGTGCGCCAGCGCATGAGCGCCGAGCTGGCCAAGGTGCTGAAGCAGCCGGACGTGCAGAAGCGCTTCGAGGAACAGGGCGTGACCGCCGGCGACATGACGCCGCCGCAGCTCGCCGGCTTCATCAAGACCGAGACCGTCAAGTGGACCAAGGTGGCCAAGGACTCGGGGGCCAAGGCGGAGTAAGCGCCCAACGCGCCTAGATCGACCGCCGGATCTCCGCCACGCCGAACGCGGCCAGCGCGAGGCCGGTGACGCGGTCGATCCACTGCCGCACGCGCTGGCCCAGCGCGTGGCGGGCGCCGGTGACCATCGCCACCAGCACGCACCACCAGGCAATCGATCCGCAGAACACCCCCAGCACCGTGGTCAGGGCGATGGGGGTCGAGAACGGCCCGCGCGGCGCCAGTGTGGCGAACAGCGCGGCGAACATGATGATGGTCTGCGGGTTGGTCAGCGTCAGCAGCAGGGCGCTGGCGAAGGCCCGGCGGCGCGAGCCGTTGCCGCGCAGCGTGGCCACGGTCTCGGTCGGCGTGTGGAAGAACGTGCGCAGGCCCAGGTAGACCAAAAACAGCCCGGCCGCCAGGTGGAGCGGCTTGTCATAGGCCAGCATGAACTGCGAGATGCCGACCARCCCSAGCGCCGCCACCATCCCGTAGACCGCATCSCCRCAGGCAATGCCAAGCCCGATCGCCAGCCCGGCGCGAGGCCCCTCGGCCAGCGTGCGGCGAATGCAGAGCATGCCCATCGGGCCGACCGGGGCGGCCACCGCCAGGCCAACGCCGGCAGCGGTCAGGAACAGGGTGGACAGGGACATCGGGCCTCCTTTTTTTATCGATCTTGGGGTTTGCGTCAGGCCGGCGCCGGTGCCGCCGGCGCGGCGTTCTTGCTCAGGAACTGGGCCAGCTCCACGGCCGGCACGGGCCGCCCGAACAGCCAGCCCTGCCCGTAGTCCACGCCCTGCTCGCGCAGGTAGTCGGCCTGGGCGCTGTCCTCGATGCCTTCGGCCACCACCTCCAGCCCGAGCGAGCGCGCCATGGCGATGATATGCGGCGCCACGGTGCTGGTGGCCGCCTCCTGTCCCATCGTATCGACGAACGACTTGTCGATCTTGAGCGCATCCACCTTGAAGCTCTCCAGGTAGGAGAGGCTCGAGTACCCCGTGCCGAAGTCGTCGATATAGACCGGATGGCCGGCGTCCCGGAAGGCCTGGATGGTGTCGCGCGCCACGTCCGGCTCCAGGAAGCCGCGCTCGGTGGCCTCGATGCGGATCTGCGCCGGCGCGATGCCGGTGTCCCGCAGCCGCGCGTCGAGCACGCTCAGGAAGCGCCGGCTCTTCAGGTCCTCCGCGCCCACGTTGATCGAGACATAGAACGACGGATGCCGCCGCAGCAGCGTGCCCAGCTCGGTCAGCACGATGTCCAGCACCTGATCGGTGATCTGCTGGATCAGCCCGGCGTTCTCGGCCATCGGGATAAACAGGTTGGGACGCACCAGCCGGCCGTTACGGCGCCAGCGCACGAGCGCCTCCACGCCCACGCAGTGGTTGTCCGAGAGCGCGACGATGGGCTGGTAGTGCACCGCCATCTCGTGGCGCCGCACCGCGCCGCGCAACTCGCCCTCCAGGCTGAAGCGCCGCGTGGCGCGCCGCCAGACCAGGATGCCGAATGGCACCCCGGCGGCCAGCCCGACGATCAGCCCGCCCACCAGCAGCGCCTTCCAGTTGGTCAGCAGTGCCGCGCGCGGGGCCAGCACCACCACCGCGAACGGCATCGTGCGTGACTTGCGCAGCACTACGGCGGCGTCGTCCTCATGCTCGGCGGCGCCGCCGGTGCCGTAGGCATGGTCGGCGTAGGCGCGCTGCAGCCGGGCGAGGTTGGCGCCCTGCGTGGTGGCGAAGATGCGGCCGGCATCGGTATGCACCACGGCGAGCATGCGCGTGTCGCGGTCCACCACATCGACGAAAACCTGCGGATCGATCGACACATGGTTGCCGTTGCGGCCCATCAGGATGGTCCGACGCGGCGCGCTGAACGGGTTGGCGAGGTCGAACCAGAAGTCGTAGCCATCGGGCGTGCGCCAGTCGGGCGGCGGCAGCGGCAGGGTGCGCGCCTGCACCGGGCCCAGCAGCGCCGAGCACAGGCGGCGGCCGCGGCCATAGACGCCGGCGTCCTGGAGGAAGCGATAGCTGTAGGTGATGCGCCGGAGTTCGACGAGATTCGACGGGGAGCAGGGCTCGTCGCGGAGCTGCTCCATGTCCTGGATGGCGCTGATGGCCTGGCTCATGACCGCTTCGCCGCGCCGCAGCGCCGCGTCGGCGAACACCGCGAGTTGGTCGGCTTCGCGCCGATTGGCCTCCAGCTGCGCCATGAACACGCCGATTCCCACCGGGAACAGCGTAGCCAGGGTCGCCAGGGCAATCGTCAACGCGAGAAACCAGCTGCGCTGCATCGGAGAACATCCCCTCCTGGAGAACCGCGCCGAACGCGGCGCTCCCAAGGATGCGCCGCTCCCCATGATGTACCGGATCGTCAACGCCCGGTTGATCGGCAGGCCATCGGCCCGCCCCTGGGGAGCATAACTAACAATTACGGGTCATGTCTGGTCATTGCCGTGGATTTTGCATTTTTTCCATGGCGGGCATTGATGGAGACCTTGGCCGGATGGTGGATGGCGGCCGGAGGCCAGGGGGCCTACAGCCGCACGCCGGGGATGAGCGCGGCGGCGCGGGCGCTGCCTGCCTCGGGGGCGGCCTGCTCGCCCTGGCCGGGGGGAGGGGGCGGGCGGCGGCCATCGCGGGACAGCGGCGGACGGTCCGGCGGCGGATGATCGGAAAACCCCTCGCGCGGGGCGGTGCCGGCGGGGTCCACCACCAGCGTCAGCGTGGCCACGTAGCGGTCGTGCGCCTCGCGCACGGCGCCGAGCACGGTCTCGCCGGCCATCAGCGCGATGCCGTCGTTGCTGTTCAGCGTGCCGCGCACCTGCCGGCGCCGGTAGGCAGGGAGCTGGCTATACAGATACTCGTTGAGCGCATCGGGCAGGAAGCACTGCGTGGTCAGGTGCGCCCGGCCGGCCGGGTCGAGCACCTTCATATGCAGATGGGTGGCGCGCCCGGCGTACCAGCCGGGATAGATCGTGCGGAACATCGCCACGCCATCGGCGCCCACTGGCTGGCTGCCGCGCAGGAAGGTCTGGCCGCGCGTGGCAATGCGCTGGCCCTTGTCGTCGCGCTGGCCGTCATAGCCCGAGTACACGCCGGCGGCGTTGCAGTGCCAGAGATCCACGCGCTGGCCGGCGAGCGGGCGGCCCTGCACGTCCACCACGGTGAAGCGCACCTCGAGCGGCACGCCGGGCTGGCCTTCGGTGATGTCCTGCCGGATCTTGCCCGCATCGAAGTAATACGGGCCCTCGGTGGTCTGGGCGGTCAGGGGGAGCGTGGCGGCGGTGGCCGGCCGGGGTTCGGCGGCGGGTGCCACGCGGGCCAGCGCGGTCAGGCCGGCGCTGCCCAGGCCCAGCGCCAGCAGGTGGCGCCGGCGGGGGATCGATGCTGTCGATGGTGGCGAGGCAGGAGAGTCGGGCATCGCACGCTCCGTAAAAAGCTGGAATGCCCAGTGTAGTCCCGGGGGTGCCCCGCCAGTGTTTCGCGTCTGTGTCGCCCCGGCTACACGTGGTAACGGGGCGACCAAGGGGGCGATCGGCGGATCAGAGCGCCGATTTCACCACCGCGCCGGAGGCGAAGAAGCTCTCCAGGTTCTCGAACACGAGGCCGGCCATGGCTGCGCGCGTCTCGTGCGTGCCGCTGGCCACGTGGGGCAGCAGGACCACGTTGTCCAGGCCGAACAGCGCCTCGGGCACGTGCGGTTCGTTCTCGTAGACGTCCAGCCCGGCGCCGGCGATGCGCTTGTGGGTCAGGGCGTCGACCAGCGCGGCCTCGTCCACCACGGTGCCGCGCGCGATATTGATCAGGTAGCCCTGCGGCCCGAGCGCTTCCAGCACGCCGGCGGAGATCAGGTGGCGCGTCTCKGGCCCGCCCGAGGTGGCCACGACCAGGAAGTCCGCCCAGCGCGCCAGCGCCTCCACGGACGGCTCGAAGCCATAGGCCACGCCGTCCTGCGGCTTGCGGCCGAAGTAGCGCACTTCCATGTCGAAGCCCGACGAGCGCTGCGCGATCACGCGCCCGATACGCCCCATGCCGACGATGCCCAGCCGCTTGCCGCTGACGCGCGTGGTCAGCGGATACGGGGCCTTGGGCCACGCGCCGCGCCGCACGTAGCGGTCTGCCGCGCTGACCTGGCGCGCCGCGTCCATCAGCAGGGCGAACGCCGTGTCGGCCACGCAGTCATTGAGCACGTCCGGCGTGTAGCCCACCGCGATGCCGCGCGCGCGGGCGGTGTCCAGGTCGAGCTTGTCGAGCCCCACGCCGAAGCTGGAAATCACGCGCAGGTTCGGCAGCGCGGCCAGCATCTTGCCGTCCACGCCGGTGGCGGCCCGGGTGGTCATCGCCACGAACTCGGCGCCGTGGGCGGCCAGGTAGCCGGCGGGGTCGGTCTCGGCCCAGAGCGGGTGCACGTCGAAAGATTCGGCCAGGCGGGCTTCGGTGTGTTCGGGCAGGCGGCCGTGCTGCAGGAGGCGGGGTTTCATGCGGAATTGGTCCTGTCTGGGAGAGATCTGGGAAGAAGGGCGGGGCGCGGCCGGGGGCGGCGCGCCCGTCATTATCGGGGAGGATGCTTGCGGAAGGCTTGCGGTCAGTAGATGCTCGGCTCACCCACGGGGTCGCCGAAGTCGGTCTGCAGGAAGTCGAAGTCGCAGCCGTCGTTGGCCTGGCGGATGTGCTGCGAGAACATGAAGCCGTAGCCGCGCGCATAGCGGGGCGGCGGCGGGGTCCAGGCGGCGCGGCGGCGCGCCAGTTCTTCGTCGGATACCTCCAGGTGGATGCTGCGCCGGTCGATGTCCACCGAGATCAGGTCGCCGGTGCGCACCAGCGCGAAGGGCCCGCCGATGTACGCCTCSGGCGACACATGGAGGATGCAGGCGCCATAGCTGGTGCCGCTCATGCGYGCGTCGGACATGCGCAGCATGTCGCGCACACCCTGCTTCACCAGCTTCTTCGGGATCGGCAGCATGCCCCATTCCGGCATGCCGGGGCCGCCCTGCGGGCCGGCGTTGCGCAGGATCAGGATGTGGTCGGCGGTCACGTCGAGGCTCTCGTCCTCCACGGCAGCCTTCATCGACGGGTAATCGTCGAACACCAGCGCCGGCCCGGTATGGCGGAAGTAGCGCGGGTCGCAGGCGCTCGGCTTGATCACGCAGCCGTCCGGCGCGATATTGCCGCGCAGCACGGCCAGCGCGCCTTCCCGGTACAGCGCGTTCTCCGTCGTACGGATCACATCGTCATTGTGGACTTCGGCCCCGGCGATGTTCTCGCCCAGCGTACGGCCGGTCACGGTCAGCGCGGTCAGGTCGAGCTTGTCCCGGATGCGGCTCATCAGCGCCGGCAGCCCGCCCGCGTAGTAGAAGTCTTCCATCAGGTACTTGTCGCCGCTGGGCCGGATGTTGGCGATAACTGGCACGTGCCGGCTGGCGGCGTCGAAGTCGTCCAGCCCGATGTCATGCCCGGCGCGGCGCGCCATGGCAATCACGTGGATGATGGCGTTGGTGGAGCAGCCCATGGCCATGGCCACCACGATGGCGTTCAGGTACGCCGCCCGGGTCTGGATGCGCGCCGGCGTGAGGTCTTCCCAGACCATGTCGACGATGCGCCGGCCCGACTCGGAGRCCATGCGGATATGGTTGGCGTCTGCCGCCGGAATCGACGACGCGCCGGGCAGGCTCATGCCCAGCGTCTCGGCGATGGCGGTCATGGTGCTGGCGGTGCCCATCGTCATGCAGGTGCCGTGGCTGCGCGCGATGCCGCCCTCGATGCCGATCCACTCGGCCTGGCTCAGGTTGCCGGCGCGGCGCTCGTCCCAGTATTTCCAGGCGTCCGAGCCGGAGCCGAGCACGTTGCCCTTGTAGTTGCCGCGCAGCATCGGCCCGGCCGGCACGTAGATGGCGGGCACGCCGGCGCTGGTGGCGCCCAGCAGCAGGCCCGGCGTGGTCTTGTCGCAGCCGCCCATCAGCACCGCGCCATCCACCGGATGCGAGCGGATCARCTCCTCTGCCTCGATGGCGAGCAGGTTGCGGTAGAGCATGGTGGTCGGCTTGACCGAGCTTTCSGAGAGCGAGATGGCGGGCAGCTCCACCGGGAAGCCGCCGGCCTGCAGGATGCCGCGCTTGACGTCTTCCACGCGCTGGCGGAAGTGGGCGTGGCAGGGGTTGATGTCCGACCAGGTGTTCAGGATGGCGATGAGCGGCTTGCCCATCCACTCGTCGGGCGCGTAGCCCATCTGCATGATGCGCGAGCGATGGCCCGAGGAGCGCAGGTCATCGGGGGCAAACCAGCGCGCGCTGCGCAGCGCGTCGGGCGTCTTTCTTCGAACCGTCATGTGTCTCCACCGTTGCTGTCGTCACGGCGCCTGCCAGGCAGCACGCCGTTGGGGTGTGGGTTGGAGGCACTAGTGTATTGGCACGCACACCGACCCGCAACGCCGGAGACCTGTGGCGGCGCCGGCTACTCTGCCTCGAGGATCGAGAGGATGTTGCCGGCCGGGTCCTTGAACCACGCGATGACGGGGCCGCCTTCGCCCCGGCAGATGCCGCGCGCGTCGGTCTTCAGGTCGGGTTCGTCATACATTTCAAAGCGCACGCCGTGGTGCGAGAGGTCGTCCACGGCCTTGTCGACGCTGGGGACCGGGAAGTTCAGCACCGTGAACGTGGCCGGCGCGTGGTTGGGTTTGGGGTAGAGCAGCACGTGGTTGCCGCCGGCCAGGTTGAGCGCGAGCATGCCGTGCTCCTCCGTGACCACGAGGCCGAGCGTGTTGGCGTAGAAGTCCTTGGCCATGGCGAGGTCGTTGACCGAAAATCCGCTGAAAGCATGGCTGTCCCTGAGCATGTTGGTCTCCTGGATCGGGCTGGTGGGGGGCGCCTGCATGGGCGCATCATGGCCCAGTATGGTTCATCGGCCCCCTTCCCCCAAATGACAAATCGATGATGTCCCGCCCGCCGTCCACCCCGCCGTCCACCCTCCCGGCACCCCCCGCCACGGCAGCCACCACGGCCGCCCTGACCGCGCTGGCGATGGTCGCCTTCGCGGCCAATTCGCTGCTGGCGCGGGCGGCGCTGAAGGGCACCGGCATCGACGCGGCCACGTTCACGCTGGTGCGGGTGGCTTCGGCCGCCCTTGTGCTGGGGGCGATCCTGCACCTGCGGGCGCGGGGCAGGGCGCGCATGGGGGGCGACTGGATTGGCGCGGCGGCGCTACTGGTCTACGCGTGCGGMTTTTCGTTCGCCTACCTGCGGCTGGCCGCCGGCACCGGGGCGCTGGTGCTGTTCGCCAGCGTGCAGGCGACCATGATCGGCGATGGCCTGCGGCGCGGCGACCGCCTGCGCGCGGTGCAGTGGCTCGGCATTGCGCTGGCGCTGGYGGGGCTGGTCTGGCTGGTGCTGCCGGGTTTGCAGGCCCCGCCGCCCGGGGCGACGCTGCTGATGGCCGTCGCCGGCATCGGCTGGGGCGTCTATTCGCTGCGGGGCCGGGGCGCGCCGGACGCGCTGGCCGCCACCGCCGGCAACTTCGTGCGCGGGGTGCCGATAGCCTTGGCGGTGAGCGTGGTGAGCGTGGGGGCGGTCGCCCAGCTTTCGGTCGACTGGCGCGGGGTGGTGCTGGCGGTGGCCTCGGGCGCCGTGACGTCCGGCATCGGCTATGTGATCTGGTACGCCGCGCTGCGCTGGCTGGCGTCCACCACGGCGGCCACGGTGCAACTGAGCGTGCCGGTGCTGGCCGCGCTGGGCGGCATCGCCTGGCTGGGCGAGCCGATGACCGCGCGGCTGGCCGTCAGCGCGGTGGCCATCCTCGGCGGGATCGCGCTGGTCATTGCCGCGCGGCGGCGCTGATTCCCCTTCTTACTTCTCTTCCACGGCGCGCGGCTCGTTCTCCACGCTCGGCACCGCGTCGCCGCTCATCGGTTCGGCCATCTTGCGGTGCTGTTCCGCCAGCACATCGGACGGCGTGACCATGGCGATGGCCGCGCGCAGCTTGTTCTGCCAGCCGGTAATCACGTCGCCCTCGCCCCGCATCATGGCCTCGAAGCCGATGCGCGCCACCTCGGCCGGATCGGCCTTCTTCTCCTGGGCGATGCGCGTGTCGAGCATGTCGGCGCGGTCGAAGAACTCGGTCTCCGTGGCCCCCGGCATCAGGCAGGTCACCGTGACGCGGGTATCGCGCAGTTCGTGGCGCAAGGCGAACGAAAACGAGTCCAGGAAGGCCTTGGTGGCGTTGTAGACCGCCTGATAGGTGCCCGGCATGAAGCCGGCGATGGACCCGGTGATCAGGATCCGGCCCTCGGCGCGCTCGCGCATGGTCTGGCCGATGTGATGGAGCAGGTAGAGCGTGCCGGTGACGTTGGTTTCCACCACATGCTCGATATCGGCAAATGCCTGGTCCAGGAAGGCGCGGCCCAGGCCGCGCCCGGCGTTGGCGCACAGCACGTCCACCTGCCGCCCGCGCGTGGCGGCCAGCAGCTTGTCCACGCCGGCCGGGGTGGAGAGATCGGCCTGGATGGCCTCGATGGTGGTGCCTTCGGTGCGCAGTGTCTGCGCCGCCGCTTCGATCTGCGGCTCGTCCGCCGCGATGATCAGGTCCATGCCGTGGTCCGCGCAGCACTGCGCGAGGTGATAGCCAATGCCCGTAGAGGCACCGGTGACCACGGCCAGCCGGCGCGTGCCGGTGACCGGGGCGCGCTCGGGATCGTCCAGGCGGTCGATGGGGGTCTCGATCGGGTCCATGGGGGTGTCTCCGTTWTCGAATAGGAATTCCCTGACCGCCGCAAGCTTCGTTCCACGCCGCCGGCGCCCGCCCGGAGGGGGCCGCCTCCCTCCGTTTGTAGGGATTGCCACGGCGCGCTGCTCGGGCGAGCGTTTTATTTTGACAACATTACAAACCGCGAAGCGGGTACTTACCTATGGCATGCGTAGCCGCTTGATGTTGCGCTAGGAGGTTTTGTCAATCATTGGTCAGAATTGATAGATTTTTAACTTTTCCTGGATGACCGCGATGCTGAGAGTCATGATTTCCAACACAGATCAGCTTGGGCAAGTGCTGCAAGGCGCACGCAAGGTCGCCGGCCTGACCCAGGCGGAAGCGGCTGCCCGGCTCGACATCAGTCAAAGCCGGATTTCGCATATGGAGCTGAACCCCGAGACCATCAGCGCGGGGCAACTGCTGGCGCTGCTCGGGGCCTATGACCTCGATCTCGTCGTGCAGGACCGCGCGATCGGGGAAGCGGAAATTCAGAAGTTCGAGTGGTAAGGCCCGGATCAATCCGCCCGGCTCAGGGCAACAGCGTTTCGCCCTCGCGCAGCGCGGCAAGCGTCGCAAGATGATCGGCAAAGCCGCCGGCCAGCCGGCCACGGGCGCGCGCGCTGGTGGTCACCTGCGGCAGCGTGCTCCAGGCGATATGCGCGTTGATGGCCTGCAGCGCCTCGATCAACGCCACGTCCTCGCTGACCGGGTGCGGCAGGAAGCCGCCCGCGCGCCGGTAGGCATGYGAGCAGACCCCGAGGTTGGCGCCGTGGACATGCCGGTGCCCCTCCTCGCGCCGGTAGCGCGCGGCAAACCGCACGGCCACGTGCGGCGGCTGGGGGCTCCAGTCCTCCACCGTCACCAGTCCGCAGACCGCATCGGCGCGTAGCGCAAGCTGCGCCACCAGCCAGTCCGGCGCTACGCGGCTGTCGGCATCGGTAAAGGCCAGCCAGCGCGCCTGCTGGGCCAGCAGGTGCTGGGCGCCGGCACGACGGGCCTCGCCCACGTTGCGCGCGGCAATCGTCAGGCAGGTGATGCGCTCCGGCGCGTGGCATTGGGCGATGGCGGCCGAGCCGTCGTCGCAGGCATCGAGCACAATCACCACGCGCACCGCCTCGCCGCCGAGCGCCGGATGGGTGGCGGCCATGGTCAGCGCCCGCAGGCACGCCTCCAGATGGTCTTCCTCGTTGTGAACAGGCACGACCACGCCGATCATGGCGCCTCCCGCTGGCGGAGTGGCCGCGCGTCGCGCGACCAGACTTCGAGCAGGAAATCCGGCTCCAGATGCCGCACATGGCGATGCAGCCCCGGCTGCCGCGCGATGGCAGCGTGCACGTGCCGCGTGGGCTGGGTGCGCTCGGCGAACGGCCGCAGCCAGTGGCAGGCCAGGATCACGCCCGCATCGGTCAGCGCGCCGGCCGCGCGTTGCGCGGTCTCAAGCCAGGCATCCGGGGCGAAGAAGTAGCCGATCTCGCTGAGCACGATCAGGTCGAAGGCGGCCTCGGGGCCGTTCGGCCATTCCGCAGGCAGGTTGGCGGTGGCCACCTTCACGTGCCTGTGCCGCGCCACGCGCTCCTGCGCGCAGGCCACGGCGCGGGGCACGAGATCGACGGCCAGCAGGTGGTCGCAGCGCGTGGCGAGGCGATCGGTCAGCATGCCGGTGGCGCAGCCGGCCTCGAACGCCGCGCCGTAGCGCGCGTCAGGCAGCGCGGCGAGCACCACGTCGCGCTTGCGGGCCTCGTACCAGAGCGACTCGAAGCCCCACGGGTCGGGGTTGTCGAACATGGCGTGGAAATCCGTGGCGGTTGCGGTCATAGCGCCCCCATATCGCTATCGTCCTGCGCCAGCCGCTGGCCCAGCGCGGCGAGGTCGCGTTCGGCATGGCTCTGGCGCAGCAGCACGGGCAGGTCGGCGTACAGCGCGGCCAGYGYCGGGTTGCGGCACAGCGGGCCGGCGCCGAGCGTGTTGCCGGCRTGCTGGATCACGCGCAGCACGGCGGCCTCGATCACGGTGCGGGCGCGCATGGCCGGCACGAAGGCGTCTTCGGTGGGATGGGCGTCGATCCATTGCGCGGTCTCGCGCAGCAGCGCGGCGCTGGCGTGCAGGTCGCCGTCGATGGCGGCGAGGTGGGCGGCAGCGTGGGGATCGTCCCGCTTCTTCAGCGCCGCGCGCACGGCGTGGGCGAGCGGCAGCGCCGCACCATGCCAGCAGGCCGCGATGCCGGCCCCGCCGTGCCAGAAGCCGGGGCGGCGCAGGTAGGCATCGGGCGCGGTGAGCAGCAGCGCGGGGCAATCGTCGAACAGGACATCGCCGCTATCGGTGGCGGCCATGCCCACGGCGTGCCAGCCCTCGCGCGTGACGGTGACGCCGGGTCCGGCCATGTCGACGATAGCCAGCCGCTGCGGACCGGGCTCCGCCTGATCCAGCCAGCAGGTGACGAGCGCGTGCGAGACCTCCCAGGCGCCTGAACACCAGGCCTTGCGGCCGGTGAGGCGGGCGGGGGTGAAGGTGTCGGTGCCGCTGTCGGTGCCGCTGTCGTTGCCGGTCAGGCCGGCAATGTGCGGGATGCTGGGCGAATCATCGGTCTGCACGCGCAGGCGTGCATCGGGCGGTTCCGCCGCCCAGATCGCCCAGCTTGAGTCGGGAGCCGGCGTGGCGCCGGCGACTTCGGCGAGGATGGCCAGCGCATCGGCATGGGCCTCGAACAGCTTGATGGCTACCGCGCCCCGCCTGGCGGCGATGGTGGCGAACAGTTGCCAGCGCGCCAGCGTCTGGCCATGGCCGGGGAGGGGGATGCCATGGGGGATGCCAGGGGGGACGCGATCCCCCCGGACGAACTCGGAGATCAGGGCCCCGAGGTGGGCGTGCGCGCCGTGATCGTCCGGAAAGTCGCCCATGGTGCCTCCATCCTCGTGCCAGCATCGGAATCTGTCACTTTGGAGGGTACGCACGGCGCCGCGCGGCGCCTGCCGGCAAACGGCGCGCCGCGATGTCAGCCGAATCCCACAGGGGGTTTGGTTACGGCAGGTAGCCCAGCACGCGCCACCAGAGGTAATCCAGCGGCAGCAGCACCACCACCGTGATGGCCGCCAGCGCCAGGCACAGCCGCGTGCCGTGCCGCAGGCCCACGCCGCCCAGCTGCATGGCGATGACGATGGGCGGCGACTGGTAGGGGAAGAACACCGTCGAGAACACCGGTACCTGCAACATCAGCACCGTTTCCAGCGGCAGGCCGGTGGCGGTGGCCAGGTCGCGCGCCAGCGGCGTCATCACGGCGGGGAGCGCGGGCAGCGTCGACATCAGCCCGAGCACGGCCCCCATGGCGCCCAGCGCGCCGACATTGCCGGCGGTATGGCCCGGCGCCAGCGGCAGCCAGTGCAGCAGCGCTGCGCTGATGGCCGTGCCGAGGCCGGTGTGCTCGACCACCGCGCCCAGGCCGAGGAAGCCGGCCACGTAGAGCAGTGGCACCAGATGCACCTGCTCGGTCAGCGCCTTGGGCGAGACCAGTCCGATGCCGGGCAGCAGGCAGACGATGCACGCCGCCAGCGAGATCCAGGCGGGCGAGATGCCGTGCCAGGCGTCCGTGGCGAACGCSGCCACGGCCAGCGCCAGCAGCACCGCGAGCAGCGTTTCGGGCTTGCTCATGGCCGTGCGCGCGGTGGCCGGCTGCGGCGTCATCGCCGCCGTTTCCGGGAACAGCTTGCAGACCAGCCAGACCAGCACCACGGTCTTCAGCGCGCCAAGCACCGGGAAATGCAGCAACAGGTAGCTGCCATAGCTCAGGTTGATGCCATAGAGCGAATTGGCCGCGCCGAGCAGCACGCTGTTGGGAATGTTGGCCGGCAGGATCGACGTGGGYGGCATGTAGCTGGCCGCCGCCACGGTCAGCACCATGCCGATGCGCCCGTTCGAACCGGGCCGGAAGCCGAGGCGGTCCGACAGCGCCAGCACGATCGGCATCAACAGCAGCACCCGGCCCGTGGTGGACGGCATCAGGAACGCCAGCCCCACCGCGCTCATGGCCACCGTGGCAATCACCTGCGGATAGGTGTTGACGCGCTTGTGGAAGATGATGTCCGCCAGCCGCAGCGCCAGCCCCGTGCCGCGCAGCGCCACGCCGGTCACYGCGCCGCCGAACATCAGCCACCAGGCTGTGGACGTGAAGCCGGAGAAGACCACCGGCGCGGGCGCAATGTGGAGGACCACTGCGCACAGGAAGAACAGCAGCGTGGCGGTSGGTTCGGGCAGTGCGCCGGTGGCCCAGCAGCACACGGTGGAGACCACCAGCGCGCCGGCCCAGATCAGCGCYGGCGGGGCCCCGGCGGCCTGGCCGGCGATCCAGACCGCGGCGATGCTGGCCGCGATCAGCAGSGCGGCGCGGATGGAGTCSGCGGGGCGGCCGGTGAATTGCGGGGCGGGGGTGGGTGCCGGTTTGACGGCGGGATCGGCGGCGGGATCGGCGGCGGGATTGGCGGCGGGATTGGCGGGGGTCGAATCGGCAGGCATCGCGGGTGTCTCTCGGAGGCCGGTCGCGCGATTGTTGACGTCTGGCGCCGGCAGCCATTTGTCGTGGTGCCGTATCGTACTGCACGCCGCAAGGCCCGTGCTGGATGCGCAACTTGTGCCCGGCGCGAGGATTTGTCGCTTGTRTTTTCCCGCTCAGCGTGTCTTGCGGAAGGTCAGGTTGATGCGCGTGCGCCCGGTGAGTGCGTGATCGTCATCGGGCAGCGGCGCAATGCCGTGGAAGACCAGCCGCGACGGGCCGCCCCACACCACTACGTCGCCATGGGCGAGCCGGATGCGCGCCGGCTTGTCGGCGCGGCGCAGGCCGCCCCAGAGGAAGGTGGCGGGCAGGCCGAGCGAGACCGAGACGATGGGCGCCCGCAGGTCCAGTTCGTCGCGATCCTGATGGAGCGAGAGCCGCGTGCCGGGCAGGTAGCGGTTGATCAGGCAGGCATCGGGCGCGAAGCCCGGATAGCCGGCGCTGGCGGCGGCGCGCTCGGCCAGCGCGCGGAACACCTCGGGCATGGGCGGCCACGGCGCGCCGGAATCGGGGTCGACGGGGTCGTAGCGGTAACCGGTGCGGTCGGAGACCCAACCCGCCTCGCCACAATTGGTCATTGCCACCGACATGCGCAGCCCACCGGGGGTGATCAGGTGGCGGAACGGGGCCTGTGCGCTGACCTGCTCGACGGTGGCCAGCAGGCTGCTATCGACATCCCGCGCAAAACCACGCAGCACCACGGCGCCCGGGCCAAGGGGCTCGGTGGCGGACGGGGTGTCGGGGTCGGCGGGGAGGGCGTCGAAGAGATCGAAAGTCATGGTGAGGTGAGGCGGGGCATGCCGATGATAGCGGCTC